>DATGIA010000081.1:0-32743 GCA_035307465.1 Steroidobacteraceae bacterium
AGCTGTTGAAGGTTCCGGTTGCGACGGGCCCGGAAAATTGCGACGGAACCCTCGGCCAGGATGCGTTGCGCGCCGGTCGCGGATACGTCATCGACTTCGTGCATATGAGGCTCGAGCTTCTGCCCGGCGACTGAGGGCTGCCTTGCCGCGGAGCGCGAGTGATGCTGCGTGCCGGGTTTTTATATTATACTCGAAACATTAAAAACGAGCGCGGGGTGATGCATGCGGCCGGTGAAAACTCTCGGACTCCTCGGCACGGGTGTGATCGGTGGCGGATGGGCGGCGCGAGCGCTGCACTTCGGCATCGACGTGATCGCCGCGGACGTCAAGCCGGAAATGGAGGACTGGATCCGCGGCGCGGTCGAGAACGCCGAGCCCGCGCTCGCGCGCCTCACATTCGCGCCGCTCCCGCCGAAGGGCAAGCTCACCTTCACGACTCGCCTCGAGGAGATGGCGCGCGCGGCGGATTTCATCCAGGAAAACATCCCCGAGCAGTTGCCTCTCAAGCAGAAGGTGCTCGCGGAGGTCAGCCGCCACACCCGACCGGACGTGATCATCGCCTCGAGCACCTCGGGCCTCATGCCGAGCGACCTGCAGCGCGACATGCAGCACCCCGAGCGCTTCCTGGTCGCCCATCCCTTCAACCCGGTGTACCTGCTGCCGCTGGTCGAGCTCGTGGGCGGCGCGAAGACCGCCCCCGCGACGCTCACGCGCGCCGCCGAGTTCTTCACCTACATCGGCATGCACGCGCTCAAGGTGCGCCGCGAGGTTCCCGGGCATCTGACGGATCGGCTGCAGGAGGCGATGTGGCGCGAGATCCTGCACATGGTGAACGAGGACGTGGCGACGACCGGCGAGCTCGACGAGTCGATCATCTACGGCCCCGGCCTGCGCTGGGCGGGCATGGGCATGAACCTCATCTACCATCTGGCGGGCGGCGAGAGCGGCATGCGCCACATGCTCGAGCAGTTCGGTCCCGCGCTGAAGTGGCCCTGGACCAAGCTCGAGGCGCCCGAGCTCACCGGGACGCTGATCGACCGGATGGTCGAGGGCACGCAGGCCCAGGCGGCGGGGCGCTCCATCCGCGAGCTCGAGCGGCTGCGCGACAACTATCTCGTGGCCATCCAGCAGGTGCTGCGCCAGTTCGATCTCGGCGCGGGCGCGACCCTGCGCCGACTCGAGGAGCGCCTGTATCGCGATGCGCGCGAAGCGCGGCCGGCCGCGCCCGACGCGGGCGCGCTTCCGCGCTTCGAGACCGTGGTGCGAGCCGAATGGATCGACTACAACGGCCACATGAGCGACTTCATCTACGGGCTCATCTTCGGCGAGGCCACCGATGCGTTCTATCGCAGCGTGGGGCTCGATGACTCGATGCGCCGCCAGCACCGCATGTTCTACACGGTCGAGAGCCACGTGCGGCATCTGCGCGAGGCGAAGGTGGGCGAGCCGCTCTACACGACCACCCAGGTGCTCGGGCTCGACGACAAGCGCCTGCACCTCTTTCATCGCCTGTTCCGCGCTCGCGATCAGGTCGAGATCGCGAGCGGTGAGCAGCTGCACCTGCACGTCGACACCGCGGCGGCGCGCGCCGTCGCGATGGACGGCGAGCTGCGCGCACGCCTTGCGGCCGTCGAGCGCGCTCATGCCCAGCTGCCGCGGCCGCCCGAGGCGGGACAGCCCGTGGGCCGTCGCGCCGCGGCCAAGACGGGCGGCTGAACGACCGCCCGCCGGCGCGAGCGCACCCATGCCGAAGATCGTTGATCACGCCCGCCGACGCGACGAGATCGCGCTGGTCGCCTGTCAAGTGGTCGCCTCGCACGGCTTCGAGAGATCGACCGTCGCGCGCATCGCCCGGGCGGCCGGCTACACCACCGGGATGGTCGCGCATTACTTCGACTCGAAGCAGGCCATCATCCTCGCCGCCCTGCGACTCATTCTGAGGCGCATCGAGGAGCGGCTCACCCGGGAGCGCGGCGAGGGGCAGGAGGGCCTGCTGAGCGTGCTCAGCGAGGCGCTCGCGATCGACGCGCAGCGCTTCACCGAATGCGCGTTCTGGATGGCCTTCTGGGGACAGGTGTCGGCCGATCCGAAGCTCAAGCGCTTGAACGCCTGGGTGCATCGGGAATACATGAGGCTCTTTGCCCGGTGCTTCGCCGAGCACTGGCCGCAGTGGGCCGCGTGGCCCGAGAGCGTGCGAGATCAGGTGTTGAAGTCCGTGGTCGCATGCATCAACGGCATCACGGCGGGCGCGGTGACCAGCCCGCGTGACTGGTCCCCGCGCACGCAGACCGAGCAGCTCGCCCTGCAGCTCGAGCTGCTGCATCAATGGGCGCAGGCAAGGCACACCTCAACGCGGGCCCGGCGCGGCCCGCACACAGGAGATGGCGATGGACTTTTCGCTCACCGAAGAACAGCAGCTCATCATCAAGACCACCCGCGACTTCGTGCAGAAGGAGCTCTACCCGCACGAGCGGGAGGTCGAGGAAACCGGCGAGCTGCGCGATGAGCTGCATGCTGAGCTGAAAGCGAAGGCCATTGCCGCCGGACTGTATGCGGCCAACATGCCCGTCGAGGTGGGAGGCGGTGGCCTCGACACCGTCTCCTGGGCGCTCTACGAGAAGGAGCTCGGGGCGGCGAGCTACATCCTGCACTTTGGCTGCGTCGGACGACCCTCCAACATCCTGCTCGCCTGCGAGGGGGAGCAGCGCGAGCGCTATCTGCTGCCGACCGTACGGGGCGAGCGGGTCGAGTGTCTGGCGATGACCGAGCCGGGAGCGGGCTCGGATCTTCGCGGCATGAAGACGAGCGCGGTGGAGTCCGGAGGGGACTTCGTGATCAACGGCACCAAGCACTTCATCAGCCACGCCGACCGCTCCGACTTCGTGATCCTGTTCGCGGCCACCGGTGAGGAGGCGAGCAACCGGGGCCCTCGCAGGAAGATCACCGCATTCCTGGTCGATATGGGAACGCCGGGATTTCAGGTGCGTCCGGGGTACAAGAACGTCTCGCACCGGGGCTACAAGAACTGCATCCTCGAGTTCAACGATTGCCGCGTGCCGCGAAGCGCGGTGCTCGGGGAGGTGCATCGCGGGTTCGAGGTCGCCAACTCCTGGCTCGGCGCGACGCGCCTGCAGGTCGCCGCGACGTGCCTCGGCAGGGCGGAGCGCGCACTCGAGCTCGCGAAGCAATGGGCGGTCGACCGGGTGCAGTTCGGTCAGCAGATCGGCAAGTTCCAGGGCGTGAGCTTCAAGCTCGCCGACATGGCGGTCGAGCTGCGCGCGGCCGAGCTGCTCGTGCTCGAGGCCGCCTGGAAGCATGACCAGGGGACCAGCACCGACATGGACATGGCCATCGCCAAGCTCAAGGCCACCGAGGTGCTCGCGATGGTGGCCGATGAAGCGCTGCAGATCCATGGTGGGCTCGGCCTCATGAGCGACCTGCCGCTCGAGCGCATCTGGCGCGATGCGCGCATCGAGCGGATCTGGGAGGGAACGAGCGAGGTGCAACGACATATCATCTCCCGCGCTCTGCTGCGCCCGCTCGGGGGCTAGCCGCCGCCTTGCACGAGGACAGCGTCGAAGTGTGACCCCTACGGGCGTCCCCAGGGCCTCCCTCGGGTCGAGCGCGTCATCCGCGGGCCCGCCGGCACGTTTTGGCTGTCAGCGCAGTGGAGATGTTCGTGCAACATAATGCAGTAAATATTGGAGGAGCGGGGATTACGCACAATTCCTACAGAAATTGTCGGCGGAATCCTTGACAATGGCGGCGCGACTCCGACAACGGTGTTGCAGAAAAGTATCAAAGGGGAAAACATGAACGATCCAGAAGTTGCCCGATTGCGGCGGCTGCGCGACACCGCATTGCGGTCTCGTGCGATCGCTCGAGCCCTGAGCCAGGACGGTGACCCCTTGCTCGAGCGCGCAGCGTGCGCGAGCTGGCGCATAGCGCGCGCCGCCTCGGGTCGCCTCACCACCCATCCTTACCCCAAGTACCAATGCGGTCCGACCGTGCGCAGTGTTCTTTCCCACGCGATGCGCGGCAGATACGTCGCGCTGACCCGCCGCAGCCGCGCGAGGGCCCTCGCGCAGTGCGAGGCCGAGGTGGGGCAGCTCGCGCGCCTCGTGGCGGACGTGCGCGCCGTGACGCTGGCGCCCGACCTGAGCGAAACGCTGGGGCGTGCCCAGTGGGAGCTCGATTCGGTGCTCACCTCGCTCGAGCGCGAGGCACGCAGCGGTGCTCCCGAGGTGCGGGCCCCGGCCCGCGTCATCGAGCCGGCGCCTGCGACCCTGGCGCCCCCGCTCGGCACCGACTGGCCCTATCTGGCTCTCTAAAGCGGTTGAGGACGCGGGACGGCGGCGCCCCGCGATCGCTCATCGACCGAGGCGGTGCGCGCCCGCAATCGGTCGAGTCCCACGTCGCATGGGCGCGGCGTCCGAGTGCAGAGACCCGCGCGAGCATGGTGTCCTGCCCCCACGATGAGGCCTACGTGGGGTGAGCGTGTCCGACCGACGTCCCGGGACTGGTTACAGTCGCCGTGAATTTCTTCAATCCGCCGCCACCGTGGCGGGCGCGGCCACCGTGCCCGCGGGCCTTGCGAGCGCGGCCAGCATGATCGCCGAGGGCTCAGCGGGCGGCGCGCCGACGGCGGTCGCGAAGAGCCTGCAGCTCCAGGTGAACGGGCAACCGCACGAGCTGATCGCCGAGCCCCGCCTCACGCTCCTCGATGCCTTGAGGGAGCACCTGAAGCTCACCGGTACGAAGAAGGGATGCGATCGCGGTCAGTGCGGCGCCTGTACCGTCCTCGTCAATGGGCGGCGGGTCAACTCCTGCCTGTCACTCGCCGTCATGCACGAGAATGATGAGATCACGACGGTCGAGGGATTGCAGAGCGCGGACGGCACACTGCATCCCATGCAAAAGGCCTTCCTCGAGCATGATGCCTTTCAGTGCGGCTACTGCACGCCGGGGCAGCTCTGCTCGGCGGTAGCGCTCGTCGAGGAGGTTCGCAAGGACCCCGGCCGCCCGAAGCTCACCGATGAGGACATACGCGAGCGCATGAGCGGCAACATCTGCCGTTGCGGTGCCTATCCGAACATCGTCGCGGCGGTGCGCGAGGTGCTCGAGCGTGGATGATTTTGCCTACGCCCGGCCCCACGATGTGGAGGCCGCCCTTCGTCTCGCGGCGATGCCCGGCTCGCAGTTCATCGCGGGGGGCACCAACCTCATCGATCTGATGAAAGGGGGAGTGGAGGCACCCACGCGGCTCGTCGACATCACGCAGGTGAGCGGGCTTGCGCAGATCCATGAGCTGCCGGGCGGAGCGGTGCGCATCGGTGCGCTCGCCACCAATGCCGATACGGCCATCCACCCGCTGATCCGCGAGCGCCATCCGTTGCTGGCGCAGGCCCTACTCGCCGGAGCCTCGCCGCAGCTGCGCAATCTCGCGACCGCGGGGGGCAATCTCCTGCAGCGAACGCGCTGTTATTATTTCTACGACAAGGGATTCGCCGCCTGCAACAAGCGCGATCCCGGCTCGGGGTGCGCCGCCCTCGAGGGCTTCAACCGCCACCATGCGATTCTGGGTGCGAGCGAGCGCTGTATCGCCACCAACCCCTCCGACATGGCGGTGGCCCTCGTCGCGCTCGATGCGCAGGTCCAGCTGCGCTCCGCGCGGGGTGCGCGCCAGATCCCGGTGAGCGACTTCCTGCGTCTGCCAGGCGAGACGCCGCAGCAGGATACGAATCTCGCGCCCGGCGAGATCATCATGGCGGTGGACCTGCCGCCCAACCGCTTCGCGGCCCATTCGCATTACCTCAAGGTGCGCGATCGCGCGAGCTATGCCTTCGCGCTCGTCTCGGTCGCAGCGGCACTCGAGGTCGAGGCGGGCGTGGTCCGCGATTCGCGCGTGGTGCTCGGAGGCGTAGCCCACAAACCCTGGCGAATCGATACACAGGGCCTGATCGGCCGGCCTCTCGACCCCAGCGCCCTGGAGAGCCTCGCGGGGGCGGCCCTCAAGGATGCCGAGCCGCGTCGTCACAATGCCTTCAAGGTCGAGCTCAGCCGTCGCGCGCTGGTGCGCGCCCTGAGCGTCGCCGCCGCCTGAAGGATCTTCACTCGCATGGATCTCATCGGCGCCGCTCTCGATCGCATCGACGGACCCCTCAAGGTCCAGGGTCGGGCCACCTACAGCGGCGATGTGCAGCTCGAGCACATGGCTCATGCGGTCCTGGTGCTCTCGGAGATCGCCTGCGGGCGCATCGCGCTCATCGACAGCACCACGGCCGAGCGCATGCCGGGGGTGCTTCTGGTGATGACCTATCGAAATGCGCCGCGTCTGCCGGACGGTGGCCGGGCCGGCATCAATCCTCCGGCGGGGCGCGTGCTCTCGCTCCTGCAGGAGGCGCAGGTGCACTACAACCGCGAGCCCATCGCCGTGGTCGTCGCGGAAACACTGACGCAGGCTCAGGCGGCCGCGGCGGCGGTGCGCGCACGCTACGTGCCGCAGAGCGCACAGATGTCCTTCGCCGCGGCGAAGGTGAGCGCCCATGCGCCGAAGCAGGTCAATCGCGAACCGGCCGACAGCATGCGCGGCGGCGGCGATCTGCCCGTCGCTCAGGCCGAGGTGCACACGGTGTACAGGACGCCCATGGAGCATCACAACCCCATGGAGCCGCATGCAACGGTGGCGTACTGGCAGGAGGATGCGCTGACCGTGTACGACGCCACCCAGTATGTGTCCGGAGTGCACAGCACGCTCGCCAAGACGCTGGGCATCCCGGCCGAGAAGGTGCGCGTCATTTGTCCTTATGTCGGCGGTGGCTTCGGCTGCAAGGGCTCGATGTGGTCGCACGTGCCGCTCGCGGCCATGGCGGCTCGGGAGCTGCGCCGGCCGGTGAAGCTCGTGCTCGAGCGCCCGCAGATGTTCGGTCCGGTCGGCGGGCGGCCCTGCACCGAGCAGCACCTGGCGATCGCGGCCGGTCGGGGGGGTCGGCTCGAGCGCATCGAGCACGAGGTCTACTCGCACACCTCCCGGATCGAGGATTTTGCCGAGCCCTCAGCGCTGCAAACGCGCATGCAGTACAGCTGCCCGCGCGTCAAGACCTCGCATCGGCTGGTGCAGCTCGATGTGGGAACGCCCACCTTCCAGCGGGCGCCGGGCGAGGCAACCGGCACGTTCGCGCTCGAATCCGCACTGGATGAGCTTGCGTATGCGCTCGCGCTCGATCCAATCGAGCTGCGCCTGCGCAACGAGCCTGCGATGGATGAGGACAAGGGCCTTCCCTGGTCCTCTCGCCTGCAGCGCGCCTGCTACGAGAGCGGCGCACGCGCCTTCAACTGGGCTGCTCGCAACCCGCGACCCCGCTCCATGGCCTCGGGCCGGCACTGGGTGGGATGGGGAATGGCCGCCGCGACGTATCCGGCCAACCGCTCGAAAGCGAGCGCCCGCGCACAATGCACCCCCGAGGGCGTGCTCGTGGTCTCGAGTGGAACCCAGGACCTTGGAACCGGCACTTACACCATCATGACCCAAGTGGCTGCACAGACCTTCGGCCTGCCGATCGAGCGGGTGCGCTTCGAGCTCGGCGACAGCCGCCTTCCCGCCGCTCCGGTATCGGGCGGCTCGCAGAGCGCGGCGAGCGTCGCACCCGCCGTGCAGGCGGCGGTACAGGCGCTGCGCGAGAAGATCGTGCAACTCGCGATCGCGGATGATGGCTCACCCGCTTTCGGCACTCCGCCGCAGGACGTGGTGATCGAGAATGGCCTGATTGGACGGCGCGGACACGGGCGACGCGAGGACATCAGGGCGCTCCTTGCGCGAAGCGGGACCGCTTCCCTGGACGCACAGGCGAGCGCCGAGCCCGGCGCCGAGAGCCAGCGCTACTCGTTTCATTCCTTTGGCGCCGTGTTCGCGGAGGTTCACATCGACCGCGACCTCGGCATGATCAAGGTTCCACGCATCGTCGCCCGTTACGACGTCGGCCGGCTGCTCAACGCCAAGACGGGACGCAGCCAGCTGATGGGGGGCATTGTGATGGGGGTGGGTATGGCACTCATGGAGGAGTCGGTGCTCGATGAGCGTTCCGGGCGCATCGTCAATGCGAACCTTGCCGAATATCACGTCCCCGTGAACGCCGACATCGGCGCGATCGATGTCGATGTGATCGGTGAGCCGGATCCTTACTTCGACCCGCAGGGAGCACGGGGCATCGGTGAGATCGGCATCACCGGCGTTGCTGCGGCGCTTGCGAACGCGGTGTACCACGCGTGCGGCGTGCGGGTGCGCGAGCTGCCGATCACGCTCGACAAGCTGCTCGTATGAGAATTCCTACAGGGCCCGAAGTGGCAGGCCGACCGTAATCGGGTGGGGGCTCGCGCATATTGGCGCCCGTGCGATTCCGCGGCACGAAAAATCTGGGCAAGAGACTGCCGCGATGTCTCCTTCATTGCCCAGGGTGGTGAACCCCATGATGAGCGAAAGTGTGCCGCCCCCGCCGAGTCCCGAACAACCGCCGCTCGCCCCGCATGATCCGCCCGACCCCGCCCCGCAGGCGGCTGCCTGGGAGCGCGCGCTCAAAGTCGTCGTCCTCGAGGCACCGAGCCGCGCTGGACCCCACAAATCGCGCGCGTGGCGCATCAACAAGCGAGGCCGAGCCGCCCTCAAGAGCCGGAAAAATCATTGAACACCCGGCTGAACCGGGGGGAGATCCTCATGGCGTCCAAACAAGCGATCGCCGTCGAGATAGCGTTGCAGACGCATGTCCTCAGGGCCTGCCCGATTCACCAGGAGATCTATTGCGACGATGACGTCGACCCTTCCGCCGCCTTTGCGCTGGCCGTGGAGCTCGTGCGAGCGCGCATGCCCTGGGTGCAGGACTTCCAGGGTGATGCTCATGAGCTCACCGACCTCCTCAGCGAGGTCATCGGCGCGGCACCGAATCGCTGCCGAGCGTGCGCCCCGAAGAAGGAGCTGATCGCGCCGGCGCACGCGGAGAAGCGCGTGCGAACCGCCTGACCGGCTGCACCGTCCCGCGCTACCCGCGCCGTCCCACTACCGGCCGGTCCAGCGCGGCGCGCGCTTCTCGGTGAACGCGCGCGTCCCCTCCTTCAGATCGTCCGAGCGAATGACTTGCTGAACGATGTCGAGCGAGTCGTGCAGCTCGAAGGCCTGGTGCTCGGGAACCATTTCGGTGTGGTGCAGAAGCTGCTTGATGGCGGGGAAGAGGAGCGGTGGCCCATCGGCGAGCTGTCGCGCGATCTCGCGAGCCTTGTTGAGGCTCTGACCCGTCGGTACGACATAATTCGCAAGTCCCCAGTGCTTCGCCTCGGCGGCATCCATCCAGCGCCCGGTGAGCAGGAATTCGACCGCGACGTGATAGGGTATTCGCCGCCGCAGCTTGATCGTACCGGCATCGGCGAGGACGCCCACCTTGATCTCCGGCAAGGCGAACTTCGCGTGCTCCTCCATGACGATGATGTCGGTTCCAAGCACGACCTCGAAACCGCCCCCGCAGGCAATGCCATTGACCGCGGCAATGATCGGCTTGAAGAGGTTGCGCGGATAGTTGAGTCCTCCGAACCCGCTCGGCCCCCAGTCCGAATCGGAGGCCTCGCCGCCTGCAGCGGCCTTCAGGTCCCAGCCCGGTGAGAAGAATTTCTCTCCGGCCCCGGTGATGATGGCGATCCTCAGAGCCGGGTCGTCGCGAAACGACAGGAACACCTCGCCGAGGCGGCGACTCGTCGCCCGATCGATGGCATTGGCTTTCGGCCGATCGATCGTGACCTCGAGAATGGCCCCGTCGCGCACAACTCGCACTCCATCGGACATGGTTCGACTCCTCTTAAGGTAAATCGCTGGCTTCGATTCGGATCAGGACGTCGACCGCAACGGCGCCCCGGCCCGCCGGCCGGACGATGACCGGATTGACATCGAGCTCGGCGAGCGTCGCGAGGTGCTCGCGCGCGAAGCGGGTCACGCCCAGCACGGTGTCGATGAGCGCGGGGACATCGCCTGCGGGCTTGCCGCGAAATCCCCGCAACAGGCGCCCGACCTTGAGTGCGGAGAGCGCCGCCTCGAGGGCGGGCCGGTTCCACGGCGGCAGCAACGTCACGCTGTCCCCGAGCAGCTCGGTCTGCACGCCGCCTGCGCCGAGCACGAGCACCTGGCCGAATTGCGGATCGAGCGTCACACCGACCAGGATCTCGGCGACCCCATCGGTGGTCATCTCCTCGACGAGCAACGTCTCGGAGAGCGCGCCGAGACGCTGCGCGGCCGCTTGCGCCGCGGCCCGATCGCGAATGTTGACGATGACGGCGCCGAGCTCGCTCTTGTGCTCGAGGTGGGCACCGACGGCCTTCATCACGACTGGAAAGCCGAGCGCCTCGGCAGCAGCCGCGGCGGCGGCGACCGCAACGGCGCGGCCACGGGGGACCGCGACCCCGAAGCGCGAAAGCGCCGCCTTGCCCTCGGGCTCGCTCAAGGCGCGCAGCGCGCGCGCGGGCTCGATGGCGGGCCGGCGCAGCTCGACCGAGCCCTGTCGCCAGGCGACCCCGATCGCTGCGGCGCCCGCCAGCGCCTCGAGCGCCTCGCGCTGACCTTGCAGCGGGATGACGCCGCCTGCCAGACAACGCTGTCGGATGCGCTCATTCAGAGTCTCGGGGAGCGAGGCGATGAGCGTTGCGCGAGTGGGCGCGCCCTGCGCGGCGGCGATGAATGCATCGATCACCGGCTCATACGTTCCAAGATCGGCCCGATCGGGGGGCGGGCAGTCGAGCATGAACCCCACCGCGTCGTAGCCGCCGCGCATTGCCGCGGCAAAGACGCGTCCCATCCCCGGCGGGTCGTACCAAAGGTAGGTGTGGACGTCGAAGGGGTTCGCGACCGTGACGCGGTCGGTCAGCAGATGCTTGAGCGCCGTCGCCGTGTCCGGGGGCAGCGGAGGGTACTCGAGGGGGAGCGATCGCGACACATCGGCGGTCATGGCCATGTCGCCGCCCGAGGCACCCATGATGAGCACCCGCCGTCCGGTCAGAGGCCCCGCCGCGACGTGCAACACCTTGAGCGTCTCGCAGAGCGTACTCAAGGTATCGCAACGGGCGAGACCCGCCTGGCGGCAGAAGGCGTCGAACACGCCATCGGAGCCGGCGAGGGCGCCGGTATGGCTGCGCGCCGTGCGCGCGGCTGCCTCGGTGCGCCCGGACTTCACGACGGCGATCGGCTTGCCGGCCTGATGAGCCTTCTCGACGGCGGCCGCAAATCGCCCGGCGTCGCGAATGCCCTCGAGGTACAAGCCGAAGGCCGAGACGCGCGCATCCTCGGCGAGAATGTCGATGAGATCCTCGACGGCGATGCGTGACTGGTTGCCGACCGTGAAGAGATATCCGAGCGGTACGGAGCGATGATTGAAGCTCAACGTGAGGGCGATCGTGCCGCTCTGGCAGATCATCGCGACCCCGCGCTCGGCCGGACTGCCCACCACCTGATCCGGGAGCAGGGCCGCCCGGTCGAAGTAGTTGACGAAGCCATAGCAATTGGGACCGAAGAAAGGCAGCTCCCGCGCCTCCTCGAGGAGCTGGCGAGTGAGCCCCTCGCCCTGCTCCGTACCGAGCTCGGAGAATCCGGAGGCGAAGCAGACGAAGCCGCCCGCACCGCGCCTTGCAAGCTGGGCCGCGACGGACGGCACATCGGCGTTCGGCACCGCGACGAAGGCGGCATCGGGTGCCTCGGGCAGATCGGCGACCGATGAGTAAAAGCCCGCAGCCCCGCTCGCTGCGCGCTTCGGGTTCACGCGAAAGAGCTCACCCCGATAACCGATGGCGCGGTTGCCGGCGGCGACCGCATCGGTCCAGCCGCTCGCGCCGATGAGCGCGATCGTCCGCGGGGCGATCAGCCGCCCGAAGGCGGCGCGCGGGATGTCGCTCACCGCCGCCTCAGCTCGATCTTGCGCGATACGACCGGGCGCGCGGCGAGCGCGTCCGGTGTGAGCCGCGCCGCATTCAATGCGGCCTCGATCTGCGGCGGAAACGGCGCGCTCGCGGGCTTCTCGCCCTGGCGCACGTGCAACAGCATGAGCTCGGCGCTGGCGGCGAGCTCGGGCAGGCGCGGGCAGAGAAAGTCGCAGGCCGCAAGGATGCGCTTGCGATCGTGATCGAGCACCAGGGTTCGCACCGCGAGCTCATCGCTCGCCTTGATTTCGTGCAGGAAGTGCATGTGCAGCTCGAGCGTATAGAGCGTGCACTGTGTCTTTAGCCGATAGGCCTCATCCAGGCCCCAGCGCACCATCATCTCATCGATCGCGTAGCTCAGGGCCACCACGTAGAAAGCATCGCGCAGGTGGCCGTTGTAATCGATCCAGTCGGGCTGGATGAGGACGCGGTAGTCGGTGGAATCGCTCACACGGGAAAACAAGCGATCAGGTCAGCCGAGGCGCAACCGATCACGTGCCTGGGCGGCACTCAGTACGCGCGCGCCCATGGCCTCGATGATGGTGCGCGCCTTCTCGACGAGCTGCGCATTGCTCGCATACACCCCCTTGCTCAGGTAGAGGTTGTCCTCGAGGCCGACGCGCACGTTGCCGCCGAGCAGGATCGACTGCGCCACCCAGGGCATCTGCATGCGGCTGATGGCGAAGCTGCTCCACTGGCAGTTCTCGGGAAGGGAGTTGACCATGGCGAGCAGGTGGGCGGTGTCCGCGGGGACGCCGTAGGGAATGCCCATGCACAGCTGGATGAGGGTCGGCGCATCGAGGAGACCCTCCTTCACCATCTGCTTGACGAACCACAGGTTGCCGGTGTCGAACACCTCGAGCTCGGGCTTGACCTTCAGGTCGCGGGCGATGGCCGCCCCCTGGCGCAGATAGTTCGGTGTCGAGATGTAGGCCCGATTGCCGTCTCCGAAATTGAGGCTCCCACAGTCGAGCGTCGCGATGTCGGGGCGGTACAGCCCCTCCTGGCACAGATCGATGACGTGCCGCATGCGCTCCTCCTGAGTCACGAAATCGCTGCCCGGCGCCGGCGTATCCTCCAGGCCGCGCTCACCGATCACGATGTACCCTCCCATGCCGCAGGTGAGGTTCACGATGACGTCGGTCTTGCTCTCGCGAATGCGCTTCACGACCTCGCGGTAATGGCGGGTCTGCATGCTGAAGGCGCCGGTCTCGGGATCCCGCACGTGAACGTGCACGATGGCCGCGCCCGCCTGTGCCGCGGCGATGGCGGTCGCCGCAATCTGCTCAGGAGTGATGGCGCAGTGCGGGCTCTTCGTCACCTTGGTGTCGTCGCCCGTCACCGCGCAAGTGATGATCACGTCTTGGTTCATGTCGTTCCCCGTGCAATGCCCGTTCGGGTCAAAGGTGTGTGGTTTGTATTATATCGAGCATAATATTTAAGCGCGATCGGGGCAACTGCAGGGCGGCGGCCCGGACCGGGCGCTCAGTGGCGGCTGCCGGCGAGCGCGCGGATGATCTCTCGCTCGCCGCAGACGCCGATCACGCGCCCGTTCTGCGACATGAGGACGGGATGTCCGGTGAGCTGGCGCAGCCGGATGATCGAGTGCAGAGAGAAGGAGGCGGGTGCCACTGCCAGGCCGGTCTTGACCTCGCTCACCTGGGCTTCCTCCGCAATCGCTTGCAGCGCCTGCGCGGCCCCTTCGAGCTCGAGCGCGAGCGGCTCATCGCCCGCTCCCAGACACAGGCGGTAGCGGCGACGCTCATCGAGCCACAAGACGTTGCCCTCGGCGGTGAGCTGTGCCCGCGCGCACATGATCATGCCGCCGGTCAGGACGTCGAGCGGGTTCATGTGGCGCACGAATTCGGCGACATAATCGTCGGCGGGGGCGAGCACGATGTCCTCGGCCGTTCCGGTCTGGATGATGCGGCCATTTTGCATGATCGAGATGTGATCGCCGAGCCGCAGCGCCTCATCGAGGTCATGACTCACGAACAGGATCGTCTTCTTGACGCGCGCCTGCAGGGCGAGCAGCTCGCCTTGCAGCTTCCCGCGAATCAGTGGATCGAGCGCCGAGAAGGGCTCATCCATCAGAAGAATGTCGGCGTCGGTGGCGAAGGCGCGCGCGAGCCCGACGCGCTGCTGCATCCCGCCCGAGAGCTCGCCGACCGAGCGCTCCGCCCATTGCGACAGGCCGACCAGCTCGAGCTTCTCATCGACGATCGCGCGACGCTTGGCAGGCTTCTCGCCGCGCAGCTCGAGGCCGAAGCCGACGTTATCGCGCACGCTGCGCCACGGCAGAAGCCCGAATTGCTGAAAGACCATGGCGACGCGCTCGCGGCGAACGCGCCGCAGCCGCTCGGTATCGCAGGTCGCCACATCGATGGCGGCCTCGCCGTCCTGCACCTCGACATGACCGCGGGTCACGCGATTGAGACCATTCGCCGCGCGCAGCAGCGTCGACTTGCCCGAGCCCGACAGTCCCATGAGGACCGAGATCTCGCCCTGCCCGACCGACAGGTTGGCGCCGGCGACACCCACCACCACGCCGAACCGGGTCTGGATGTCCGCGCGAGTCGCGCCCAAATCGAGCGCTGTCAGGGCCTCCTTGAGCGCGCTGCGTGCGGCACGGCCTGCAGCGCTGGGGAAGAGAATGTCCACGTCGCGAAACTCGATCGCCGCTCTCATCGCGAGCGCTCCCGTTCCTTCGGGCGACTGATGCGATCGAGGATGATGGCGAGCAGCACGATCGTGAACCCTGCCTCGAAGCCCATGCCGACCTGCACGGAGTTGAGCGCCCTGACCACCGGCACGCCGAGCCCGCCGGCGCCGACGAGCGCCGCGATCACGACCATCGAAAGACTCAGCATGATGCACTGGGTGAGACCGGCCACGATGGCGCCTGCCGCGCTCGGCAGCTCCACTTTCCACAGAAGCTGCAGCGGCGTCGCTCCGAATGCCTCGCCCGCCTCGATGAGGGGGCGGGGCACGGAGGAGATGCCGAGATGCGTCAGGCGAATCGGGGCGGGCAGGGCGAAGATCACCGTCGAGATGAGGCCCGGGACGACGCCCAGACCGAACAGCACGAGCGTCGGGATGAGATAGACGAACGTGGGAAGCGTCTGCATGAGATCGAGCACCGGGCGAAGGGCCGCGAAGAGGCGCGGGCGATGCGCGGCGGCGATCCCGGCCGGGATGCCGATGAGCGCCGAGGCGAGCGTGGCCACCAGCACGAGCGACAGCGTCTCGAGCGTCGCTGCCCAATAACCCTGATTGAGGATGAAGAGCAGGGCGAGGAGAACGAAGACGGTCAGTGTCCAGGACCGGCGCAGCACATACGCGAGGACGCCGAGCGCGAGAATGAGGAGCAGTGCGGGCACCGTGCGCAGCAGCGCCGTCACCCCATCGACGGTGCCTCGTATGGCGATCGACACGCCGGCAAAGAGCCAGGTGCCGTGCGCCTTGATCGCATCGATCAGGCTCGCCATGGCATCGCCCACCGGAATCTTGTGATCCACGATCCAGCTTTCGAGGCCGACCGCCCGCAGCGAATCGGCCCGTGCCAGGGAACTGTAGGCATCGTGCCCGTCGAAGGTGCGAACGCCCTCGAGCCAGTGCTTGACGACCGCCGAGTGCCCCTTGAGCCAGGCCGCCGCGGCCGCCTCGGGGGGGGCATGCTTGTCGAGGATGGCGCCCATCATCTCGCTCTCGCCGCGCAGCGTGAACTCGAGATTCCTGAGCAGGTGCCCGATGTTCGGACATTCCTCGCTGTAACCCCGACGGGTCACGGTATAGATGGTCGCGCCGCCGAAATTCGGCCCGAACACCGCATCACCGCCGGTGAGATACTTGAGGTCGAAGCGCATGTTCATCGGATGCGGTTCCCACGCGAGGAACACGATCGGCTGCTTGTTGCGATAAGCGCGCTCGACCTGAGCGAGCATGCCTTGCTCGCTCGATTCAACCAGCTTGAAGTCGCCGAGGCCGAACTGATCCTGCTTGAGCATCGTCAGCACCAGCCGGTTGCCGTCGTTGCCCGGCTCGATGCCGTAGATCGAATGATCGAGAGGCCCGGCAAATTTATGGATGTCGCTGAAGTCGCGCAGCCCCGCCGCATACGTATAAGCCGGCACGGCGAGCGAGTACTTCGCACCGAGCAGGTTCGCGCGGATGACGACCAGAGAGCCGTCGGCCAGATAGGGACTGCGATCGGCCTCCTGCGCGGGCATCCAGTTGCCGAGGAACACGTCGAGGTCGTTGTTGTGGAGCGAAGCGAAGGTCACGGGCACCGACAGCACCGTGATCGCGGGCTGGTAACCGACCTCGCGCAGGAGCTCGGCGAACAGGGCGGTCGTGGCGGTGACATCCGTCCAGCCGACGTCCGAAAGGCGCACGGTGCGACAGCTCGGCGGGTCGGCGGGTGCGCTCGGCGCCGCGCTCGCAACGCTCGTCGCCAGTGAAACCAGTGAAAGAAGGACGCCCGCCATCACGCTGAGGCAACGCGCCGCTAAGCCCACCTTGACCGCGCCCCGTGAGCAATCGCATGATGGCGACCTCAAGCCGATTGAATGAGCGTTTAATATATTCAGATCAGCGCTCAACCATGCATCCTAGGCACTTGATTCTCGGCCCATTCAGGGATGTGCATGATAGTACTCGCGGCACCCGTCGCGAGTCCATCGCAGAGCGCAGGCCGCATCGGGGAGGTCTCTTTTGAATATCCGATCAAGCGATGCCCGGTCCGAGGCTCGAGAACCCCTCGAGGAAACGCGCCGCTCCCAGCTCATCGAGGTCACGATCGATAGCCTAGCCGAAGTGGGCTATGTGGGCACGACGCTCGCGCAGATTTCCGCGCGGGCCGGTGTCTCGACGGGTCTGGTGGCCCACTACTTTGGCGATAAGGATGGGCTCCTGGAAGCCGCCTTTCGCGCCCTCACCCGTCGAGTGGCCGAGCGCGTGCGCGAGCGCCTGCGAGCTGCCTCGAGCCCGCGGGCGCGGATTCAGGCAGTGATCGATGCCAATCTCTCTCCCGAGGAATTCGACCAGCGCACGGGCAGTGCCTGGCTTGCATTCTGGGGGCAGGTGCTGCAGGTGCCGAGCCTGAGACGCGTGCAGTCGGCCTATCAGCGCCGGACCCTGGCGACGCTGCGCGGGGCGCTCAAACGGCTCCTCCCCGTGCGGGAGGCCGGCCATCTCGCCTCGATGATCGCGGCCATGGTTGACGGGGTCTGGTTGCGCGCTGCGCTCTCGGCGTGGCAGGAGGCCGACAGCGAGGGGGCGCGAGCGCTGTTGACCGAATTCGTCGACGGACGCCTGGCGGTCCCTTCCCGCGGATCGGTCGCAAGGTCCCGACCGGAGGAGGAAGAGGACAGGGGCGCGCGCCGCTCCCCGGCACCCGGGACGGAAGCCTCGGACGAACGCTTCGCCTCGATCAATCCAGCGACCGGGGAGGTGCTCGCCTACCTCACAATCGCGGGACCCGCCGAGGTCGAGTCCGCGGTGCGCAACGCCGAGCGGGCGCAGCCCGCGTGGGGAGCCATGACGGGGGCCGAGCGCGCGCGCATCTTGCGCCGCGCCGCTGCGCTCCTGCGCGAGCGAAATGCCGCACTGGCCGAGCTCGAGACACGCGACACCGGCAAGCCGATTCAGGAAACCTCCGTCGTCGACGTGATCTCGGGAGCCGAGTGTCTCGAGTATTTCGCCGCGCTCGCCCAGTCGCTCGCCGGCGAGCACATCGACCTCGGGCCCCAGGCGTTCGGTTACACGCGGCGCGAGCCGCTGGGCGTGGTCGCGGGGATCGGCGCCTGGAATTATCCGCTGCAGATTGCCTGCTGGAAGGCCGCGCCGGCGCTCGCCTGTGGAAATGCAATGATTTTCAAGCCGGCCGAGCTCACGCCGCTCACGGCCGTGCGCCTCGAGCAGATCTTTCTCGAGGCCGGCCTGCCCAGCGGGGTCTTTCAGGTCGTGCAGGGTTTCGCCGACACGGGGCGCCTGCTCACCCGCCATCCGCGTATCCGCAAGGTCTCTCTGACCGGTGAGGTCGGCACGGGCAAGGCGGTCATGGGCGATGCGGCCTCGACCCTCAAGAACGTCACGCTCGAGCTCGGTGGCAAGTCGCCTCTCATCGTCTTCGAGGATGCCGACCTCGACAATGCCGTGAGCGGGGCGCTGCTCGCCAACTTCTATTCCGCGGGGGAGGTCTGCTCGAACGGGACCCGGGTCTTCGTGCACTCCGAGGTGAAGCGCGCATTCATCGAGCGGCTCGTGGCGCGGGTCGAGACGATGCGGATCGGCGATCCGCTCGACCCGACGACCCAGGTCGGGGCTCTCATTTCCGAGCCGCATATGCAGAAGGTGCTCACTCATATCGCACGCGGTCGTGCGGAGGGCGCGCGCTTGCTCCGGGGCGGCCATCGAGTGATCACGGGAGCGCTCGCTCGGGGGTTCTTCGTCGAGCCCACCGTGTTCGAGGCAGGCCGTGACGACCTGTCGATCGTGCGCGAGGAAATCTTCGGGCCCGTGATGTCGGTTCTCGAGTTCTCGGGCGAGGCGGAAGTGATCGAGCGCGCAAATGCTACGGACTTCGGCCTCGCCGCCGGGGTCTTCACGCGCGATCTCGCCCGGGCGCATCGCGTGATCGCCGCCTTGCAGGCCGGCACCTGCTGGATCAATCACTACAACATCACGCCCATCGAGCTGCCGTTCGGCGGGGTCAAGATGTCGGGGCTCGGGCGCGAGAACGGCCGCGCGGCGCTCGAGCACTACACTCAGCTCAAGAGCGTGTATGTCGCCCTGGGGAAGGTCGATGCCCCGTACTGAGCGACGCTTCGATTACATCATCGTCGGCGCAGGCTCGGCCGGTTGCGTGCTCGCGAACCGCTTGAGTGCGGACGGCGAGCGCAGCGTGCTGCTGCTCGAGTACGGCGGCTCCGATCGCTCGATCTGGGTGCAGATGCCCTCGGCGCTCTCGATCCCGATGAACATGCCGCGCTTCAACTGGTTCTATCACACCGAGCCCGAGCCGCATCTGGGCGGCCGACGCATGCACACCCCTCGCGGCAAGGTGCTCGGCGGCTCCTCCTCGATCAATGGCCTCGTCTACATCCGCGGCAATGCGCTCGATTTCGAGCGCTGGGCGAGCGAAGGCGCGGCGGGCTGGGCCTATCGCGATGTGCTGCCGTATTTCCGGCGCGCCGAGACGCGCGCCGAAGGGGGCGACCGTTATCGGGGCGACTCGGGTCCGTTGCACACCTGCTACGGCCGCATCACCAATCCGCTGCATGCAGCCTGGCTGGCGGCCGCCCGCGAGGCGGGCTATCCGCATACGAGCGACGTCAACGGCTTCCAGCAGGAGGGGTTCGGCCGCATGGACATGACGGTCGAGCGGGGTCGCCGCTGCAGCGCCGCGCGCGCCTATCTGCGGCCCGCCCTGTCACGACCCAACCTCGAGGTGCGCACCCACGCCCTTGCGAGCCGCATCGAATTCGAGGGACGTCGTGCACGCGCCCTGAGCTACCTGCAGGCAGGGCGCCTGCATCGGGTCGAGGCGGGGCGCGAGATCATCGTGTCGGGCGGTCCGATCAACTCCCCGCAATTGCTCAAGCTCTCGGGTGTGGGGCCGGCCGCGGAGCTGCGCGCCCTGGGCATCCCGGTGGTGCACGATCTGCCCGGCGTCGGCGAGAATCTGCAGGATCATCTGGAGTTCTACTTTCAAGTGGCCTGCAAGGAGCCGATCACGCTCTATACCTCGGTGCGTCCCTGGAACCGCGCCGCGATCGGAGCCCGCTGGCTACTCACCCGCGGCGGCCTCGGTGCGACCAATCACTTCGAGACCTGCGGATTCATCCGCAGCCGCCCTGGCATCGAATACCCCGACATCCAGTATCACTTCCTGCCGATGGCGGTGGCGTATGACGGATCGACGCTCGCGCAGGAGCATGGCTTTCAGGCGCACGTCGGGCCGATGCGCTCGAAGAGCCGCGGCTGGGTGCGTCTCGCATCGACCAACCCGCTCGAGAAGCCGCGGGTGCTCTTCAACTACTTGAGCCACCCCGACGATTGGACGGAAATGCGCGCCTGCGTGCGCTTGACGCGCGAGATCTTCGCCCAGCCGGCATTCGATCGATATCGGGGGCGGGAGATTCAGCCGGGCTCTGCGGCCCAGTCCGATGCCGACATCGATGCCTTCGTGCGCACCAAGGTGGAGAGCGCCTATCACCCCTCCTGCTCGTGCCGGATGGGCGATGCCGAGGATCCGATGGCCGTGGTCGATCCGCAAACCCGCGTACGCGGTCTCGAGGGCCTGCGGATCGTCGACTCCTCGATCATGCCCTCGGTGACCACGGGCAACTTGAACGCGCCCACCATCATGCTCGCCGAGAAGGCCGCCGATCACATTCTGGGCACAGGGTTGCTGCCGCCCGACGATGCACCCTTCTATAGAGCGCCAAACTGGCGAGGTGTGCAACGTTGACTCATGAACAGGATTTCCCTCAGAAGAAATTTATTTGTACCATCGCGGTGTTGAACGATCATTAAATTCGGGGGAGCTCGATCGCGCGCCTGTGGCTCTTGCAGTCCGGCCCGATCGAGAGCAGGGGGATCCTCGATGGACAGAAATCAGACCATTGCCACGGCGATCACAGCCGTGCTCAGCATTCCGGCTGTCTCGGCCCAGGAAGCCGTCCATGACGGCAGCCCCAACGCTGCCGCCGCGGATGCGCTCGGCGAGATCGTCGTCACGGCACAGCGACGCGCCGAGAACATACAGAACGTTCCGATAACGATCCAAGCGCTGACTGCGGAGACGTTGACCCAGCTCAACGTGCTGACCTTGGACGATGTCATTCGGTATCTACCCAACGTCACGGCCAACGATAACGGGCCAGGCCAGAGCCAACTCATCATCCGCGGGCTGGCGACCTCCGAATCCGGCAATCAGGGCGAGGGTGCGACCGCGCCTTTTCCCAACGTCGCGGTATATCTCGATGAGCAATCCACGCAGTTGCCCGGCCGTAATCTCGATGTTTATGCGGCCGATCTCGAGCGCATCGAGGTGCTGGAAGGACCGCAGGGCACGCTGTTCGGGGCCGGAGCCGAGGCCGGCGTGATCCGTTACATCACCAACAAGCCGAAGCTCGACCTGACTGAGGGCAACGTCAATGCCGGCTATGGCGTCACGGCACACGGCGATCCGAACAGCAGTGTCGATGCGACCATCAATCTGCCGCTGGTTCCGGACGTGCTGGCTCTGCGGGCCGTCATCTATGATGACCGCCGTGGTGGCTACATCAACAATGTTCCGGGAGTGTTCACGCGCTCGATCACGGACCGTGGAGCGCACTACGCGACCACGACCGGAGTGCTACCGCCTAGCGACTCGGTCAACAACTACAACCTCGTTGGGACCGCAATCAATCCGGTCACGTACGAGGGGATTCGCGCCTCTGTCCTGTGGAAGATCAATGATGACTGGAACGTACTCATCACTCAGTCCTATCAGGACATGGATGCCGAAGGCGTGTTCGCCGAGGAACAATACAGTTCCTCCGGAGAGCTGCAGCGGCCGCTCACGGTCCAGCTCTACAATCCAAACTACGACAAGGACAAGTTTGAGAACACCGCCTGGACGATCAACGGGCGTATCGGGGATCTGCGCGCGATCTACACCGGCGGCTACCTCGACCGCACGGTAGCGCAAGTGCAGGACTACACGAACTACGCGCGCGGCGCGTATGCGGATTACTATCAGTGCCTGCAGAACATACGCTGCTACTCGCCTAGCTCGAGCTGGCAGGAACACGAGAACAACACCCATTTGAGCCACGAGCTGAGGATCTCGACCCCGGATGACTGGCGCCTGCGTGCGATCGGCGGCCTCTATTGGGAGCGATACACCATTCGCGACCAGGTAAACTGGCTTTACCGGGCCGCCGAGATGCCATTCGGTGACCTCGAGCCGCCGACGCAATACTGCGTGGGCTCCAATGGGCTGCCGACGCAGTATGGAACCGGCACCTGCATCAACTATCCCGTCACTTCGATCGACCCCAACCCGCGCAACTCCAAGACCTCGTTCACCGACGACGTCACCCGCGGTTACACGCAGAGGGCCGCGTTCTTCTCCTTCGACTTCGATCTGGTTCCGAAAACCCTGACCCTGACGCTGGGCACACGGTATTTTCGCCTCGAGAACACCGAGAAAGGCTGGGACGCGGGCAGCTTCGGCTGCCTCGGCAATCCGACGGTTCCCCAGGCGCAGCAGCCGCCCTGCGTTAACGATAACAATTACGTGAATCTGGATGCCCGTCACCTCGACAATGTCGCCAAGGGCTTCAAGAGTCGCGCGAATCTCACCTGGCACATCACGCCGGACGCCATGGTCTATTACACCTGGTCACAAGGCTATCGCTCTGGCGGCTTCAACCGCGGCAATCAGTACGCCACCGGCGGCCCTCTCGCCGGCATTTGGTCGGATCCACTCAGCTACGCCTCCGATACCTTGACCAACAACGAGATCGGCTGGAAGACCGAATGGCTCGATCATCATGTCATGTTCAACGGCACGCTTTACCGAGAGGACTGGAAGAACACTCAGGTCGAGATCTTCGACCCCGGGCTCCTCGGTGATCTCGATTTCGACACCAACGGTGCGAACTACGTAGTCAAAGGGGCCGAACTGCAGTTTCAGGCGCGGATCGCGCGTGGATTGACCGTCGCGGGTTCCGGCGCCTGGAATCAAAGCCGGCTCGTGAGCGTGCCTCAGCTTTACAGCGGTACCGGCCAGCCGATCAACCTCACGCCCTACGGCACGCCCGGCAATCCCACGGGCAGCCCGTTCGGTGCGATCGGCTCACCGCTCGCCCAATCGCCGCCATTCGAAGGCAACCTGCGGGTACGCTACGAGTTCAATTTCGAAGACTATCAGGCCTTCGGACAGGTCTCAGGCACACACCAGGGCCATTCATACGCAACCACCAACTCGCTGCAGACCGATTTTCAGGGCCACACCATCAACTACGATCTGCCGGCCTTCTCAACGCTGGATGCGGCGATCGGCATCGCGAAAGATGCCTGGTCGGTGCAGGCCTACGGCCAGAATCTTACCGATACGCTCGGCGAGGTCTCGGCCAACTACAGCCAGTGGTACAAGGCCGTGACGGTCACTCGACCCCGCGTGCTTGGGATCCGTTTCAGCTACCGGTTCTCAAGCAGCGCACACTAGAACGTTGCTCATGAGCTCCGGTGAGGCCCGACCTGCGAGCCGCATCGAGGCTGCGTTGCGCCAGCTGCGGGTGCAGATCGAGGGACAAGCGTACGCCGAGGTGCTCGATGCCACGACCTCGCTGCTCGAGGAATTTCCGGAGAATCGCGACCTGCTCTATCTCACTGCGCTCGCTCAACGCCGCCTTGGGCGAGTCGCGGACGCGTTGCGTACCCTCGAGCGTCTGCAGCGGGCGGGGGGACCGTTCGGCCGGCTGTACCAGGAGCGCGGTCATTGCTACCGGCAAGTCGGCGACATGCCGTCGGCGAGAGCCGCGTATCATCGAGCGCTCTCCCTCAATCCGACTTTGCAGGCAAGCCGTCGGGCACTGAGCGCCCTGTGCGGCCCGGGGGAGGAGCAGGACCTGCCTGCTCAGGGGCCGGCAGCGGCCGACGGACGCTCATCGGTACTCGAGCACCTGCCCCGCCCGCTGCTGGGTGCTTATGACCATTACTATGAGGGTGATCTCACGACGGCCGCGAGGATCGTGCGGGACTATCTGGTTGCGCGGTCGCAGGACGCCGAGGCGCTGCGTCTGCAAGCATCAATCGCTACCCGGCTCGGTGCCCTCGAGAATGCCCAGGACATCCTCGAGCGAGCGCTAGAACATTCGCCCAACCATCGGGGCCTGCGTGCCGACTACGCTGCGGTGCTGATGCAACAGCACGATTTCGAGCGCGCGCGGCTCGAGCTTTGCTCGCTACTCCATACCGACTCGAGCGACCGCTCGACGCGCGCTCGGCACGCCTTTGCCTGCCTTTCGCTCGGTCGGGCAGAGGAGGCGCTCCAGGGCTACCAGGCGCTCGCTCGTGAGGAGCCGGAACGAGCCGATTGGTCACACGCGGTCGGCTACGCGCAGCAGGTGCTCGGTCGCGCCGCCGCCGCGGTAGACCAATACCGCCGGGCCCTGCAGCAGCGCCCCGGGTGGGGAGAGGCGTACTGGAGCCTTGCGAACCTCAAAACGTATCGATTCGAAGAGCCTGAGATCGAGGCGATGCAAAGAGCCCTCGAGGCGCCCGACACGGCGCCGGCCGATGCCATTCCCCTGTGCTTCGCACTCGGCAAGGCACTCGAGGACCTCGAGCATTACGAATCCTCGTTCAGATGCTATGCCCGCGGTAACGCGATGAAACGCGGGATCGTGAGCTTCGACGTTGCCGATATCGAGCGCGAGACGGCGCTGCAGCGCTCTGCCGTCACGGTCGATCTCATGAGCGCACGCGCGCGAAGCGGCTGTTTGGATGAGGCACCGATCTTCATCGTCGGGATGCCGCGCTCAGGCTCGACGCTGATCGAGCAGATTCTCGCTTCGCACCCACAGGTCGAGGGCACACTCGAGCTCGCGCACATCACCCGTATGACCAATCGTCTCGCGCTCCGATGTGCTGAGACAGGCGCGACGGGTTACCCCCAGCTGCTCGAGTCGGTCAGTCCCGCGGCGCTTCGGCTTCTCGGGGAGACCTACCTCGCGGAGACGCGCCCTTACCGGCGGGGGAAGGCGAGATTCATCGATAAAATGCCGGGTAACTTCCGCCACCTCGGTCTCATCCATCTCATCTTGCCGAACGCGCGCATCATCGATGCCCGGCGCGCACCGCTCGCATGCTGCACGAGCAATTACAAGCAACTGTTCGCAGCCGGTCACGAATTCACCTACGCGCTGTCGGACTTGGCGCGCTACTATCGTGCCTACGTCGAGCTCATGGAGCACTGGGGGCGAGCGCTGCCGCGTTCAATATTGCGGGTGGATCACGAGCACCTGGTCGAGGACCTCGAAGGGACCGTCCGTCGCTTGCTCGAATTCTGCGGTCTTTCTTTCGAGGAGGCTTGTATTCACTTTCACGAGACACGCCGTCCGGTGCACACGGCAAGCTCTGAACAGGTCCGCCGCCCTCTCTTTCGCGACGGTCTCGATCACTGGCGCCATTTTCGACCTTGGCTGGGCGAGCTCGAAAGCATGCTCGGTGAGCAAGCGGAGCCCTCGTCATCGGCTGTCGGTTCCGCTCCGCACTGAATGCGAGCCACGCGGTGCAGTCGACTCTCCGCGCGCCTCGCAATCGATCACAAGCCATCCGAGTGCGCTCCCGAACGCACATAGGCTTCCGAGCCCGAAGGCTGCCGTCCAGGCACCGTGCCCCGAGAGATAAGCGACGACGGGGATGCCCAGGAGGCCACCCGCCGCACCCCCCGTGTTGAGAAAGCCCGTGGCCGTCATCGTGCGCGCGCCCGCGGTGCGCATGGTCGCTGCCCAGAAGGGACCTTCGTTGAGCTCAATCAGGGCGTAGCATAGGGTGAGCAGGCTCACAGCGACCAGCGCATCGGCGTGAAAGACAGCCACGACGAGCAGTACCGCCACCACGGGCAGTGACAGCAGAGGGATCAGTCGATAGCCCCAGCGCGCGCCGTAGCGCGCAGCGAGTGCATCCGCGGCGGCGCCGCCGAGACCCGCTCCGAGAGCGGCGCCGAGAGGAGGGAGCGCTGCCAACCAACCGCTCCGTGCGACGCCGAGGTGTCGCTCTTGAACGAGGTACAGGAACGACCAGTTCGCAAGAAGATAGTAGACATAGTTCATACTAAGGTAGGAGAACGTGAGCACGAGCACGTCGCGACGCAAGAGCACGCGAAAGGTACCTGCGAGCGGTTGCACCGGTGCCGATTCGCTCGTGCCGATCAGCTCGAGCTCGCTTCGATTGACGCCCGGATGATCCCGGGGCATGTCGCGAGCATCCCACGCCCAGAGGACGATCACCCCGAGCATGGGCACTGCACTCCATAGCAGCGCCTGTTGCCAACCGACTCGCTGCATGAGCAGCACGATCACCGGTGGAGTTGCCGCCGCGCCGAGCTGCAGGGCACTCGATTGCACGCCGCTCGCGAATGCCCAGCGACGCACTGGCAACCATGCGCGCACCACACCCGCGCCCACTGGGAATGTGGGCGACTGCGCAATCCCCAGCAGGAGCTGCGAGAGAAGCATGCCAGCGAACAGCGCCGAGCCGGTGAGAAGCCTCGGTGCGAGCGGCAGCGCGATGGTGGCTGCGAGCGCGATCACGCAGGCGGCCGTCAAGGTTCGGCGGGCGCCGAAAATCTCCCCCACGCGTCCTGCCAGAATCTGGGTCGGCGTATAGCCGAGAACGAATGCCCACTGCAGCCAGCCAATTTGCATCTGCGACAGCGACAGCTGCGGCATGATCTGCTCGGCCGCGATCGTCACTTCCTTCTGCTGGAAATAGGCGACGGCGCCGAGGCCGGCGAGCAGCGTGAAAACTCGCCAGCGGACCCGGGAGCGCCTCAGCAAGCGCGTCGGGGAAACTCGAGCCGCCGTCTCAGCCGCTCGCGACATGCATTACACAAGCTTCGGCTCAAGGGGAAAATTGCTCAGCACCTCGTGCCCCTGCTCGGTAACCCGCACTTGCTGCTCGAGCTTGACCCCCTCGGCGCCGCCCACCTCACCGATGTAGCTCTCGACGCACACAGTCATGCCAGGCACGAAAATCCCTTCTTGCAGCAGTGGGTCAGTGAGATCGCAGTAGATCGCCGGCCACTCGTCGACCATACCGACTCCATGGGCGATGCAGCCGTAGTTCTGCGGCTCGAAGCGCGCTGGAATGCTCCAGGCACGCGCCGTGTAGTCACGGAAGGAGAGTCCTGGCGCGAGCAGTGCGGTGTTGTGCTCCACTTGCTCGACCGCCAGCGCATACAGTGAGCGCTGCTCAGCACGTGCGGGGCCATCACCACAAAGGAATGTACGGCTCACGTCCGCGCAATATCCGTAAGGTCCCACCATATCGGTGTCAAAGCTCACGAGGTCGCCCGCTTCGATGCGCCGGTCGGAAGCCTCCTGGAACCACGGATTGGTGCGCGGGCCGGAGGATAGAAGCCGCGTCTCGATCCACTCACCACCGAGCACGATGTTGGCGTGATGCAGCTCCGCCCACAACTCGATCTCGCTCACGCCCGGCCGCAGCGCGTCACGCATGCGCTGTATTCCGCTGTCGGCCGCCCGGAGCGCGGCACGCATGCAGGTAATCTCCTCCTCACTCTTGACGGCCCGCGCGAGCTCCATGAGACGCTGGCCCTCGACGAGCTGGAACCCCTCCCGGCGCAGCGCATCGACGCCGCGCAGGTCTGCGCGGTCAACTGCCAGCCGTTGCCGCGTTAGCCCGGTCCAGCGATGCACGATCTCGCGAATCTCAGCCGCCCAGCGATGGCTGGTCGCCTCGGCCTTGTCGCCGGCGTCGAAAAAGGAGTGAGCGGTCACCGGGCGCACTTCGCCGATCGCCGGCAAAGGCGGCACGTGATCGAAGCAGTTGCGATTCGCGTACTCGAACAGTACCGCGCGACCCTCGGCGGGCACCAGGCAGTAGCGGCCGATGTTGTGCAGCAGCCAGACCGTCATGTTGCGAAAATCGGTGGTGTAGCGGACGTTGATCGGGTTGGCGAGCAAAAGGGCCGCGCAGTCATTCTCGCGCAGCAGTCGCTGCACTCGCGCGTAACGATAGGTGCGAAGCGTCTCGAGGGCGCCTGCGCCGAGCACATGACGCTCAGGTTCGGACTGCGGAACCTGCCTCATAGGGCCCGAAGTGATGCGGTTCAATTGCTCGCCGCCGCAGTCGGCTTGCCCCAGCGATAGGACACGCGCAGGCCGAAGACGCGGGGCTCGTTGCGCGTGAATCGCAGGTCATAATTACCTTCGTTGGTGTAGATGACCGCGTTCTTGTTCGTGAGGTTGGTGATGTACAGCTCGGTCATCCAGTGCTGCTCCGCCTCGGCGATCCCGAAGCGCACGTTCATGATGGTGTAGCCGGGTTGCAGCACTCGCGGCAGACCCACGTAGCCGTTCGCCTGGATGTCATTCCATACATCCCCTTTGTGCGCCGCGTCGTACTGTATGTACCCGTGGAGGGCATCGCGGAGCGGCGTCTCGTAACGTACATTTCCGCTCCAGTCGAAGTAGGGGTCGTACGGCAATCGCTCGCCCGGGGTCACCTGGAAGCTCGAGTTGTAGTACACGTCGGTGCGTACGCGCGCATCGTTGTAGCTCGCCATCAGATCGAAGGACCAATTGCTGTTGAGTCGGTACTTGATCTCGGACTCCGTACCGTAGACCTGCGCGTTGCCGATGTTGGTGGTAAAGCTTCCGTACGTGCAGATGTTCGGATCGAACACGGAATTTTGCAGACCGTGCCAGGGCATGTAGTAGATCGCACCATTCCACAGGAGCTTTCCCTCGACCCACGTCGTCTTCCAGCCAAGCTCGTAGTTCGTCAGTGAGTCGGGCTTGAATTGCGAGGGCGCCGTGCCTTTGGGGGCGGTGCAGTTGCTTGGCAGGAGGTTCGGTCCCCCGTCGCGGAAGCCCTGCGCCACATCAACGTAGATAAGCGCATTTTTGGTGGCGTTGTAACTGAGATCGACCTTGCTGTTCCATTTGTTCGAGGAACCGTACACCGATTTCGGCTCCTGCGGTGCGTACCAGTATCCACCGTACTTGTCGGTGCTGGACGTGGAGTGGAAATGCACGGTGCCGAGCTCGAGGTGCAGCGTCGGCAGGATGTCGAACACCTCGTTCGTGAATTCAGTGACCTGCAGATAATCGAAGCGTGCGTTGTAGCTGAACCAGTCATCGGGGGCGGGTGGCGGCGTGGTAGCGCCGTAGTACGAGACGAAAGCCTGATATTGCTCCCCCTGGGTCTGAAGCCCGGGCATGTGGTAATCGTTTGCGTAGCTCTCTCGCGTCTTCTCCCAGTAGCCGCCGATCAGCCAGTGGAACCAGCCCCCGGTCTTCGACTGTAGACGCAGCTCGTTCGACCAGCGATTGGTCTTGGTGCGGTAGTCGTAATACAGCGTGGGCACGTTGCAGCCGCTGAAGCCTGCGCCGTTGATCGGATCCGTGCGACAGGTGAAGGCCTGCTGGGTAGTCGCGTTGAACGTCGGGCTCACGTTCGCATATTGCATGTACTCGGAGTACTCATTGACCCACCGATCGTCCTGCGCCCACCAGGTGCTGGCGTAGACGAGGTCGCCGATACCCACGTCGCCGTCCAGGTGCACATCCAGTGTCTTGCTGTAATACTGCTTGAACTCAGGTCCGAAACGCGCCACCGTGTTGGGCGGCTCCGGACGGGTTGGGCCATTGACGAGCGCGCCTGTGAGGTTGTTGATCGCGCCGCCAGTGCTCGGGTCCTCGTCCCACGCTCCATGCGCGAGCTGGCTTTGATAGGTTGCCGTCGCCGTGGCCTTCCAGCCCTCGGCAATCTTTTGACTGATCGCCAGCCGCCCACCCTCGATCTTCTCGTGATTGTAGTCCTTGCCGGCCCAGGGCGCGTTCGTCGATACGGTGCCGTTGACCCAGTGGCGGGTCGTGAGCGCATTCGTGATGAAGCCGCCCCGATAATCATCGAATACCGAGAGCCGCACGGCGGTCCAGTCGGGCACGATGGGCAGGTTGAGGTAGGCTTCCAATACACCGTTCTTGGTGCCTCCGTCGATCTTGCCCGCATCCGCATCGACGCCTGCACTGAAGGCGGAGGGGTCGGGCTTGTTGGTGATAAAGCGCAGCGCACCGCCCATGGAGCCCGCACCGAAGGTCGTGCCCTGCGGGCCGTTCAACACCTCGATTCGCTCGATGTCATACAAATGCAGGTCGGGCGTCACGCCGTAGAAGCTCATGGACATGTCGTCGACCATGAACAGCGTGAGCGAGGAGTTTCCGTAGTTCGGGTTGCTGCCGTCGGAGACGCCCCGCATCACGATGGTCTGAGTGCCCGGGCCCGCACTCACGAAGGAGATCGACGGGGTGAGCGTCGCGTAGTCCTCGAACTTGTTGATACCGAGATTCTGGAGGTCCTTGCTCGAGAATACATCTATGCTGATGGGAACGTCCTGAAGGTTCTCCGTGCGCTTGCGCGCCGTCACGGTGATCTCCTCGAGGCTGTCCGCGGGGACGGTCGCATCGGCGGCATGCGCCGCCAGCGGAAGCGCCGGAAGGCCCGTACTCAGGGCGGCGCTCACCGCCAACGCCAATTTCGACTTCCTCGTGGGCGGCGACGGTAGAGTCACGACGGTGCCTGAGCCCGATCTGCGCATCTATCGTCTCCCTGTTGTCGAAAACATATCGCGCGCGAGGCGAACGAATGATGTATCGAAGCCGCGCGACGTGTCAACGAACGCTAGACGACCGTTCAATACACCTAAGGGTCGGGCGCGCTCAGCCCCTCCTCATCGAAGCGCGCGAGACAGGATCCGAGGGCGCGTTTCAGCGGCTGCAGCTGATCCTCGAAATGGCGCCAGTACCCGATTCCCGTGCGATAGAGTGGCCGGCGCACCTGTTCGGCGCTCGCCGTGCGCACCGCACGTCGCGTTTCGTGAAAGGCCAGACAGGCCGGATGGAAGTCGAGGCCGAGGTGCCTGAGGAGAAGTCGAACGTGCGTCTCGGGCTCCATGACCAGATGCTCGTATCTGATGCGCAACACCCGGCGCGGCAGGACCTCGTCCCAGTGATCCATCAGTTCCAGGTAGCAACGGTAGTAGCGGCCCAGCTCCTCGAGGTCATAGCTGAATGATTGGCCCTCGGCGAAGTGCTGCTTGTAGGTGCTGAAGCACGCATCCATGGGGTGCCTGCGCACGTCGATGATGGCCGCCCGCGGCAGCATCGTGTGGATCAGCCCAACATGGCTGAAGTTATTGGGCATCTTGTCGATGAAGTGCGCCCTGCCGGTGCGCAGCGGCGTGGTCTGCGCGAGATAACGGCGCCCCAGTTCGGCGAAGTGAGCGGCCGGCAATGCTCGTACCCCTTCCGGATACCCATCCTTGTCGGGTGTGGCGTGATCCAGCTCACGCACCTGGGCGAGCATGTAGGGGAGCTCGAACGTGCCCTCGACGAGCGGATGACTCGCGAGAATCTGCTCGACGAGCGTCGAGCCCGAGCGCGGTAGGCCGACGATGAAGATGGGCGCGGGGTCCTCGATCCCCGTACCCCGTCGGGCCTCGAAGAATTCCGTATCGAAGCAGGCTTTCACTCGCCGGGTCTTCGTCTCGAAGTGCAGAATGTCGAAGGAAGCGGTCCTGCGCCGGCGCCGGTTGCCTTGCTCGTAGTGGGAAAAAGCGGCCCGATAGTTCCTCTGATGTTCAAAGGCGCGACCGAGCGCGAAGTGCAGCTGCGCCTGATCGAGGTCCTCACCCCCGGCATCGTTCACTAGCGCCTGCATCGTGGCGATCTCGGCATCGCTGAACACATAGGTCTTCAAGTCCGCGAGGCTCCACCAAGCCTCCCCCAGCGAAGGAGATTTCTTGAGGCATGCCTTGTAAGCCGCCTCGCATTCCTCTCTGTTGCCCAGGCTCTTGTGGATGTGACCGATCGACAGAGCGAGCGTCACCTCATCCGGAGTCAACCTCGCGGCTTGCTCGAAGGCTTCGAGCGCATCACGCTGGCGCATCAGCCGCAGGTGGATGGTTCCCAGGAGCACCCAGTTCTTGGGATTCTCCGGCTCGAGCTCCAGGAGATGCCGCATGGCGGACTCGAACTCCGCATACTGCCCAAGATCTGCCAGCGCCTGACACATTCCCCTCCAGGCCAGAGGCAAATGCGCGGACTGCTTGATGACATGATGCAGCAGTCGGTGCGCCTCACGCGCCCGCCCGGTGCCAAGCGCGACGGCGGCGAGCCCACAAAGCGCCGCCAGATGGCCTGGATCAACCTCGAGGATCTCGCGGAAAATGGCTTCGGCGCGCGTGCGGCCTTTCGCAATCAGAGCGCGGCTGGCCTCCTCGATCCTCTCGCGCTGCGGGTCCGCGAGCCGCGCCTGCTCGTAGGCAAGGCGCGCCTCGCCAAACCTTTTGAGGTCGACCAGCGCGTCGCCATAGGCCAGCCACGCCGCCTCCAGAGCGGGCGCGGCGGCCAGAACGCGCTGGAGCTCCGCAAGCGCCTCCTCGAGTCGGCCCGACCTGCGCCAAGCCCGCGCACGGTCGGTGCGCGCACGCCACGACCGAGGTGCCGCCGCCACGGCGCGCTCGAGCGCTTCGAGCGCTTCCGTGAGCTTGTCCTGATCGAGGAGCGCGACGCCGAGCAGATGCAGGCTGCTCACATCGCCGGGATCGGCAACCTGAATCGCACGCAGCTGCCGCTCGGCAGTCGCGCAGCGCCCGAGCCGCACGTTCATCAAGGCTTCGGTCAAGGCCGCGTGATGCTGCGCCTTTGCTGGCTCTTGCTCAGGCATGACAGATGAGCTTAGGGCTTCGCCGGCGCCAAAGCGAGCCGCGGCTGCCGCGCCGTTGCTAGTCCTCGGCGGATCCGCTCAACTTTCCCCAGCGATACGAGAAACGCAGTCCGTAGACACGGGGCTCGTTGGTCGTCAGGCGCAGGTCGAAGTTGCCGGTGTTACTATAAATGATTGCGTTCTTGTCTGTGAGATTGGTGATGTAGAACTCCGCTAGCCAGCGCGCGCCGTCGGTATTCACCCCCAAGCGCAGATTGGTGAGCGTGTAGTCCGGCTGCAGAATGCGCGGCAGCCCGGTGTTCCTGTCGTTGGGATTGATGTT
>DATGIA010000082.1:0-3048 GCA_035307465.1 Steroidobacteraceae bacterium
GCTTCGATTGTGCCCACCCGGCGCCGCTCAATGTGCTTCGCCAGGCCGGACTTATGATCGGTGCCACGGTGAGCGTCAAGCCGTTTTGCGTGGTGGAGGGCTGGGTGGATGTGCGTCTGCTCCCGCAGCTCGCCACGCTCGCGAACGTCACGCGCATCGAACTACCTCACTACGCGGCGCATCGGCAGCCGAGATCTGCTCCGAGGGGTACGGTGCACGGGCCCGTGATGCCGACGACCCCGCAGGTGCTGCCGCCCTCCGGCCGCCGCTCGGCCAGTCCCCAGGGGGCCGGCCCGACCATCGATGGCGAGGGCGTCGCCCTCATGCAAGTCTCACAGTTCACTCAGAACACCAGCATCACCGGCGCGGGCGTGAAGGTCGCCATCATCTCGGACGATGCGACCAGCGTTGCGGCCATCCAGAAACTCGGCGAGCTGCCCGGGAGCGTGACCCTCGTGCCGCCGAGCTCGAATCCGACGCCGCACACAACGCCCACCGACGAGGGCACCATGATGCTCGAGGAGGTCCACGCCGTGGCGCCCGGGGCTGCGCTGTACTTTTGCGGCCCGGAGACCGAGGTGGAATATCTCGGCTGCCTGCAGGCGCTCATCGCGGACGGGGTCAACATCGTGAGCGATGATCTGACCTTTCCGGGGGATGACATGATGTCCGCCCAGAGCGGGCTCGCTCAAGGCGTGAGCAGCCTTCTTCTGACCAACCCCGCGGTCTCGCTCTTCACCGTGACGGGAAACTACAACGGCTCGTACTGGCAAGGCGCCTACGACGCGCTGCCGATGGTGCAGGCCTCACCCCCTCTGCAACAGGTCTCGGTGACGTGCCCAACCAATAACCAGACGGATGCGTTCCTCGAGAGCTTCGGCGGTAGCAACGGCTACGTGACGCTCGATGTGCTCGCCGTGGTTCCGGGCATTCCGCTCGTGATCCAGTGGGCCGATGCCTTCAACAACGACACCAGCAACTTCGACCTTTACTTCATCGACCAGAGCCAGGGCCAAGGAGTGTGCCTGCCGCTGAGCAGCGCGGGTGGTGCGACGATCTACGTCGACACGCTCGATGACCTCGAGAACCAGATCAACGGCACGCCCAATGCGCCGCAAAACGGCGTTCCGGTGGGAAATTACGCGATCGCCATCGCAACGCCCGATGCATCGCTTTTCGGCAAGCAGATCAAATTGCTCGTCGCGGGTGATGGCGCGACGACGCTCTCCGATGCCACGGCCGGCAGCATCACCTCACCGCAGGCATACGTCGCCGGCGTGAATACGATCGGCGCCGTGGACGGGTCCGATGGGGTGGGCAAGACGCTGGAATTTTATAGCGGAGTCGGTCCCTTCAATTTGTTCTTCCCATCTTCCACCTCGACGCAAGCGCCGCTCGTGGTTGCGCCGGATGGCATCTACGTCGATACGACGGGCACTCATTTCGATGACTCGGGCAACGGGGGCCTGTTCTACGGCACGTCGGCGGCGAGTCCGAACGCCGCTTCGGTGGCCGCGCTGCTGCTCTCGGCCTTTCCCACGCTCACGCCTGCGCAGCTCACCACGGCGCTCGAGTCGGGCGCAACGATGCTGGGCAGCGGCACCCCCGACCCGAGCTACGGCTATGGGCGCGTGAATGCCGTAGGCTCGCTCGCGAGCATCCCGGCCCCGAAAGTGTCGGGCTTCACTTCGGCCTCGATCGTCGGCGGCTCGAGCTCGGCGCCCCTTGCTTTTACGGTCTCGGGCACCGGTAATCTGAACGTGGCGGTGACGCCTGCCGGTCTGATTGCTGCGACGGGAGTGCAGATCTCGCCCGCGAACTGCGGCACGGGTGCGACGGCATGCTCGGTGATGCTGACCCCGACGCTCGGTGCATCCGGGTCGACCCTGGCAACGGTCTCGGTGACCGATGGCGCGAAACGCTCGGCCTCCTATCAGGCGAGCGTCACCGTGACGAAACCCTCGCCGCCCACGATCGGCATCACTGCCGGCGGGTCGCAAACCCAGAATCCGAGCGCGACCCTCACCCCCATCACCTTCGCCGTGGCGGGCACCGGACCGCTGTCCGTCAGCGCCGCATCGAGCGGAGGTTCCGTGATGCTGTCCCCGGGTTGTGGCAAGACCGTGATGACCTGCTCCGTGTCCGGCACGGCGGCCTCGGCCGTTGGCATGGACTCGATCGTGCTCACGGTCAAGGACAGCTGGAGTCAGACCGCGTCGGCCACCGCCGGGGTTACCGTCAGCGCGCCCGCAAAAAGCGGCGGCGGCTCGATGGATCCCGCGCTCATCGCCGCATTGGGCCTCGTGCTCACGCTGAAACTGCGACGCGCGCGCGCGAGGCAGATTCGCGCCTAGCTCGGCGTACCGGGCGACTCCCGCTTCGACACCTTTGCGAGGATTTCGGCCGTGTGCTCACCGAGCGCGGGGGGTGCCCGAGGCGCACACACCGGGGTCCCCGACAGGCGCAGGGCGCTGCGCACCATGCGGACGGTATTGCCTCTCGCGCCCTTCGCCGTCACGACCACCTCGCGCGCTCGCGCCTCGGCTGATTCGAGCGCTGCGCTCACGGAGCGCACCGCACCGACGGGAATCGCATGCAAGCGCATGCGCTCCACGAGGCGTGTACTTGGATGGCGGGCAAATGCTCTTTGCAGCGCGGGGATCAAGTCGGCGCGATGCTGGGTGCGCCCGCGATTGGTCTGATAGCGCTCCTCCTCCCAGAGCCCCGGCGCCTCGAGCACATTCTGGCACAGGCGCCGATACTGCTCGTCGGTGCCGACGGCCACCGCCAGCGTGACCTCGTCCGCACACTGGAAGGTCTCGTAGGGCACGATGCTGGGATGCGCGTTGCCGAAGCGCCCGGGCTCGCTTCCGGTGTTGAGATAGCCCGACGCCACGTTCGCGAGGCACGCAAGGCCGCTGTCGAGGAGCGAGATGTCGAGCCACTGTCCCTCGCCCGTGCGCTCTCGCGCGTAGAGCGCGGCGAGAATGGCCTGCACGGCATTCATGCCCGTGAGGATGTCGATGAAGGCGACCCCGAGCCGCATCG
>DATGIA010000083.1:0-14276 GCA_035307465.1 Steroidobacteraceae bacterium
ATCTGCGCACCATTGCCGCCTTGCCATTGCGCCTGCGCGGCACGGACGTGCCACGCGTTCTCGAGGTGCGGGGTGAGGTGTTCATGCCGCTCGCAGGCTTCGCGCGCTTCAACCGCGAAGCCGAGGCGCGCGGTGAGAAGACCCTCGTCAATCCACGCAACGCCGCCGCCGGGAGCCTACGCCAGCTCGACCCCCGCATGACCGCGGCCCGCCCGCTCGATCTGTTCATCTACGGCATCGGCTACATCGAGGGCGGCATGATGCCGCTCCATCACGGCGCGATGCTCAAGCGGCTGCGCGAGCTCGGTTTCAAGGTGAGCCCGCTCGTGCGCGTGGTCGACTCGATCGAGGGATGCCTCGAGTACTACCGCGACGTCGGCGCGCGGCGCGCCACGCTTGCCTATCAGATCGACGGCGTCGTCTACAAGGTCGACGACATCGCCTTGCAGCGCGAGCTCGGCTACATTTCGCGCGCGCCGCGCTGGGCGATCGCGCACAAGTTCCCCGCCGAGGAGGCGCTCACCGTGGTGCGCGACATCGAGTTTCAGGTCGGGCGCACCGGCGCCCTGACGCCGGTGGCGCGGCTCGAGCCCGTGTTCGTGGGCGGGGTGACGGTGAGCAACGTGACCTTGCACAACATCGATGAGCTGCATCGCAAGGATGTGCGTGCGGGCGATACCGCGGTGATCCGCCGCGCCGGCGACGTGATACCGGAGCTGCTGCGCATCCTGCCGGAGCGGCGCGCCGGTAAGCCCCCTGCGCCGGTCGAGCTTCCGCGCCGCTGTCCCGTGTGCGGCTCGCCCGTGGTGCGCGAGCCCGATCAAGCGGTCGCGCGCTGCTCCGGCGGCCGCAATTGCCCGGCGCAGCGTCGCGGGGAGATCGAGCATTTCGCCTCGCGCCGGGCGCTCGACATCCAGGGCCTGGGTGACAAGCTCATCGAGCAGCTGGTCGACAAGGGCTGGGTGCGGACGCCCGCGGACCTGTTCGATCTCGATGTCGAGAAGCTCGAGACGCTCGAGCGCATGGGCGAGAAGTCGGCCGCGAAGCTGCACGCCGCGATCGCCGCGGCGAAGCGCACCACGCTGGCGCGATTTTTGTACGCTCTCGGCATCCGTGATGTGGGTGAGGCGACCGCCCTCGCGCTCGAGCAGGAATTCCGCGGCATCGAGCCGCTCCTCGAGGCGAGCGAAGAGGAGATCCAGCGGGTCCCGGACGTGGGGCCGGTGGTCGCGCACAACGTCTTCACGTGGTTTCAGAGCCGCGAGAACCGCCGGCTCGTCGAGCGGCTCATCGCGAGCGGCGTCCACTGGCCGAAGCCCGCCCGCGCCCCGGTCTCGGGCAGCCTTGCCGGCAAGAGCTTCGTGCTCACGGGGACCTTGCGCCATTTGACGCGCGAGGCAGCCGCTGCGGCAATCCTCGCGCGCGGCGGCAAGGTGAGCGGCAGCGTCTCGAAGAAGACCGACTTCCTAGTCGCCGGCGCCGACCCCGGCTCGAAGCTCACGAAAGCGCAGGCCCTGGGCATCCGCGTGCTCGATGAGGCGGACTTCGAGGCGCTGCTCGATCAGTGACGAGCTCTCCGAGCGCTAGGTGAGCTTCTTCTCGATCTTCGCCTTCTTCTCGAGATCCTCGAGATAGGCCTGCCACTTCTTCTGCTTGATGCTGTTCGCAAGCTGCCCCTTGACCTGATCGAAGGGCGGCGGCGCGAGAGGCCGGGTGTCCTCGAGCAGGATCACATGCCAGCCGAACTGCGTCTGCACCGGCGCCTGGGTGTACTCACCCTTCTTCAGAGTCTTCACCGCATCGGCAAAGGGCTTGACCATGCGCGCCGAGGTGAACCAGCCGAGGTCGCCGCCGTTGTTCTTCGAGGTGTCGGTCGAGGTGGTCTTGGCGAGCTCCTCGAACTTGGCGCCCTTCTGCAGCCGCTTGATGACCTTCTCGGCGTCATCCTTGGTCGGGACGAGGATGTGACGCGCCTTGTACTCGGTCTTGTCCATGGCGCCGACGTCGGCGTCGTACTCGGCGTGCAGCTCGGCATCGGTCGGCTCGACGCCTTTCATGAACTTCCGCTGTTCGGCATCGCCGAGCACCTGCATGCGCAGGAGCTTGAGCTGTGCGAGGGCCTCCGGGTCCTTGTCGAGACCGTCCTTGTCGGCCTGTGCCGCCACCAGGTTGATGCGGATCAGCTGATCGAGCACCTGATTCTTTTGCTCGGGGGTGAGCTCCTGCTGCTTGCCGTGCAGCAGCTCGCGCACCAGGGTGTCGTATTCATCGCGGTTGATGGGCGTGCCGTTGACGACGGCGACCGGCGGGCTCGCATCGGCGGCCGGGGCGGGGGTTGCGGGCGCGGCCGCCTGCTGGGTTTTCTGGCACGCGCCAAGCGCGAGCAGCGCGAGCGCAATGGAGATCGCCATCGATGGCGTACGACGGAATGAGATCATGTGCTCCTCGAGAGACTTTGAGGGGCGGCGCTGGCAAGCCGGTTCCGCCCGGGGGCGGCCAGTGTAAGCGAATTTCCAGTCCTTGGCGAAACGGACCCGCTTCAGGCCTTGGCGGGGGCCTGCGCATCGAGCGCGAGGGCGTGGATGTCGGTGCGCATGAGATCGTCGAGCGCCGCGTAGATCAGACGATGGCGGGCGAGGGGCGGGAGGCCGCGAAACGCCTCCGACACGATGCGCACGCGAAAGTGCCCGCGACCGTCAGCCGCGCCCGCATGACCCTGGTGGCGGTGGCTCTCATCGAGCACCTCGAGCACGCTCGGCTGGAAGCGCTCGGCGAGCCGCGCCCGCAGCCGCTCGATGCGCGGTGCGCCCTTTTGGGATTGCGCGCCGGCTGCGCTCATGGCGGCGCCGCGTCCGAGGCGGCCGGACGCGCCTTGCCGTTGAGCCAGATCACCTGGGGAACCATGAACAGCATCATCGCCACGGTGATGCCGAAGATCTTGAAATTGACCCACACGCTCTCGTCGAAGTTGTGCGCGATGTAGAGGTTCAGAACCGCGAGCAACGTGAGCCAGCCAGCCCAGAGCGAGTTGAGCATGAGCCAGGTGGTGCGCGAAAGATCGAGCGGTGCGTTGAACACCGACTCGAACATGCGGCGCGCAAGAGGCTTCTCGCCGATCACGACACTGCCGAGAAACGCGGCGGCCATCAGCCCGAGCACGACGGTGGGCTTCAACTGGATGTAGCGTTTGTCGTGCAGCAGGAGCGTGGCCGATCCCAAGAGAAGCGCCGTGGCCGCGACGATCACCTGCATCGTCTTGTAGCTTCCCGTACGGTAGCGATGGATCAACATGACCGCGGCGCAGGTGACGATCAGCGTTGCGGTGGCCCAGTAGATGCCGAGCGTCTTGAAGGTGACGAAGAAGATGAGCAGCGGCGACCATTCGATGAGCTGATTCATGCGCGTATCATAGCTTTTTAACACCATGAGTATTTATCTCGAGCTGCATCCGGTGTCCCCGCAGAAGCGCTTCATCCGGCAAGCCGCCGAGGTGCTGCGGGGCGGCGGCGTGATTGTCTACCCGACCGATTCGTGCTACGCGCTCGGCTGTCACATCGGCGACAAGGCTGCGCTCGAGCGGATCCGCACGATCCGCGAGACCGACCGCCATCATCACTTCACCCTGGTGTGCCGGGACCTTGCGGAGGTGGGCAAGTACGCGCTCCTCGACAACTGGCAGTACCGCCTTCTCAAGGCGCACACCCCGGGCCCTTACACCTTCCTGCTGCGCGCCTCGCGCGAGACGCCGCGGCGCTTGAAGCACGAGCGCCGCGGCACCATCGGACTGCGTGTGCCCGAGCATCCCGTGAGCGCTTTGCTCCTGGCCGAGCTGGGCGAGCCCATCATGAGCTCGACCCTGCTGCTGCCGGGGGAGGAGCTGCCGCGCACCGATGCGCGCGATATCCACGAGCGTCTGGGGTCGCGCGTCGATCTCGTGCTCGATGGGGGCAACTGCGGATTGGTGCCGACCACGGTCATCGATCTCTCGGGCGAGGAGCCCGTGGTGGTGCGCGCGGGCCGCGGGGACGTCGCGCCGTTCACGCGCGCCACCGCTTGAAGGAGGCGCACCGTATAATGCGCGCGCAATGCGGGCATCGGGAGCTCGTAGTACGTTTCTAAATAACGAGTGCAAGCATTGGATTTATCTCAATTTTTATCGAGAGTTTCCTTCTACGGGATTCCGGTGCTCTGCGCCATCACACTGCACGAGGTGGCGCATGGCTGGACCGCACGCTATTTCGGTGATCGCACCGCAGAGCTGCTCGGGCGCCTCAGCCTCAATCCGCTGCGGCACATCGATCCGGTCGGAACGCTGATCGTGCCGGCGCTGCTCCTGTACTTTCACGGCCCGCTCATCGGCTGGGCGAAGCCCGTGCCGGTCGCGACGGCGGCGCTGCGCACCCCGCAGCGCGCCATGCTGCTGGTGGCGCTCGCGGGGCCGATGGCCAACCTCGTCATGGCCGCCCTGTGGTGTGCGGTGCTCGCAGCGCTCGTGCACATGAACGGCGAGGTGACGCTGGTGAGCTGGGTGGCCTCGATGGCGCAGGCGGGAATCGTCATCAACGTCATTCTCGCGGCCTTCAACCTGTTGCCGATCCCGCCGCTCGATGGGGGGCGCATCGTGGCGGCGCTGTTGCCGGCTCGCTGGCGCGGCGGTCTCGAGAAGGTCGAGCCGATCGGTCTCGTGCTGGTGCTCGGGCTGTCCGCGCTCGGGCTGCTCCGATGGCTGTTCGATCCGACGCTGCGGGTGGTCGGGCTGCTCATCAACGCGGTGTTCGCCTCGCGCGTATGAGCATGCCCATCCAGAATCGCCGGGTGCTCTCGGGCATGCGTCCGACCGGCATGCTGCACCTCGGCAACTATCACGGCGCGCTCAAGAACTGGGTCGAGCTGCAATATCAATACGAGTGCTACTTCTTCATCGCGGACTGGCATGCCCTCACCACCGGCTACGAGGACACCTCCAAGCTCGAGGAGCACGTCTGGACGATCGCCATCGACTGGCTGGCGGCGGGCTTGAACCCAGGGGTCGCGACGCTGTTCATCCAGTCGCGCGTGCCCGAGCATGCGGAGCTGCATCTGCTCCTGTCGATGATCACGCCGCTCGGCTGGCTCGAGCGCGTGCCCTCCTTCAAGGATCAGCAGCTCGCGCTCGCCGACCGCGACATCGCCACCTACGGCTTTCTCGGCTACCCGCTGCTGCAGTCGGCGGACATCCTCATGTATCGCGCGCAGTACGTGCCGGTCGGCGAGGATCAGGTCGCGCACGTCGAGATCACCCGCGAGGTGGCGCGCCGCTTCAATCACCTGTACGGCCGCGAGCCGCAGTTCGAGCAGAAGGCGGAGCGTGCCATCAAGAGCCTCGGCTCGCGCAACTCGGCGCTGTATCGCTCGCTGCGCAAGGAGTATCAGGAAAAGGGCAATCCCGATGCGCTCGCCAAGGCACGCGCCATGGTCGAAGCGAACGCGCGGCTCACGGTCGCCGATCGCGACCGGCTGTTCGGCTACCTCGAGGGCACGGGAATCTCGATCTTGCCCGAGCCCGAGGCGCTGCTCACGGCCACCCCCAAGGTCCCCGGTCTTGACGGGCGCAAGATGTCGAAGTCCTACGGCAACACCATCGGCATGCGCGAGGACGTCGACTCGGTCGTCAAGAAGCTCAAGGCCATGCAGACCGATCCTGCGCGGGTGCGACGCACGGATCCGGGCGATCCCGAGAAGTGCCCGGTGTGGGATCTGCACAAGATCTACTCGAGCGCGGAGACCCAGGGCTGGGTGCAGCAGGGCTGCCGCAGCGCCGGCATCGGCTGCCTCGAGTGCAAGGCGCCGCTCATCGAGAAGGTGGTCGAGGAGATCACCGCGCTCACCAAGCGCGCGGCCGAGTTCGAGGAGAATCCCGAGCTGGTCCGCGGTATCATCGCGGAGGGGTGCGAGCGGGCGCGCGCCGCGGCGCGCGAGACACTCGATGCGGTCCAGCAGGCCATGTCCATGAACTATCGATGAGACCTGATCTGAAGCTCGTCGCAAGCGTGCCGGCGGGTCCGCCGGCGGCGGGGTTTCGCGGCGCTCCCGACACCCACAGCCAGAGCGAGATGCCCTTCGCCGTGGTCGATGGTCAACCGGTGACCGAGATGCCGCGGGATCTGTACATCCCGCCGCAGGCGCTCGAGGTGTTCCTCGAGGCCTTCGAAGGTCCGCTCGACATGCTGCTGTATCTGATCCGGCGGCAGAACCTCGACATCCTCGACATCCCGATCGCGGAAATCACGCGCCAGTACATGCGCTACATCGAGCTCATGCAGGTGCTGCAGCTCGAGCTCGCCGGCGAGTATCTGCTGATGGCCGCGACGCTCGCCGAGATCAAGTCACGCATGCTGCTGCCCCGCGTGCCGAGTGCGGAGGCGGGTGAGGAGGGCGATCCGCGCGCGGAGCTGGTGCGCCGGCTGCAGGAGTACGAGCGCTTCAAGCGCGCCGCGGAGGGCATCGACCGGATGCCGCGCCTCGAGCGCGACACCTGGATCGCGAGCGCGGACCTCACCGAGCGCAAGGTCGTGCGCGTCCCGCCGCAGGTGACGCTGCAGGAGATGCTCGTGGCGTTCCAGGAAGTGCTGGTGCGCAGCGACATGTTCGCGCACCACCATGTGCAGCGCGACCCGCTCTCGGTGCGCCAGCGCATGAGCGAGATGCTGACGCAGCTCAGCGCGAGCCACTTCGTCGCCTTCTCGCGCCTGTTCCGACCCGAGGAGGGGCGGCGCGGGGTGACCATCACGTTCGTCGCGCTGCTCGAGCTGATGCGCGAGGGCCTCATCGAGATCGTGCAGTCCGAAGCGTACGGCCCGCTGCATGTGCGGCTCGGCAACCCGGCGCCGCACCTCAAGCTCGTGACCGATGATGCGGCCAACGACCCGGCCGCCATCGACCCGGCCGCGAGCGACCCTGGCGCCCAAGACGCCACCGCCAACGACCGCGCCGTCCCCGACGACGATGCGGGCGCCGACCCAGAGAGGAGCGAATGAGCGAACCTTACCTGCGTAACGTGATCGAGGCGGCGCTGCTCGCGGCCGGTCGGCCCTTGAGCGTCGAGGAGCTCGCCGGATTGTTCGACGAGCGCGACGAATCCTCCCTCGAGGAGGTGAAGACGGCCCTCGCGGAGCTGCGCGAGCTGTACGAGGGGCGCGGCATCGAGCTCATCGAGGTGGCGAGCGGCTATCGCATCCAGATCCGTGCGAGCTTCGCGCCGCCCGTGTCGCGGCTGTGGCAGGAGCGACCGGCGAAATACTCGAGGGCTCTGCTCGAGACACTCGCGCTCGTCGCGTACCGCCAGCCGATCACGCGCGGCGAGATCGAGCAGATCCGCGGCGTGACCGTCAATCCCAACATCATCAAGACGCTGCTCGAGCGCGGCTGGATCCGGGTGGTGGGACACCGCGACGTGCCCGGCAAGCCCGAGCTCCTCGGCACGACGCGCGAGTTCCTCGACTACTTCGGCTTGAAGAAGCTCGATGATCTGCCGACCCTCGGGCAGCTGAAGGAGCTCGAGGAGATGCGCGTGCAGCTCACGCTTCCCGGCGCCGACCCCGTGATGGCCGGCACCGGCACCGGCACCGAGACCGGCGCCGACGCCGACGCCGGCACCCGCCCCGGTGCGGGCAGCGGCGCCGAACCCGGCCCCGCGGCCGGGGGCGCGAACGAGGCGCTCGGCGAGCTCGACGCGCCGCTCGAGGACGACGAGTCGGACGCGGCGGCGGAGCCGGAAGGACACCGCAGCCAGGGCCTGGTCGCGCGCGGCGCCGACGAGCCCTAGGGCCCTAGCGCCGCGCCCTCGAACGAGACCCGAACCGGCCGCCCTCGCTCGCCGCCCTCGAAATGCCCACTGGCCCCCGTCCCCGGGGCCGCCGCCCGCGCGGTCGGCCCTCGAGCAGCCCCTCGCCGCACGAGCCGGAGCGCATCCACAAGCGCCTGGCCGCCGCCGGCATCGGCTCGCGCCGCGAGGTGGAGCGCTGGATCCGCGAGGGCCGGCTCAAGGTGAACGGCCTCGTGCCCGCGCTCGGCGCCCGCCTGGGTGAGCGCGACCGCATCACGCTCGATGATCGACCGGTACGGCTGCGGGCGCCGGACCCGGCGCGCGACTCGCGGGTGCTGCTCCTGCATCGTGCCCCGGGAGAGAAGCTCGATCTCAAGGCGGCGGTCGCGCGCGCCGCGGCTGCGCTCGAGCTGCCGCGCGCCGGCGGCCGCTGGCTCGCCATCCAGCCCCTGCCACCGGTCGACGGCGGCCTCGAGCTGCTCACCGACGATGGCGCCTTCGCGCACCGCATCTCGCGCGGTGTGCACGGGCTCACGATGGACTATGTGCTGCGCGTGCGCGGCGAGCTTTCCAATGAGGCGCTCGACGCGTTTCGCGCCGTCGAGGAAAGCGAGGGCGAGCGGATGCAGATCCTCGCCGCCGAGGCGCAGCTCGGCGCCGGCGCCAACCACTGGCTCAAGGTCACCGTGCGCGGCACCCGCTCGGCGCAGGTGCGCCACTGGTGGTCCGCGCAGGGCCTGATCGTCAGCCGCCTGATGCGTGTGCGCTTCGGGCCGGTCCTCCTCAGCCGTGACCTGCCGCGCGGCCGCGCCCGGCCGATGCGCGCCGAGGAGCGCAGCGCGCTGCTGCGCGAGATCCCATCAGACGATGCTGTCATGCAATGACGTCACCGAATCGAGTTTGAGCAACAACAACAAGGGAGCGGGAGCATGGGTGCATTCAAGTGCGTGGTTCGAAGCGTATGCGCAGGCCTGGTCGTGGCGTGGGTGGCGGGCTGCGCGACGCCCTATGGATCGGAGGGATTCACGGGAGGTTATAAGGAAAAGAAGCTCAGCGACTCGGCCTACGTCGTCTCGTTCTCCGGCAACGGTTTCGCGAGCCAGGAGCGGGTGCACTACTTCTGGCTGTACCGCTGTGCGGAGCTGACCCTGCAGAACGGCTACGACCTGTTCACGATGCGCCCGACCGGCGCTGCCTCGAGCGCGCTCGAGCCCGCCTCAAGACTGCGGCCCGCGGTCTACCGTCCGACGGATCAGCCCGTGATGGAAGCGGCCCACGGCGGCGGCGGAGGCGTGGTGGTCACCACGGTGCCCGGGGGAGGGGGTCCTCCAAAATGGAGCAACAGCGCCACCATCCTCATGTATCACAAGCCGCTGCCCCAAGAGCTGCTCTGGGCGGCCGATGCCGGCGAGGTGATCGCCGCGCTCAAGGCTTACGTGACCTCGAACGGTGCGCAGCCCGCCCCCAACAACGCGGAGATCTTCCGGCGTTCCTTGCGAGCGCACGCAGAGATCCAGGTCGGCCGCAACGCCGACGTGGTGGCAACGCGCGCGGCCGGCGATGCCGCTTCCGATAAGCCGCCGCGCGCGGCCTCGGATGTGACCGAGCGCTTGGAGCAGTCCCATCTGATCGCCTTTCATGCGGCCTATCGCGAGTATGTGATGCGCTCGGGCGATCACGCGACCGCGGGTGATCTCATCGTAGACCTCGAGATCTCACCCAACGGGCAAGTCACGCAGTGTCGCGTGGTCTCGCCTGTGTTCAAGGATCAGCAATTCCTGAACGCCGTGCAGACGCTCATCCGTCAGAGCGAGTTCGCGCCCCGTGACGTGGCGCTCACGGACGTGAGCAACCTGCACATCAGCCTTGCGCCGCTCGCATAACGGGTGCGTTTGCGCTCACATCGAAGGCGCGGCCGGCGCGCTGCGGGGTCGCGGCCCGCCCACTTCGGGGCCGCGACCCGTCCACTTCGGGGTCACGACGCTCACTTCGGGGGTGCGGCGGGACTCCGGCTCGGGCCGGAGCGCTCGAGCAGTTCCTTGAGGTAGCCCTGCCAGAGCGCCGCCCAGCTGTGGGAGCCGTGGCCATGCGTCTGCTCCGAGGCCGGCAGCAGCACGAAGCGGCCGTTCTTCAGGCGCCGCGCCTCGCGCTCGGCGATCCCGAGCTCGGGCGGATTGATGAAGTCGTCCGCCGAGTTGACCCACATGAGCGGCGCGCTGATCTGATCGAGCGCGGGCTGCGGGTCGTAGTTGCGTGATGCATCGGTCGCATACAGCAGATCGTTCGCGTCGAGATTGTCGAGCTCGAGCTGCATGTATTTCTCGACGAACGCATCGGCCGCCTCGCGCGTCGGCAGATCGTGCTGCATCTCGAGAGGCGCGCTGCCGGCGATGAGCAGCAAGCTCGCCGCCGCCCGCAGTGCCTCCACCGGCTCGGTGCGGTACTCGCCCTCCAGATAATCCTTGTCCGAGCGGATCGCGTCGATGAGGAGCTTGCGCCACACGCGGTTGCGCCCGGTGATCGCCACGGGCAGACAGGCGAGCGGCATCAGCGCATCGACCTCGGCCGCGTAGCGCTCCCCCCACATGAAGGTGTGCATGCACCCCATCGAGGTGCCCATCACGAGGCGCAGGTGATCGACCCCGAGGCCCTCGGTCACCAGCGTGTGCTGCGCGAGGACCATGTCCGCATAATCGTAGTGCGGGAAGCGGGCATGCAGCCCATCGCTCGGCTTGCTCGAGTCACCGTGCCCGATCCCATCCGGCAGAATGAGGTAGTAGCGGTGGGCGTCGAGCAGCTGGTCCTTGCCGAACAGCACCCCCGCGAAGCGCTCGCGCAGGAAATTCTTGCCGCGCCCGCCGCTCCCATGCAGGATCAGCACCGCGTTGTCGACGTGTCCCTGCGCGTTGCGATGCACCTTGCCGAGCGTCACGTAGTGCATGCGCAGCTCCGGCAAGCTCTCTCCCGAGGCGAAGTGAAAATTCTGGATCACGTAGTTGCCGTCGATGCCGCCGACTCCCTCGGGGGCTGAAGTGGCGCGCGCGCTCGAGACCGCGCCGCCCAACGCGATCGCCAGCAACATCGCCCCGAAGCGAGCCTCACTGCGCATCGAAATACTGTCCATTGAGGCCATGCCCCTCTGCGCTCAAAAGGTAGAGGAAGGGTCCCGTGACCGCCACGGGCTCGGCGACGGTGCGTGGATCCTCCGCCGGGTAGGCGGCGGCGCGCATGCCGGTGCGCATCGGTCCGGGGTTGATGCTGTTGATGCGGATGTTCGCCTCACGATCGAGCTCCTGCGCCAGCAGGCCGCGCATCGCCTCGAGACCGCTCTTCGAAACCGCGTATGCGCCCCAGAAGGGTCGCGCGCTCTTCACCACGCTGCTGCTCACCAGCACGATCGAGGCGTCCTGGGATTTGCGCATCCAGGGCAGCAGCACCTGGGTCAGAATGAAGGGCGCGGTCAGATTGACGTGCAGCACCCGGCACCAGGTCGGCACGGGGTATTGCTCGAGCGGTGTGCGATCACCCAGCAGGGCCGCGGCGTGCACCAGGCCGTCGAGGCGCCCGAACTCGGTGCCGACGCTCTCCGCGAGCCGGTCGTAGTCGCCGGCCTGCGCGGTCGCCAGATCGAGCACCGCGATCGCCGGTTGCGGCGCGCCGAGCTTCTCGATCTCATCGTAGACGCGCTCGAGCTTCGCGCCGTTGCGACCCGAGAGAATCACCGAGGCGCCGGCGCGCGCGCACTCGAGCGCCAGGGCGCGGCCGAAGCCGCCGCTCGCGCCCGTGATGAGGACGACGCGCCCCTCGAGCAGCGTCGCGCTTGCATGAAAATTGCGAGGTATCGACATGGGTTCAATCACCTCCGTGTGCTCCCGCCCGCCGGGCGGCCCGACGGGCCGCGCGCCAGGCGCTGAGCAGATCGCTCACACCCTCCCGCACGCCCGCCCGCGCCCCGTCCCGCTTGGGAGCATACAGATGCTTGTGCTCGAGCGCCGCCATCACGGGCAGGTGACGCTCCGCGCTCGCGATCTCCGCCGGGAGCGCGAGCGGAACGCGAGCCAGGCGCTCGGCGGCCTGCCCGCGGGCCCGTTCGTGATCACCGCCGACCGCGGCCGCATGGGCGATGTATCGCCCGGTGGCGAGCGCGGAGATGCTGTCCGACAGCCCGGCGCTTGCGCCCACGCCGAGCGGCGCGCCCGCGTGCACCAACGCTGCCACCACCCGCAACGGCTCACCGTGCAGCGCATCAGCCTGGGTCTCGAGCTCCGCGAGCGTCGTCCACGCCTCGCCGAGCTCGCGGCTCACCGCGCCGAGCGTGCGCTCGAACGGCGCGAAGCTCACGCTCTCGGCTCCCGGCAGGGCGCGCAGAAAGCGCGTGATCGGATGCACTGGACGATGAGCGATGAGCCGCTCGATCTCCTGCTGCCACCAGCCGAGCTTGGCGTGCAGGACCGTCGGCTCGGTGTCGCGGCGGGTGAGCGCGCGCCACTCGCACTCGAGCGCGAGCACGCCGAGCAGGGGATCCTTCGCCTGCGGCGCGGCGAACAGCCAGCTGAGGTAGCGGGTCGTGCCGGGCGGGAGGGCCGCGCTTCGGTAGGGCTCTTCAAGGAGCGGCGGTCGGGGACTCATCCGGGTGCGGCTCGGCCGTTGGCTCGCGGGCCGCGCGCGGCATGCGGGCGACCAGGTCGAGCTGCTCGAGCACCGTGAGCTCGGGCTGCGCGTGCAGACCGAGCTCCGGGAAGCGCCGGGCCGCCGGCAGGACCTGCTGCTCGAGAGAGCCCACGGCGCGATTGTAGGATTCGACGCTCGAGCCGAGCGAGCGGCCGAGCTTTTGCAGATGCTCGCAGAAGACGCCCAGGCGCCGATAGAGATCCTCGCCCAGCCGGCGCACCTCGGCGGCGTTCTCGGCGAGCAGCACCTGCCGCCAAGCGTGCCCCACCGTCTTCAAGAGCGCGAGCAGGCTCGTCGGGGTCGCGAGCATGACGTTTTGACGCAGCGCTTCATCGATCAGCGCGGGGTTCTCCTGCAGTGCCGCGGACAGGAACTGATCGCCCGGCAGGAACAGCACCACGAAGTCCGGACTGTGCTCGAACTGCTCCCAGTAGCGCTTCGAGGCGAGCTCGCGCACCCGCGCACTCACCGCCTGGGCGTGCCGGCGCAGCTGCTGTGCACGCTCCTCCTCGTTTTGCGCCTCCACCGCGTTCAGATACGCCTCGAGCGGGGTCTTGACGTCGATGACGAGGTCGCGCCGCTCGGGCAGGTGCACCACCATGTCCGGGCGCAGCGCGCCGAGCTCGGTGACGAGGTGGGGCTGCTCGGTGAAATCGACGTGCTCGCTCATGCCGCCGAGCTCGACCAGGCGCCGCAGCGTGATCTCCCCCCAGCGCCCCCGCACCTCGGGCCGGCGCAGCGCGGTCACGAGGTTGCGCGTCTCGCGCGACAGGAGCGACTGGCCGCTCGCGATCGACTCCATCTGGCTCTTGAGCGTCGCGAAGGCGTCGATGCGCTCGCGCTCGAGGGCGCGGATCTGCTCCTCGCTGCGCGTGAGCGCCTCGCGGATCGGCTGCACCAGCGCCTCGATCGCCGTCTCGCGCTCTTTCAGCGCCGTCGTCGCGTCGCTGTGCTGATGGGCGAGCCGCTCGCGCGCGAGCTGCAGGAACAGCTCGCTGTTGCTCTTCAGGCTCTCGCGCGCGAGCTCGCCGAAGGTCGCCTCGAGCTGCTCGCGGGCACGCCCGAGCACCTGCTCACGCTCGGCCGTGGCGTGGCTCTCGCTCGCGAGCTGCGTGCGCAGCAGCTCGATCTGCAGGCGCTGTGCATGCTCGCGCCGCGACCGCCAGAGGAGCGTCACCAGAGCCCCGAACGCGAATCCGATCAACGCCGCCGCCAGCCACTGCACGCTAGTCCTCCCGCTGCTCGAGCCAGCGCAGCAGCTCGAGCGGCCGATCGATCGATCCTTCGCCGCCCCACGCGCGCCAGTCCTCGTCGGGCTTGATATAGCCGTAGGTCGCGACCAGCGCCTGCATGCCCGCGGCATGCGCTGCCTGCACGTCGCGCTCGGCGTCACCGACGTACACGCAGTCCTCGGCCGCGACGCCCGCGAGCGCCGCCGCATGGCGCATCGGCAGCGGGTGCGGCTTGCGCGAGCTCAAGGTGTCGCCGCACACGACCGCGGCGAAGGGTGCGCGCAGGTCGAGCGCCTCGAGGAGCGGCAGCGTGAGGGCCGTCGGCTTGTTGGTGACGATGCCGAGCGGGCGCCCGGCGCGCGCGAGGTCGGCGAGCACGACGTCCATGCCCTCGAACAGACGGGTCTCGTCGGCGAGCCGCTGCGCGTAGAGCTTGAGGAAGCGTCCCTGCAGGCGGGCGAACTGCGTCGGGGTCACCCCCGGAAATCCGAGCTCGACCAGCCGCGTCGAGCCATGACTCACCGAGCCGCGGACGTGGTCGAAGGGCAGCGCCTCGAGGCCTTCCTCCG
>DATGIA010000084.1:0-2409 GCA_035307465.1 Steroidobacteraceae bacterium
CGGGTCGCTTCATCCAGATTCTCGAGGAGTGTGGACACATTGCGCGTCTGGGGCGCTGGGTGCTCAAGCGAGCCTGCCGCGACATCTGTGCCTGGCGCGGCGCGATCGCCGGGGGTCAGGGGCTGCGCCTGGCGGTGAACATCTCCGGCCAGCACCTGCAGCACGGGGAGCTGGTGAGGGATGTGCTGGAGGCGCTGGAGGAGTCCGGGCTCGAGCCCGGCAACCTGGTGATCGAGCTCACCGAGAGCACCATCATGTACAACACCGACACGAACCTCGAGCGCTTTCAGCGCCTCAAGGCACTCGGGGTGCGCCTCGCCATCGATGACTTCGGCACCGGCTACTCCTCGCTCTCGTATCTGCACCGCTTCCCGATCGACATCCTCAAGATCGATCGCTCCTTCGTCAGCCGACTCACCAACTCCGACAACGGCCCGGAGCTGGCGCGGGCGGTCATCACCCTCGGGGAGACCCTCGGACTCGAGACGGTCGCCGAGGGGATCGAGCACGAGCCGCAGGTGAGCGCCCTGCTCGCCCTCGGCTGTGTCGCCGGACAGGGCTTTCTCTTTGCCGCCTCCGCCCCCCTCGAGCAGCTCTCCCAATCGAGCTTCGTCGCACGCCGCAACGCCTTCTGGACCGCCCAGGCCGCCCGCGAGCAACTCTCAGCGACCGGCCGCTTCAAGGCGCTCCAGGGGCAGCGAAGACGCCCTGCGGGCGCCGCCTGAATTCGGCCGCCTGCGAGGGATTGACGGCACGCACGCTCGCCGGCGCACTGATCAGAGAGCCGGTCAGACGGCGGGGGCTTTCAGGGCGGTCGCGGTGACGCGATTGCGGCCATCCTGCTTGCTGCGGTAGAGCGCCGCGTCAGCAATCTTCATGACCCGGCTCGCGAGGTGACGCTCGCCAGCCGGCACTTTATCGAGAGCGCACATCCCGAAGCTGGCCGTCACGGCTACTTTCCGTCCTTCGATCATGAAGGGCTCGCCATTCACACCGCCGCGCAGCTTGCGCGCGACGGCGAGCGAGGCCTCGTAGCCCGTCTCCGGCAGCACGATGGCGAACTCTTCGCCGCCGATGCGCGCTACCCAATCGATGCCGCGCCGCAGGACCTGCTGAAGTCGCGGCCCGAATTGCCGTAGGACCTCATCGCCGCCGGGATGACCGAGTGCCTCGTTGACCTTGCTGAAGTGGTCGATATCGCAAAGGATGAGCGACAGCGCGTGCCCGTAACGGGCAGCCCGGGCTACCTCGCGGGGGAAATGCTTGCCGAAGAAGCGACGGCTCGAGACGTGAGTCAGATCGTCGGTGGCAGAGAGCGAGCGGTTCTCGGCGAGAGTGATCCGCAGGACGCTCTCGAGCTCGGCGATTCTCCGCGCCGTTGCAAGGCGGGCATCGAGCTCGCGATCCGAAACGCGCCGGCCGACGCATTGGTCGGCGCCGGCGACGAGACCGGCTTCCCGCTCGCTGGCCTCGTCGAGCTCCGCAACGAAAAGGATGAACGGGGTGCGCTTGTCGCGCCGCGCCCGCATCCTGCGCACCATCTCGAGGCTGTCGGTGATGATGACCGGTCGAAATTCGCCGGCCGCAAGCGCGAGTGCCTGAGCTTCGTCGGAAACCACTTCGACGTCGAGCAGGTCGGCCGTGATGCGACGCTCGATCTCCGAGCGCAGCTGTGCGTCCTGGCACACCAGTAACGCCTTCGGCGGCGGAAGCACGCGAGTCATCACCGCGATGGTTGCGGCAGTCGTACCCTCGTGGGGTACGGGGGGCTCTGCGGCGCGCCTCTCGAGGACGCGCTGAACCATGGTGGTTTGGCCGCCGCCGGTACGCATCTGGGAACGATCGGCCTTCCGGGCACGTTTGGCAAGTCGTGGCCAATCGTGGCCAGTCGTGGCGAGTCGTGGCGAGCGCGCCGTAGCCACGCCCTTGAGAGGCTCATCGAAAGGCTGCTGCAGCCGCAATTTCCGGTGAGATCGGCCGCCCGATCGCAACAGATTCAAGGTGGGTCAACCCCCAATAGACCCTTCAAATAGCGCCGCTCTCACCCCCTGGGGGCGGCGCATCTTTTTTTAACAGGGCACTCGGGACGGCGCTGCGGCGGCTCAATCCGTCAATCCGGTAACGGGGAAAATATCCGTATGCAAGAGCGGCCGCAGCGCCTGCAGAAAGCGTCGCACGACCACGCGAAGCGATTCATCAGCGCGCGCGTGGTTGTGCGGTAGGCGCGGGCTGACGTCGTTACCGGTAGATCATTGGTAGGAATTCTGCAATCTTCCTGTCGCCTCTATTGGAGTAGTCTCGCTCGCCCGAGCTTGCCGTCCTCGAAGCATCCATGGTGGGCGATCATGCAGACAGAAGGATCTGACGCCAAATACCTCGACCCGATTGCGTATGCCTGGCGCGCCTGCA
>DATGIA010000085.1:0-46281 GCA_035307465.1 Steroidobacteraceae bacterium
AGCCATCCCGCAGCGCTCATGCCGTCGGCGAACGGCCTGGACTTCGCGGAGTCATCCTCGCGCACGTAACGCAGGCGACCGAGGAGGCCCAGAGCGCACCAGCGGCTCCACATATGGGCGCCGATGAGCAGCACGGGAACCGCGCGGGCCGGCATCTCGACGAGCACCGTCCACTTGAGGCCGATGAGCGAGACGAGACCCATTGCGCCGTACGCCCCCAGCCTGGAGTCCTTCATGATCGCGAGCACCTGCTCGCGCGTTCGCCCGCCTCCGAACCCGTCGCAGGCATCGGCGAATCCGTCCTCATGCAAGGCACCGGTGAGAAGCAGCGACAGGGCGAGCATCAGTCCGACGGCGACCGGGCTCGGGAGGACATGGACGAGCCCGACCCAGAGGATCACATTGAGCGCGCCCACCAGCACGCCGACGACCGGGAAATAGCGCGCCGAGTCAGCGAGCGCGCGCGGCTCGAAACGCGGTATCGCCGGTACGGGCAGGCGGGTGAGAAACTGCGCCGCCACACAGAGCAGCATGAGCTGCCGCCTCACGCCGTCTTCTCGCTCACGCCGGCGCTCTCGAAGGTCGCCATTTGAGTGAACAGATCGAGCGCGGCTTGCACGATGGGCAGCGCCACCGCCGCACCGCTCCCTTCGCCGAGCCGCATCTCGAGATCGAGCAGCGGCTCGACCCCCAGGCACTCGAGGAGGGCCCGATGGGGCTTCTCGGCGGAGCGATGCGCGAAGATGCAGTAATCGAGCGTCTCGGGGGCGAGCCGCGCGGCGAGCGCCGCGGCCACCGTGACCGTGAAGCCGTCGACGAGGATGAGGGTTCGACGCGCGGCGGCGGCCAGCAGGGCGCCGACCAGCATGGCGATCTCGTAGCCGCCGAACTCGGCGAGGAGCTCGAGCGGATCCTCGGGTGCGGCGCGCCGCTCGAGCGCCGCCGCGAGGAGGGCCCGCTTGCGCTCAAGGCCGGCATCGTCGAGTCCGGTGCCCCGGCCGATGCACTCCACGAGGGGTCGGCCGGTGAGCCCGTGCATGAGCAGCGCGGCGGAGGCCGTATTGCCAATGCCCATCTCCCCGAGCAGCAGCGTATTGCTGCCGCTCGCCCGGGAGCGCTCGAATGCGACCCGTCCCCGCCGCAATGCCTCGCGCACCTCCTCGGCGCTCAGGGCAGGCTCGCTCACCAGATCGCGCGTGCCCGCCCGCATCTTGGCATCGATCAGCCGCGGATGGCGCGCGCAGTCCCCGGCCACGCCCGCATCGACGATCCAGAGCTCGAGCCCCTGGCGGCGCGCGAGCACGCTGATGGCGGCGCCGCCCTCGAGGAAATTCGCGACCATCTGGGTGGTCACCGCCTTCGGGTAGGCGCTCACACCCCGATCCGCAATGCCGTGATCGGCCGCAAATACGAGCGCGACCGGGGCGATGATCGCAGGCTGCAGCTTCCCTTGCGCGGCGCAAACCCGGGCCGCAAGGCCCTCGAGCCGGCCGAGCGCGCCCAGGGGCTTGGTGAGCGCGTCAAGACGCTGAAGCGCTGCAGCGTGAACGGCCTCGTCCCGAGGCTCGATGGTCTCAAATCCGAGCTCGACGACGATGCGCTGTGGGGTGTTCGGCATGACTTAATCTCCGCGCGGCCGCTGGCAATGCTCAGCCGTGCTCGAAAATAATGAGACGAGCCGCGGAAGGAAGGGGCGAGGAGGGCGCGCACACGCCCGAGCCTTCGCACCGACGTCGCCCACCGCAACTCGTGCCGCCGCGTTACAGGTCGGTATACGGGCTCGCGAGCGGACTTTTCGGATGGATCGCCTTCCCACGCCGCCGGCGCAGTGGCATCTTGATCCCTCTTTCACTCGCTGACCGTTGCGGGGGCAGCGCCGGATTCGTCGCAACGACCCACCGGCTTCCCGTTTCACCCGTCGGCTCATGGCCTGACGGACTCCTGCAACGCGCTACCCAGTCTGCGCCGAGGCCGTGCGGCGGTCAAACGGACGGCCGCTCGCAAGCGGGCGGCTTTGGCGATGGCGACGCCGGCGTGCAATCATGCGGAACGAATCCCTGTGACGAGCCCGATGACGAACCCATGGCGGACTTCACCCGCGAGGAAATCGACGCGCTGTATCGCGTGATGAGCGCGCGGCGCGACATGCGCCACTTCTGCAGCGACCGACTCGATCCGGAGCTGCTCGCCCGGCTCATCGCCGCTGCGCATCTCGCGCCGAGCGTCGGATACATGCAGCCGTGGCGCTTCATTCACGTGCGGGACCGCCCGCTTCGCGAGCGCATCCACGCGCTCGTCGAGGTGGAGCGTCAGGCGACCGCCGCCGCACTCGAGTCGCGCAACGCCGAGTTTCTGCGACTCAAGGTCGAGGGCATTCTCGACTGCGGCGAGCTCATCGTCGCGGCACTCGCGCCCGACCGCGACCGACACGTCTTCGGGCGGCGCACGATGCCCGAGATGGACCTGGCCTCGGTCGCTTGCGCGATCCAGAACCTGTGGCTCGCGGCGCGCGCCGAGGGCGTCGGCATGGGGTGGGTCTCGCTGTTCGAGCCCGAGGCGCTGCGCGAGCTGCTGCGCATGCCGGCGGGCAGCCGGCCGGTGGCGGTCCTGTGCCTCGGCTATGTGCGCGAGTTCTATGCCAAGCCCATGCTCGAGATCGAGAACTGGGCGCGACGCGTGCCGCTCGCGCAGCTCATGCACACCGACTACTGGCGCGAGGACTTGCCCGACGGTTGACCGAACCGGCGATTTGCGGCACCGTACGCGCACGCGATGAGTTCCTCCTCACGGAGGATTGAAAGGGAACTTGGGTGAAATACCCAGGCTGCCCCCGCAACTGTAAGTGGTGCGCCCGATCTCAGTGGCCACTGGATGAGTGCATCCGGGAAGGCGAGGTCGGAACTCAAAACCGCGAGCCAGGAGACCTGCTCGTCGTGGTCGCCCATCGACCGGCCGGGGTGTGCCGAGCGAGCGGATCAACCGAGTGGCGACGGACGACCGCAGGTGCGGCCGAGGCGTCGCTGACTTCTGCACAAGAATGATCCAGCGAGCTTTCGGGTGCGATGCGGTCCCTTCGACGGCCGCATCACCTGGGAGACACCTCGTGACCACTCGTGCTTCAAAGTCGTGCGCCTGCGCCCTTGCGCTCGGCGTTGCCGCATCGCCTCATTCCGCCCCGGCCCAGAACGGGCCCGCACAGCCCATATCGGCGGGCAGCGATGACCTTGCGGAGATCGTCGTCGTTGCAAACCGCGCCCCGGCGCCGCTCTCGACGGTCGGCAACTCCGTGACGCTGCTCGACCTCAAGGCCATCGAGGCGAGCCAGGCGCCCCTCATCACGGATCTGCTCGCGCAGACGCCGGGCATCGAGGTCGCGCGCAACGGCCCGATCGGGCAGCCGGTCTCGGTCTTCATTCGCGGCGCGGAGAGCGATCAGACGCTCGTGATGATCGACGGCGTGGTGATGACGGACCCCTCCGTCACGGGGGGCGATTTCAATCTCGAGAATCTGCTCAGCGGTGACATTGGTCGAATCGAGATCCTGCGCGGTGCGCAATCGACGCTCTACGGCAGTCAGGCCATGGGCGGGGTGATCAATGTCATCACGCAGGCGCCGACGCAGGCGCTCGAGGGCGGTCTGCGGGCCGAGGGTGGCTCGCACGACACCGGCTATCTCACGGCCCGCATCGGCGGCGCAGACGGTGCACTGCTGTGGCGCCTTGCGGGAAACTGGTACGGAACGAGCGGGATTCCGTGCCTCGATGTGCGCTTCGGCGGAACGCGCGATTGCGCGAGTCAGATCGGCGGCTCGAGCGGCGAGGTGCGCTACGATCTCACGCCGCAGTTCGCGCTCGACGTGCGTGGTTACTACACGCAGGCGCGCAGCGACTTCGATGGCTACGATACCCCCACCTTCACCTTCGGCAACGACAACGAGTACCAGCGCAACAGTCAGCTCTTCGGCTACCTCGCGCTGCTCGCGCACTCGGCCGATTCGAGCTTCAAGAACCGTCTGGCCTTCGATTACACCTCGACCGAGACGCATGACCTCGATCCGAATGCGCCCGCAAACCTCGGCGCTCCGAGCACGCTCACCTATCTGGGCATCGGTCACGTCGAGCGCAGTGAGTATCAGGGCGACTGGGCGATCACGCCGGGCCTCGAGGCCGTGTTCGGCGCCCAGCATGAGCGCTCGAGCATCGACAGCGACTCGCCGCAGTTTCAGTCGGTGCCTTTGAGAGCGTTCGACACGATCGACAGCGGCTACCTGCAGCTCAAGGACCAGATCCTGCCCGGCTTCACGGTGACGGCGGGCGGGCGCTATGACCGCCACGATGTCTTCGGGGGCCATTCGACGGCGCAGCTCTCGGCGGCCTGGACATTCGATGACTCGACGGTGCTGCGCGCAAGCTTCGGTCAGGGCTTCAAGGCGCCGAGCCTCTACCAGCTCTTCAGCAATTACGGCAACGCGGCTTTGCATCCCGAGGTATCCCATAGCTGGGATGCCGGCATCGAGCAGCACCTCGCCGTCGCGCGCCTCGTGCTCGCGGCCACCTATTTTGAGTGGCACAGCCACGAGCTGATCGAGTTCTTCGACTGTCTTTCGCCCACCTCGGCGCCCCTCTGTGCGACCGACCCTTTCGGGTTCTATGCCAACATCGCGCAGGCCGCGGCGCACGGGGTCGAGCTGCAATCGACGTTCACACCGACCTCCCGGGTGACCTTCGCGCTCAACTACACGCTCACCGAGACCGAGGATCAATCGCCCGGCTCGCCCACCTACGGTCAGCCCCTGCGCAATCGCCCGAAGAATACCGCCAATGCCTCGCTCGGATTTCGCTGGCCCAGCGCGCTCACGAGCAGTCTCGATGCCCGCTATGCCGGGCCGACGCGCGATCTGATCTCCGGTGCGATGCTCGGTGGCTACGTGCTGTTCGATCTGAAGCTCTCGTATGCGCTGCGCAGCGACCTCGAGCTCTATGCCCGCATCGAGAACCTCACCAACCACTGGTACGAGACGATTTACCAGTACGGGACCTATGGGCGGGTGGCGTACGCGGGTCTGCGGGCGCGCTTTTGATGGGGCAGAGGGCTCAGGAGCCGTCGAGCGGGTGGGTCGGCTGGAGCAGGAACCCGCGCACAATCTCGCGCGGCGCTTCCGCACGTCCGACGATCTCGCCCCGGTTATTGAGATCGAGGGCCGATTTGAGGGTGAGCCCGCTCCCCGGCTCGATGAGCGTGTTGAGGTCGATGAAGCCCTGCGTCCGATCCCAGGCGAAGGCGCGCGCTGCATCGGCGAAGGGGCCGGAATCGCCGACCACGACATCGCAGTCGTTGAGCGCATGCGGATGCGAATGACCCTTGGGCGAGAGCTTGAGCGGCTCGAGTCCCTGCGCGCTGGCGAGCAGTATTTTCGGAAAGGCGATGATGAGCACGTGGCCCGAGCGATTCATGGCGAGCGACGAGCTGAAACCATCCTGCGGGTCGATGCGCTCGAGCCCTGAGCCCTCGCGCCAGCGAAAGGCGTGGTAGCGACCGGCCTCATCGTAGGCATCCCCCGCGATCGTGCCCCGGCCATCGAGCACCTTGGCGGTGCCTCCGCAGCAGCCTCCCAGGGGCCGCGGCGCAACCGGCGATGCCGCGCCGGCGGTATTCCAGAGCACGGGCTCGGAGCGCGAGCCATCCACGACGACCGCCTCGCCGACGACGAGGCCCGCATCGTCGATGCGGAAGGGGCGCGCCGCGCCGCCTGCGAGTGTTTTCAAGCGGCCCTCGCTCACGACGTAGGCGAGGTGGCGCGAGTGAGCTGCGTCGTCTGCGATTGCGACCGCCGTGCCGTTCGCATTGAGGGCGACCGCCTCGGAATGCTCGAATCCGCTCGGCAGCGGCAGCTCCTCGAGGCGGCCTTGCGGACGCAGCAGCGCGGCGCGACGCCCGGTGTCATTGCCGAGCACCTCGCCGCGCTCGTTGATCGCCACCGGGATCAGCGGAAGCGGGGTGAGGCGCAGAGGGCCGATCGTGCAGACGGGTGCGGCTGGCCGAGAGGCGCCGGGCGCGGCATCGGTCCGAGCGCAGAGGAAGCTCACAGCGAGCAGCGGGGCACCGAGCATCGCAAGGATCGATGCGCACCGGGAGGAGATCGATCGCGAGCAGGACCCCGTCGCGGGTTGCGGGTCGCGTGATGCTTTTGCCCGTTCTGGAGTCATTGATGCCGAAAGTGTACCCGTACCGGTGGCGCGCGTGCGGTGGTTGCGCCGGTCAGGGAACCTTCGAGCGACTGCGCTTGTGTTAAAATTTGCAGCGAGCAGAGTGCTTGGCGCGGCTCGCCCGACTTGCAGTGGAGACCGTTGAATGAGTGAGCTCGAAGCGAAGGTGGCGCGGGGCGGCGCCCGCGCGGCACGACGGGCGGCCCGGGCGGCGCCATTGCCGGACAATCTCCGGCCGGTCCGTCCCGGAATGCCGGGGGGGCGGTATCGGCCCTTGTCCGATGCGGACGTGCTGCGCATTCATCACGCCGCGCTCGACATTCTCGAGAGCATCGGTCTCGCCGATGCACCGCCGAGCGGCATCGAGTACATGACGAAGGCCGGCGCCCAGCTCTCCCCGTCCGGCCGGCTCCTCTTTCCGCGTGCGCTCGTCGAGGATACGGTGGCGCGCGCCGCCCGCCATTTCGTGCTCCACGGTCAGGATCCAAGACACGATCTCGAGCCGTGGGGCTCACGTGTGTACTTCGGCACCGCCGGTGCGGCGGTTCACATGGTCGATGCCCGCACGGGCGCGTACCGTGACTCGACGACCCAGGATCTCTACGACATCGCGCGCGTCGTCGACACGCTCGAGCACATTCATTTCTATCAGCGCTCGGTCGTGTGCCGTGAGGTGGCGACGCCGTTCGAGATGGACATCAACACGGCTTACGCCTGCGTCGCCGGCACGACGAAGCATGTGGGGACGAGCTGGGTCCAGCCGCAGCATGTCGAGGCGAGCCTCGAGATGTTCCATCTCATTGCGGGCGGCGAGGACCAGTGGCGCGCACGGCCGTTCGTCAGCCAATCGAACTGCTTCGTCGTGCCACCGCTCAAATTTGCCTACGATGCCTGTCTGTGCCTCGAGGTGGCGGCACGCGGCGGCATCCCGGTGCTGCTGCTCTCCGCCGGGCAGGCCGGCGCGACGGCCCCGGCCGCTCTCGCCTCGGCGCTCGTGCAGGAGGTCGCCGAGTGCCTCGCGGGTCTCGTGTACGTGAACGCGGTCAAGCCGGGCGCGCCCGCGATCTTCGGCACCTGGTGTTTCGTGTCCGATTTGCGCACCGGCGCGATGTCGGGCGGCAGCCCGGAGCAGGCGCTGCTGTCGGCCGCGAGCGCGCAGCTCTCGCGTTTCTACGATCTGACGGGCGGCACCGCTTCGGGCATGAGCGATGCAAAGCTCCCCGACATGCAGGCCGGCTATGAGAAGGCCTACTGTCACGCCCTGGTCGGGAATGCCGGCGCCAATCTGATCTATGAGTCGGCCGGCATGCTCGCAAGCCTGCTCGGCTTCTCGCTCGAGGGACTCATCATCGACAACGACGTGATCGGGGCGGTACAGCGCACGATCAAGGGCATCGAGGTGACCGACGAATCGCTTTCGCTCGACACCATCCGCAAGGTGTGTCTCGAGGGCCCCGGCCATTACCTCGGCTCCGATCAGACGCTGCATCTCATGCAGCGCGAGTACGTCTATCCGGCGGTCGGTGATCGCACCAGCCCGAACCAGTGGGTGGAGCAGGGGCGCCCGACCGTCGTGGACCGCGCGGCGCAAAGGCTCGCCGCCATCCTCGAGAAGCATTACCCCACGCACATTCCGGAGGCGGTGGACGCGAAGATCCGCGAGAAGCTGCCGATCCGCCTGCCGCGCGAGGCCATGCGAGCGCGGAGCGCTCCCCCGGGCGCCTGAGACGGGAGACCCCATGGGTGCAACGCTCGCGCGCGGCGACTGGCCTGCCGAGTTTCTTGCATCCCTCCTCGAGATTCTCGGGCCGCACGGCGTGCGGGGCCGTGAGGCCATCGCGGCGCTCGATCCCGGCATGCACCGCGCGAACCTTGACGCAACGCTCATGGCGCGGCCGGCCTCGGCCGCGCAGGCCGCGCGGGTGCTCGCGCTCTGCGCGCGCGCCGGGGTGGGCGTCGTGCCGCAGGGTGGCCGCACGGGACTTGCAGGCGGTGCACAGTCAGGACCCGATGAGCTCATCGTCTCGCTCGATCGAATGGATCGCATCGAGCAGCTCGATCCCCTTTCACGCACCGCGACGGTCGAGGCCGGCGTGACCCTCGCGCGCCTCGAGGCAGCGGCGGCGCCGCACGGGCTTTCCGCGGGCATCGATCTCGGCGCGCGCGACAGCGCGACCGTCGGGGGGATGGTTGCGACGAACGCGGGCGGCATCGAGGCCTTTCGACACGGCACGATGCGCTCGCGTGTCCTCGGGCTCGAGGCCGCGCTCGCAACGGGTGAGGTGCTGAGCGAGATGAGCCGCATTCGCAAGGACAATGCGGGCCTCGCGTTGCGGCAGCTCTTCATAGGCTCCGAGGGCACGCTCGGCCTGATCACACGCGTGGTGCTCGATCTCGTACCCGAGGCCGGTGCGCGCCGCACGGCGCTGGCGCTGTTCGCCGATCTCGATGCCGCCATCGCGGTGATGCGCTCGATCGAGCGCGCGCCGGGCGCAACGCTCGCGGCCGCGGAGCTCATGTCGGGTAATCATCTCGCGCTCACCGCCCGTGCGCTCGGCATCGCGCCGCTCGCCGGCCTCGCCCCTTGCGCGTACGGCGTGCTGTTCGCGGTCGGTGGACATGACGAGGCGCACGCCTCGGCGCTCATCGAGAGCACTCTCGCGGATGCGCTGGGATCGGAGCGTGTCATCGATGTCGTGCTGCCGAAGAATGCGTCCGAGGAACGGGACCTGTGGCGGGTGCGCGAGGACTGGGCGGTCGATCGGGCGTACCCGGGCGGGGTTTGGTACGACGTGTCGGTGCCGATCGATCGGCTTGCGCCCTATCTCGCCGGCGTCGAGTCGCGGCTGGCGCGTCACGATGCGGCGCTCGCGCTGTTCATCGTCGGGCATCTCGCCGACGGCAACGTGCACTTCACGATCAATGCCGCGCGGCCGATCACGGACCGCTACGCGGAGATCGCCGCGCTCGTCTACGAGGGGCTCAAGGAGATCGGCGGCAGCTTCTCCGCCGAGCATGGCATCGGGCTCGAGAAGCGCGCATCGCTCGAGAGCTGGGCCGGCGCCGCGCGCATCGATCTGATGCGGGCCGTGAAGGCGGTCTTCGACCCCGCCGGCATCATGAACCGCGGGAAGATGCTCGCCCGCTGACGGCGGTGAGAATGCCCGCAAGCAGCTCCCGGGGACTCGGCGGGCAGCCCGGCACCGCCACATCGACCGGGATGACGTTCGCAACGCGTCCACGGCTCGCGTAGCTTTCTCCAAAGATTCCGCCGGTGCAGCCGCAGTCACCGACCGCGACCACGAGCTTGGGATCGGGCGTCGCCTCGTAGGTGCTGCGCAGCGGCGCCTGCATGGCGACGGCCACGGGTCCGGTCACCAGCAGCAGATCGGCGTGGCGCGGACTCGCGACGAATCGCATGCCGAGCCGCTCGATGTTGTAGAGCGGATTCGAGAGCGCGTGAATCTCGAGCTCGCATCCGTTGCACGATCCGGCGTCGACCGCACGAATGCACAGGGCCCTGCCGAGGACATCTCGAATCGTGGCCTCGAGCGCGGCGGCGATGCGCAGCGTCTCATCGGCCTCGGGCGCGGGCTCGGTGACGAGGCCGATGCGCGCGATCTGTTTGAGTGTGCTCCACATCTAAAGATCGTGTCCGCTGTAGCTCAAGTTGAACGACTTATTGATGAGCGGGAAATCCGGCACGATGTTGTCGATGATCGCATGCTCGAGCACCGGCCAGTTCTGCCAGGATGGGTCATGGACATGGCAGCGCCGGACCCGCCCGCCGGCTTCGGCCTCGAGCGCCACCAGCACGGGTCCCCTCCAGCCCTCGATCAAGCCGATGCCGAGCGCGCCTGCGGGCGGCATTGCGGGAAGCGATGCACCGCGCAGCGGCTCGCCGCCGACGCTCGCGCTCATCAGCGCCCGAGCGAGGCGGATCGACTCGGCGGCCTCATCGAAGCGAACCGTGACGCGAGCGGCGACATCCCCCTCGAGGCTCACGATCTTCGCGGGCGCGAGCGCATCATAGGGCGGCTCGGGAAGGTCGCAGCGCACGTCACGCGCCTGGCCGCTGGCGCGCCCGGCGAGTCCTGTGAGGCCGAGCCGGCGCGCAAGCGCCGGGCTCACGCGTCCGGCGCCGAGAAAGCGGTCCCGCAGGCCCGGGTGCTCCTCGTAGATATCCCTCAATGTGCGCAGCTCGGCCGCGATCATGAGGAGCGCGGGCTCGAGCCCCGTGCCCGCGGTTGCATCGAGCTCCCGGCGGGCGCCGCCGGGCACGATGAAATCGAAGAGATAGCGCCGACCGAGGGCGACCTCCGTCGCACGCAGCAACAGCTCCTTCAAGCGCCCGAACTGGGCGAGTCCAAACGCAAAACCGGCATCGTTGCCGAGCGCGCCGAGATCACCCAGATGGTTGGCGAGGCGCTCGAGCTCGAGCGCGAGGCCGCGCAGGGCGAGCGCGCGAGCCGGAACGGGCGTGTGCGTCATGCGCTCGAGCGCCTGGCAGTACGCCCAGGCGAACGCCACCGCGGAATCCCCGCTCACACGCGCCGCGAGCCGGTGACCTTCGAGCAGCGGCAGATCGGCGAAGCGGCGCTCGATGCCCTTGTGGACGTAGCCGAGACGTTCCTCGAGTCTCAGCACCTTCTCGCCGACGACCGAGAAGCGAAAGTGCCCGGGCTCGATGATGCCGGCGTGTACGGGACCGACCGCGATCTCGTGCACGCCTTCGCCCTCCACCCGCACGAACGCGTAATCGGCGTCCGGCTCCCCGCCCTCCTCGCGCGCTGCAGCGGCGCCGCGATCGGCCTGCACGCGGGCGGGGAGCGGGGCCAGAGGATGAAAGCCGGAGGGCCACGATGCATGGCGCAGCCACGGTCTGCGATCAGCCTGGGTGCTGTCGAGTCCCGAGAGATCGCGCACCGCACGCTCCAGTCGCACGGCGCAGGGGAAGCGGTGCGACAGACTCGGGTAGGCGAGGGATGCCCGCTCGAGCGGCAGCTCGAGCACGAGCACCCCGGCTTTGACCCAATAGGCGGCGGATACCAGCGCCTGGGCCTCGCGATGGGTGCCCCACAGGGTGATCAGCAGTGCGCCCTGCGCCGCGAGGGTCTCGGCGGCGCTCGACCATTCATCCCCCGAGACGACGTGGACGGCCGGCTGAGTGAGGGGCCCTGCATGCGCGCCGATCGCCGCCTCGAGCCAGCCCGGATTCGTCATTCTCAGCCGCCTCCGATGAGTCGTGCCGCGGCTCGATACCATTCGGCGAGATACGCCGGAATGAAGAGCCCCAGCATCAGCACGATCGCAAGGTGAGCAAATACGGGCAGTAGGGCGGGCGGCTCGGGCAGGCGCCTTGCCCGGGCCTCGCCGAACACCATCGGTTGAATGCGCGCGAAGATGGACGCGAACGCAACGCCGAGCGCGAGCAGCAGGATGGGCGTCGTCCAGGGTTGCTGCTTCATCGCAGTCGTCAGGATCAGGAACTCGCTCGCGAAGACGCCGAAGGGCGGCGTGCCGAGGATCGCGAGCGTGCCCAGCATGAGACCCCAGCCGATCGCGGGACTCGATGCCAGGAGCCCGTGAATATCGTCCATGAGCTGCGAGCCCGCCTTCTGCGCCGCGCGCCCGACGGTGAAGAAGATCGCGGACTTGGTGAGCGAATGCACCGTCATGTGCAGGAGCGCCGCGAAGTTGGCGATCGGGCCGCCCAGGCCGAAGGCGAAGCAAATGATGCCCATATGCTCGATCGAGGAATAGGCGAACAGGCGCTTCACGTCACGTTGCCGCCACAGCAGGAACGCGGCGACCCCCATGGAGAGCAGGCCAAAGCCCATGAGCATGCGCCCGGGTAGGCTCGACTGCAGGGAACCTTCGACCAGCACCTTGCAGCGTACGACCGCATACATCGCGACGTTCAGAAGCAGCCCGGAGAGCACGGCGGAGATCGGTGTCGGGCCCTCGGCGTGCGCATCGGGAAGCCAGTTGTGCAGCGGCACCAGACCGACCTTGGTGCCATAGCCCACCAGCAGAAAGGCAAAGGCGAGGCCGAGCACGGCCGGCTCGAGCTCGCCCTTGACCGCATCGAGGTGCGTCCACAAGAGGGCGCTCACGCCGGAGGAGCCGAGCACGCGCTCGGCGGCAAAGTAGAGGAGCATCGTGCCGAACAGCGCCTGGGCGATGCCGACGCCGCACAGAATGAAGTATTTCCAGCCCGCCTCGAGACTTGCCGGGGTGCGATAGAGCGTGACGAGCAGCACCGTCGAGAGAGTCGCCGCCTCGAGGGCGACCCACAGGAGGCCCAGGTTATTGGTCGTGAGCGCAATCAGCATGGTGGCCATGAACAGCTGGTACATGCTGTGATAGAGCCGCAGCTGCCCGATCGTGACGCGCCCATGATGGGCCTCGATGCGCATGTAGGGCCGCGAGAACAGCGAGGTGGTGAACCCGACGAACGCCGTCAGAGTGACCAAAAACACGTTGAACGGGTCGATGAAGAACTGCTCGTGGATCGCGACCCGGTTGCCGGTATCGATGACCTGCACGGTGAGCGCGCAGGCGGCGACAAACGTGACCGCCGAAAAGAGCACGTTGATCACCGCGGCGACGCGCCGCCCACCGATGAAGGCGAGGGTGAGAGCGCCGAGCAGCGGGGCCGTGAGCAGCAGCCAGAGCGACATGTTACGGCTCCTCCTTGAGCGACTCGAAGTGCTTGAGGTCGAGGCTGTCGAACTGCTCGCGGATCCGAAAGAAGAACACGCCGAACAGGAGCATCGCCACCAGGAGATCGAGTGCGAAGCCGAGCTCGACGATCATCGGCATGCCGTAGGTGGCGCTCATCGCACCAAAGAACAATCCATTCTCCATCGACAGGAAACCGACGACCTGCGAGGTGGCCTTGCGCCGGGTGATCATCATGAGAAAGGAGATGAGGATGACGGCCACCGCGATGCCGATGGAGCTGCGCGTCGCCGTGCTCGCCAGAGCGGAGATCGGCTGCGCGAGACCGAAGGCGAAGATCACGATGAGAAGCCCCATCAGCATGGTACCGACGGGATTCAGCAGCGATTCGCTGTCCCAGTACACGCCGAGCCGCCGGATCAGGCGCCGCAGCAACCAGCGCATGAACACCACCTTGAGGGCGAACGTGAGAGCCGCCGAGACGAACAGATGACTCGCCCCGGTGCGCCGCGCGAGCAGAAGCGTCGCGAGGCTCAGGATCGCTCCCTGCAGGGCGAGCAGGTCCACGAGCGTCACGATGCGCCGCTGCGCCAGCATCGCGAAGGACAGCAGCAGGAGCAGTGCCGCGAGGGCGTTGAGGATCTGCAGGTCGATCGGCAGGTGACTCACATCAGGCTCCGAGCAGCAGGCGCACCAGCAGCCCGAGCACCGCGAACAGGAAAGCGCTGGCGAGAAACTCGGGCGCGCGAAAGACGCGCAGCTTGGCCGACAGGGTCTCGATCAATGCGAGGCCCGCGCCCGCGCCAAGCAGCTTCAGCAAGAGCAGGGCCGAGGCGAGCAAGAGGCTCGCGGGCTCGTGCGAGCGTGCGATGCCCCAGGGGATGAACACGGCAAAGCCGATGCATGCGTAGTTGAACAGCTTGAGAGCGGCCGCCCATTCCATGAGCGCCAGGTGCCGTGCCGAATACTCGAGCAGCGTCGCCTCATGAATCATCGTGAGCTCGAGATGGGTCGCGGGATTGTCGACCGGGATGCGCGCATTCTCGGCGAGCAGCACCATCGTGAAGGCGACCGCGGTGAAGGCCAGGCTCGGATTCAGCGCAAAGGACGTGGTGGCGAGCCGCTCGGCGATCGCCGGCAGGGCCGTGGTCGCCGTCGTGATCGATACCACGAACACGACGACGAGCAGCGCGGGCTCCGCCAGGAAGCCGATCATCATCTCGCGCCGTGCGCCGAGACTGCCGAACGCGGTGCCGATGTCCATCGCCGCCAGCGAGGAGAACACCCGGGCGGTCGCGAGCAGGCCGACCAGCGCGATCGCATCCGCGGCCACGGCGAACGGCAGTCCGGTGGCGATCGAGGGAATGATGGCGGCGGCGGTCGCCATCGCACCGAAGACGACGTAAGGCCCGAGCCGGAACACGCGCGAGGCATTCTCGGCGATGACCGCATCCTTGTGAAAGAGCTTGCGGATGATGCGGTAGGGTTGCAGGGGCGAGGGCGCGCTCTTGTTCTGCAGCCAGGCGCGGCAGGCATTGATCCAGCCGGTAAAAAGCGGTGCCGCGGCGAGCGCGAGCGCGATTCCCATGAGCTGCACGACCCAGTCCGAGACGCTCATAGCACGAGCGCGAGCAACGCGACCAGCGTGAGGAAGCTGTAGAGCAGATAAACGGCGATGCGCCCCTGCTGGACCCAGGCCAGGCGATTCGCCGTGTCGCGCACCGCCGCGCCGAGAGGCAGATAGAGGTTCAGCCAGAAACGATCGGCGATCTCCAGCCGATAACGCGGCGCGCTGTCGAAGGGCTGCGGCAGCTCACGCCGCATCTGGAAGAAGGGCTGAAAGAGGTGCCGGATCGGCTGACCGAAGCCCTCCGCCGTATCCTGCATGCGGCTCGTCATGCGGCCGAAGCCACAGTCCCATGCCTTCGCCGTGCGCAGGCGCTGATGGTAGAACAATCTCACCGCCGCGACGGTCGCGAGCACCACGGCGGCAATTGCCGCGAAGAACACCAGAGGCGCGTAGGAGGACTGGCGCGCAGGAATGGGCAGGAGCAGCCACCAGGGCGCATCGCTCGAGGGCAGGCTGCCGATGCCGAGCGCGCGTGGCACCGCCCCGAGCAGCGCGACCAGCTGACGCGGAAAGAGGCCGAGCGCCAGGCAGCCGGCGGCCAGCAGGACGAGACCGATGCGCTCGAGGAGACCGGCATCGTGCGCCCGCGCGAGCGAGGGCTCGCGCGGTGCCCCGAGGAACACGATGCCAAAGAACTTCACCATCACATAGCCGGCGAGCGCCGTGGCGAGCGCGACCACCGCCGCACCGAGCGGCAGCAGCATGTGGAGGAACGTGTGCGGCACCTCGTGTGAGAACAGAAATCCCTGCAGCAGAAGCCATTCGGACACGAAACCATTGAGCGGCGGCAACGCCGCCAGGCCGAGCGCACCGATGAGCGAGGTCCAGGCGACCCAGGGCATGCGATGAATCAGGCCGCCGAGCTGCCCCAGGTTGCGCTCACCCGTGGCATGCAGCACGGCGCCCGTGGCGAGAAACAGCAGGCTCTTGAGCAGCCCGTGATTCAACGTGTGGTAGAGCACGGCGATCAGCGTGAGAGCCGCGACGGCCGGCATCCGGGCGCTCGCGAACACGATCGTCAGGCCAAGACCCGTGAACAGCAGCCCGACGTTCTCGATGGAGGAGTAGGCGAGCAGACGCTTCATGTCGGTCTGCGCCGCGGCGAACACCGTGCCATAGAGCGCGGTGAACAGACCGAGCGCCAGGGGCACCAGGCCCCAGGAGCCGAGCGGGTGGCCGAGGAGGTCGAACGTGACGCGCAGCATGCCGTAGAGCGCGGTCTTGAGCATGACCCCGCTCATCAGGGCGGAGGCCGGGGACGGCGCTGCCGGGTGCGCCTCGGGAAGCCAGACGTGCAAAGGCACGAGCCCGGCCTTTGCGCCGAAGCCGAGCAGCGCGAGGAGGAATGCGGCGGTCGCCCAGTCCGGCGCGAGATGCGCCGCGCGCATCGCATCGAATGTGAACATCCAGCTGCCGCCCTGCAGGATGCCGAAACAAAGCAGCAGCGAGAGCGCACCCAGGTGGGCCATCAGCAAGTACAGATAACCCGCGCGCCGGATCTCGGGAATTCGATGCTGCGCGGTCACCAGGAAATAAGAGGAGATCGCCATCGTCTCCCAGGCGAGCATGAACGCGTAGGCGTCGTCGGCGAGCAGCACGAAACCCATGCTCGCGAGAAACAGGTGGTACTGGATGCACAGCAACCCCGGCAAGGTGCCCTCGCCCCTGCGGAAGTAGCCGGCCGCGAAGATCGAGATGCCGCAGGCCGCGGCACCCAGCAGGGCAAGAAAAACACGGGCGAGCGCGTCGAGGCGCAGATGGAAGGGCAGGTCCGGAAGGCCCAGGGGCAGGATGAGCTGCTGCGCTTCGCCGTTCAAGCTCGTGAGAGCGACGAATGCGAGCGCGGCGCCGGTGAGTGCGCCCAACGGAAAGAGCACCCGGCCGACCAGGGCGATGCTCGAGGGGCGCAGCAACCCTGCTGCGCCGAGTCCACACCACGTCAGGAGCAGGGCGAGCTCGAGGCTCAACGGATGGTGCAGTAGAGCGTCCAGGGCGGGTGCGGGGCGAGTACGAATGGCAGTAACTTACATGCTATTATAATAGCATGTGCATCCAAGCGTCACACAATGTGAATTAGGTTGACCCAGGAAACACGCACTGCGCGCCTCACGATCCTCATCGATCCGCGCAAGAAGCAATATTTCGAGGAACTGTGCGCCGCCGAGGACACGACGGCATCGCAGGTGGTCAGGCGGTTGATCCGCAACTACATCGAGGAGCGCACGGGCAAGCCCTGGACGCCGGATGCTGCGGGGAGAGCGGGGGGCGCAGGCCCTCGCAGCGGGCGCCGGCGGCCGAGGTAGCCTCTTCCCCGAAGGATGCTAGGCTTGCGCTCGGGCATTTCGCGCAGGAGGCCGTCGGGTGCAGAGGGAAGAGATCGTGTTCGTCGGAACGAGCGACCTTTCCGGGCATTTTCGCGGTAAGAGCTTCCCGGTGAGCGAGCTGCCCGCGCGTCTCGCGCGCGGCGTCGGTCTCGCCCCCACCAACATGTACATCTCCGCATTCGGCCCTATCCAGGTGACCACCTTCGGCACCGAGGGCGAGGTGTTCCTCATGCCGGATCCGGCAACCGAGGTGCGTGTGCCGTTCGACGGCGCCGCCGCCGAGCACTTCCTGCTGGCCGACATCCAGACCGAGGCGGGCACGCCCTGGGCGTTCTGTCCGCGGCAGGTCCTCAGGAGCGCGGTCGAGCGCCTCGAGCGCGAGATGGGATTGCGATTGCTCGCGACATTCGAGCAAGAATTCATCTACTCCGGGGTCCCGCCGCATCCTCCTCAGCCCTACGAGCTCGATGCCTATCGCCGACAGGGGGTCTTCGGGGAAACCCTGATCGGGGCGCTGCGCCAGGCCGGGGTCGTGCCCGACTCCTTTCTATCGGAGTTCGGCGCGCAGCAGTACGAGATCACGACCGCGCCCGCCCTCGGCGTGCGGGCGGCGGACGAGGCGGTCATCACGCGGGAAATCACGCAGGCGGTCGCCTTTCACTTCGGTCACCGCGTGAGCTTCGCGCCGAAGCCGACTGCGCACGGCACCAGCAACGGAACCCACATCCACTTCAGCTTCCTGGATCGCGAAGACCGAGCGGTCCTCTACGCGCCGGGCCGGCCCCTCGAGCTGTCGGCGTTGGGCGCGAGCTTCGTCGCGGGCATGCTCGAGCACTTGCCGGCGCTGTGTGCCGTGACGGCACCCTCGGTCGCCTCGTACTACCGATTGCGGCCGAGTCACTGGGCACCGGTCGAGGCGAATGTCGGCACGTACGATCGGGGCGCGGCGGTGCGTATCTGTGCGGGGCGCGGCACCGACCGCGAGGCTCGCGCCCGGCACTACAATCTCGAGTTTCGCGTCGCCGATGCGACCGCGAACCCCTATCTTGCGCTCGCACTCATGCTGCAGGCAGGTCTGGAGGGGGTGCGCCGCCGGCTCGATCTCGGAGCCCACCGCCCACGCCCTTTGCCCGACAGCTTGAGCGTTGCGCTCACACAGCTCGAGGCGGCGCCCGAAGCGCGCGAATGGCTGGGAGTCGAGCTGCTTGAGGGATACCTCAAGCTCAAGCGGGCGGAGATCGCGGGCCTCGAGGCGCTGGATGAGAACGAAATCTGTCGGCGTTATGCCGAGGTGTATTAGAGATATGAACGCACCGACGAGCCGGGAGATCGAGATCGAATTGGCCGCCGCGGCGCTGCTGTTCGTGGACGTGCAGAACTATAACTGCACGCGCGAGGGCGGCGAGTACGCGCAGCTCGGCGAGCGTGAGCGTCGCGAGCGCTACGACTATTTCTTTCGCACGCTCGAGGCGAGCGCGCTTCCCAACATGCAAAGGCTGCAGGCGGCCTGTCGTCGTGCCGGAATCGAGGTCACCTACACCGTGATCGAGAGTCTGACGGCTGACGGCCGGGATCGCTCGCTCGATTACAAGATCACGGGCTTCAACGTGGCGCGCGGCTCGCACGATGCCCAGGTGCTCGCGCAGATCGAGCCAGGACCCGACGAGATCGTGTTCCCGAAAACCTCCTCCTCCGTATTCATCTCGACCAACATCGATTACGTGCTGCGCAACCTGGGCGTGCGCTACCTGATCATCGCCGGCTGTCTCACGGACCAATGCGTCGACTCGGCGGTGCGCGACGCGTGCGACCTGGGCTACCTCGTGTCGGTCCCGACCGATGCGTGTGTGACGCTGTCGCAGGACCGGCACGACTGGTCGCTCAGGAACAACCGCGGTTATTGCCGCCAGCGCACGACGCAGCAGCTCATCGATGAGATCGAGCGGCTGCGGCTTGCGCGTACCGTGGCGCAGGTGCGCTGAAGGAGCTCGTCTCATGACGACGCTCGTCAGGCGCCTGCACCTGCCCGAGGCGCTCGCGCTGTCCTTTGCGGTCATTGCGCCGACGGTCACCGCCGCCTTCAACATCACGCTCGTCGTGCAAAGCGCCGGCCCCGCAGCGCCGCTCGCGTTCGCCATTGGCATGCTGGCGATGGCGCTGGTGGCGCTCTCGTTCATGGCCTTCGCGCATCGCGTCTCGCACGCGGGCTCGGCGTATGCCTACGTGGCGCATACCTTCGGCCGCCGGCTCGGCTTCGTGGCCGGCTGGACACTGCTGCTCACGTATCTCGGATTCGCGGCGGGCTTTGCGCCGCTCGCCGGCGGTTTCCTCGAGGCCGCACTCAAGCAGCTCGGCATCGTCTGGCGCCCGCTGTGGGCGATCGCCGCCGCGAGCTCGATCCTCATCGCCTGGTGGCTCGCCCATCGCGATATGCGCCTTGCGGGTCGCGTGATGCTCGTGCTCGAGGGGGTGGCGGTGCTCGCGATCGTCGGCCTGTGCGTCACGATCCTCCTCCAGGCGCATCCGACGGCGGCCAGTCTACGGCCGGGATTCCAGCCAACGGCGGGCTACAACGGCTGGGTGGGCCTCGGTTTCGGCATGGTGTTCACGGTGTTGAGCTTTGCGGGATTCGAGGGCGCGGCGACGCTCGGCGAGGAGACCGTCGATCCCCGGCGCAACATCCCCCTGGCGCTGCTCGCCACGGTGTTCGCCTCCGGCCTGTTCTTCGTGTTCGTGGCCTACTGCGAGCTCATCGGTTTCGGGCCGCAGGGCATCAAGGATCTCGCCCGCTCGCAGGCGCCTCTGGACGATCTGGCGGTGCGCTACGCCTCCCCGCGGCTCGCCGTGCTGCTCGACCTCGCTGCGGCCACCAGCTGCTTCTCCGGCGTGCTCGGCGGCATCGCGGCGGCGGGGCGGATCCTGTTCGCGCTCTGCCGTGCCGGCCTGTCGGAGCGGCTCGCGGTCGTGCACCCGGTGCATCGCACGCCCTCGGCCGCTCTCGCACTGACGGCGCTCGCCATGCTCAGCCTCTTGCTTCTGGGCGCGCCTTTCATCACGGCGGGCAATTTCTACAGCTACTCGAGCACGATCGGCACGCTCGCGCTCATCCTCATCTACATCGCGGTGGGGACGGCCGAAACGCTCGAGGCATGGCGAGAGCAGCGCCGCGCGTGGGCGATCACGTGCTTCTTGGGACCCCTGCTTCTCCTCTGGGTGCTCTACCGGAATGTGTATCCGGTACCGGAGTACCCGAACAACCTCTGGCCCTACGTGGCGCTCGCCTGGGTCGCCGGCTCGCTGCCGCTCATGCGCCTGCGCCCCCGGGTCGCGCAGGCGCCGCTTCCCGACTACCCGTGAATGGGTAACATAGGCCTGCGAGTGGGTCGACCGGACGAATGACGAGGAGAAACACATGAGGGGATATCTTGCCGCGGCCGCTGCGGCCATCATTTGGAGCGGGGTGAGTGCAGGGGCGGCGTCCTCCGCGACCGCATCGAGCGGCGATGCCACGGGCGCGTCGCTGACCGAGGCCCTGGCGACGCTCAAGGCGCATCGCTTCGTCGATCTCACCCACAGTTTTGCGCCCGGGATCCCGCACTGGAAGGGCGCGCCGGATGAGCGGGTGAAAACGCTCTACACGGTGCAAAAGGACGGCTTTCGCATCAACGAGTACTGCCATGTCGGTCAGTGGGGTACGCACGTCGATGCCCCGGCCCATTTTCACGCCGGCATGCACAGCGTCGACCAGATCGATCCGAAGGAGATGCTGATGCCGCTCGTCGTGATCGACGTGCATGCGAAGGTCGCGAAGAATGCGGACTACACCTTGAGCGTCGATGACATCCGCGACTGGGAGAAGCGCCACGGTACGATCCCGCGCGGCGCCTTCGTCGCCATGCGCACCGACTGGTCGAAGCGCTGGCCCGATGCGCAGGCGCTTGCCAACAAGGACGCAGCCGGAGTGTTTCACTATCCCGGATGGAGCAAGCCCGCCTTGCACCTGCTCTACGAGGAGCGTGGCATCACCGCCTCCGGGCATGAGACGACCGACACCGATCCGGGCCTCGCAACCACGCACGACGACTACTCGCTCGAGTCCTACATCCTCGGGCTCGGGCATTATCAGATCGAGCTCCTCACCCAGCTCGATCAAGTGCCCGAGGCGGGCGGTGTGGTGTGGGTCACTTTTCCCAAGGTCGAGGACGGTGCTGGATTTCCGGCGCGCGTGATCGCGGTGGTGCCGTGACGAGCGCACCTGCCGCGGCGCACCTCGCCCCGATCGAGTACGGGCAGGCCTCGGCCGAGGTGCGCGCGATCTACGATGACATCATGGCCACCCGCCAAACCGATTGGATCAACAACTACTGGAAGGTGCTCGCTCACCATCCGCCCACCTTGCGGCGCATGTGGGCGAATTCCAAGGAGGTCATGGGCCCGGGGGCGCTCGATCCACTCACCAAGGAGCTGATCTATCTCGCGGTGAGCGTGACCAATGGCTGCGAGTACTGCATCGCCTCGCATGGGGCTGCTGCGCGGCGCAAGGGGCTGACCCGCGAGCAGCACGCCGAGCTCGTCGCGATCATTGGTCTTGCAAACGAGACCAACCGGCACGCAGCGGCGCTTGCCCTCGAGATCGACGCACGCTTCAAATGAAGCATCACACCATCCATCACCATCACTTCGGCTGGGACAACAGTCTCGCGCCGGCCTTTCGTGTCGAGCCCGGGCAGTCGCTTGAATTCGCCGTCACCGATTCCTCCGGTGAGCAGCTCTCGCCGCGCTCGACCGTCGCCGATGTGGGAAAGCTCGATTTCGCGCGCATCAATCCCGTGACCGGCCCGGTGTACGTCGAGGGCGCGGAGCCGGGTGATGTGCTCAAGGTAACGTTCCTCGATTTCACGGCCTCCGGCTGGGGCTGGACGGCGAACATCCCGGGGTTCGGGCTGCTCGCGGAAGATTTCAAGGAGCCCGCCCTGCAGCTATGGAAGTACGATTCGAATACGCTCGCGCCCGCTGCATTCGGCCACTGGGCGAAGGTGCCGCTCAAACCGTTCACCGGCACGATCGGCGTTGCTCCCGGCGCGCCGGGCCTGCACAGCATCGTGCCGCCGCGGCGCGTCGGCGGCAACATGGACATTCGCGATCTCGGTCTCGGCAGCGAGCTGTTCTTGCCCGTGGAGGTGAGCGGCGCGCTGTTCTCGGTGGGCGACACCCATGCGGCGCAAGGCGATGGTGAGGTGTGCGGCACGGCCATCGAGAGCCCCATGCGGGTGGCGCTGCGCTTCGAGCTCATGAAGGACATGCCGCTGAGCTTCCCGCGCTTTCGCACGCGAGGGCCGGTGACGCGGCATCTCGACGGCGAGGGCTATGAGGTAAGCACCGGCATCGGCCCGGATCTCATGGAGGCGTCGCGCGCCGCGGTGCGCTCGATGATCGACCTGCTGATGCACGAGCGCGGCTTGGCCGCAATCGATGCCTATCTGCTGTGCAGCGTGTGCGGGGACCTGCGCATCAGCGAGATCGTCGATCGGCCGAACTGGACCGTTTCGTTCTACTTTCCGCGCAGCGTTTTCGCCTGAGTGGATCGCGCCGCCCGCGCAGGCGACTCGTTATAAATCATCGAGCTCGATGAGGCCGAGCGGTGCGCCCCCGCCCGGCGCATCGCGCGCCACGGCGGTGTAAATGCCGCCGTTCGCGAGCGTGACGGAGGTCGGACCGAGCAGGGGCGTCTTCGAGCCGGCTGCCGTGATGGTGAGGTCGTAGCTCCCCGCCGCGAAGGGCTGAGAGCCCGTGTCCCCGCCGAGGGGCACGGATGGATAGGTCGGCGAAAGACCCGCAATCGCGCTCCCCGCGGCAGCCACATAGATGTCGACCAGGGCCGCGGACGGTGCGCCATGGATCAAGCGCAGCTTCGCATAAGTCGCGACCCGGCGATTGTGATCGTGCGTCACCAGCGCACCGATGCTGGCGAGGGGACCGCCGACATAGAGCGTGTGGAAGGTGCCCGGATCGAGATCCACGTCCTGCGCGAGCAACACCTGTGCGGGATTGCTCGCGGGGGTCACATCAAGCGTATAGAAACCGGCGGTCTCGTTGATATAGGCGCTGAAGTTCGGATAGGTGAGGCTCGCCACGATCGGCGTCGTCGACTGGCCCGCGAAGTAGACGCCGAGTGCTCCGCCATCCGCGACATCGTGCACGATGCGCAGGGCTGCGGGGGTCGATACATCCACGAGACGCGTGTTGTTGCCATCCTGATCGACCGCTGCGATCTCGAACGGCGCGGCCATGGTCGCGGGAAACAGGTTCTGCACCGCCGCGAGCAGCAGATCCGCGCCGGGCAGCAACGTGATGCTTCCCGAGTCGAACAACACCGGGGAGGTGGCCCCCGCGGGCGTGATGCGGATCTCGTAAGGCCCAGAGGCGACGTCGGTCGGGCCCGCGGAGCCCTGATAGGAGAGTGTCGCCACCGGCGTGCTCGAGGCGAGGCTCGCACCGGGTGCGGTGAGATAGATGCTCATGCTCGGGCCGGAGGGGGCCGCGTGCACCCACTGCACGCGAGTCATGTTGCCCGCGATCGTCGTCTGCGGGTACTTGGAGCTCGCCGGCGCGATGCTCGCGACCGAGCCTTCGATGAGGATGCGGTAGGTCGTATGGGCGCTGAAGGATTCCGTGAGCGGCCCAATGAGCGTCGTGGGCGCGCCCGGGGACAGACCCTGCAGAGTCACGGTGTGCGATTGGGTCGCGTCGAGGGCGAGCTGTGCAGTGCCCTGGGCGTAATCGAGTGTGGGGGCCGCCTGGGCGCCATCGATGAGCAGCGTGAGCGGGGGTGCGTCGGGCGAGGTGTTGACCACCTGCACCCATGCCTGCGTCCCAGGAGGTGGCCCGACGTAGTCGTACTCATGGTCATCTCCGTAGCACCCCGCGAGGAGCGACGTTGTGACCGCGGCGATGGACAGCAGGCGAGCGGCTCGGGTCATGGCATCCCCTCCCTTCAACATGATACCCAATCGTGCTAAACGCTCGGTGGGCGCCATCGGTTGACCGGGCGGCGGAGCGCGTCTGCGGCGATTCTGACAACCCGCACGCTCACCGGGATAGTGCGAGGTTGGTCGTTGCGATGAAGCAGGAGTAGCATTCGGCAACGAGCTGACTCGACCACAACAGCAACAAAGGCGCCACCGAGCACCCCAAAACCAAGAGGTGGGGCGCCGGTTCTGATCGCCTCTGCCGGGAGTACAACATGCACACCATGATTGCTGCAGGCTCTGCTGCTCGCCGCCAGGGCCGTGAAATTTTTCACCGTTCCAGACTCTCAAAGTTCATTTTGCTTGCCGCTGCGATTGCAACCTGCGCTCATGCGCAGGCGCCCGTCGGAGAGGCCGACCCGCCGATCCATGGACTAGCCACGCACGGAGCCTCTCCTCCTGCTGTCGCGCATCCGCGGGTGGCGGCCGGGCGCGCCAGCTCAAATACCACTGCAGCGCTCCACCCAGCCATCTCCCCCGTCCCTTGTCCCGAGCCGACCGCGAGTCTTTGCGGGTACGTCACGGTGCCGCTCGACCGCAATTATCCCGAGGGCGCTCAGATCCAGATCTATTTCGAGCAGTACCCGCACACGAATCCCGGGCCGGCAGTCAGCGCCATCATGTTCAATTTCGGTGGCCCGGGCGCAGGCACGACGCCTGCCCGAGATCTCGTGCAATCCTTGTTTGCTCCCGACACGGACGTTCATGACCTCCTTCTGGTCGATGATCGTGGGCAAGGCTTGTCGGCCACAATCAACTGCCCGGACTTGCAGTTGGGCACGGCCGATATCGTGCCCTCCATCAGCGCTTGCGCCGCACAGCTCGGACTCGGCGCGAGCCGCTATGGCACCGGAGACGTCGCCGATGACATGAACGATGTCCGTCGGGCCTTGGGCTACGACCAGGTGGACTACGTCGGTTTCTCCTATGGCGGAGCAGACGCCATCGCTTTCGCGACCCGCTTCGGTGCGCATGTGCGCTCGATGGTACTTGATGCCGGCACGGGGCCGGCCATGGTCGCCGCGTTTCGGCGATTGCAGCTGCGCACGCACGCCGATGCGCGAATGGTTCGACTCGACTGCCAGCGCTCCCTGCTGTGCGCACCGGACCATCCCAATCCGGATGAAGAGTTTCAGCAGTTAATCGACAGCGTCCGTGAGCACCCCGTCGAGGGGGATTCTTACGACTCGTTCGGCAACCCGCTGCACGTGGTGGTCGATGAGAAGGCGTTGCTCAACTTCATCGTCACGTACCCGAGCGGCTATTTTACAAGCACCGGTGAGATCCTGGCGGCTGGCGCCGCGCTCCAGCGTGGCGATCCGGCGCCGCTTCTCCGGCTTGACGCAGAAGGGTTCACGCCCACGCCCCTCATAGGCAATTACGGTGATCCGACGTTCTACTCGCAGGGTGACTACTATGCGAAGCTATGTGCGGACCTGAAGGAACCCTACGAATACAACGACCCGGTTACCGAGCGCAAGCGTCAATACGAGGCCGCCGTCGCTGCGCTGCCGGGGGACTTTTTTGCTCCTTTCTCGACGTCAGCACCCACCGGAATCGATTTCTCCGCCGGCAAGCAGTGTATTTGGTGGCAGGAGCCGACGCCACCGAATCCGATGGTGAAGCCCGATGCAGCCTATCCGTCGGTACCGGTGCTGCTGCTTTCGGGCGATCTCGACAACCGGGTGCCACTCGCGAGCGTCGAGGAGAACGCCGTCCATTTTCCCGCCAGCACGCTGGTGGTAGTCCCCGAGGCAGGCCACGAGGTGATCAACTACTCCACGTGCGCCACGAACCTTGAAATAAGTTTCATCGAGACGTTGACGACAGGGGGCGTGACGACCTGCACGGATGTTCCTATTTGGGCTGCGGTAGGCCGCTTCCCGCTCCTCGCCAGGGACGCGCGTCCTGCAGCAATCGATCGGTCGCAATCGAACGAAATTGAAGAGCACGAGCGAAAAGTGGTTTCCGTAGCGGTCGCCACGGTGATCGATGCCCTACAGCGCAGCATCATCGACAATTATGGCGAAGCCAGCGTAAGCGGCGTCGGGCTTCGCGGTGGCACGTTTCAGACGGCGTATGGCCCCGCCTGGACCGTCACGCTCACCAACTGTCGGTTCAGCGAGGACATCGTTGTGAATGGCACCCTGACCTGGGCCGCCGATTACACGATCAGCGCAGATATCACGCTCTCTGGACCTGGAACTGGCGGCGGGACGCTGCATATCTCGGGTCCCCCCTGGGAAGCGCCTGGCAGTGGGCCGGTGGGCTATTTTCACGTCTCGGGGTCCCTCGGAGGTAAGAACGTCGCGGTACTTGTCCCAGAGGAATAAGCGGTACCTCGACGTGCACTTCGACCTTGCTACGCGCAGGCGAGGAGACGGCGATGCTCTATGAGCTCTATTACTGGCCGTCGATTCAAGGTCGAGGCGAGTTCGTGCGGCTGGCGCTCGAGGAGGCCGCGGCGCCCTATCGCGATGTGGCCCGCGAAGCCGGACGGCAGGCCGGGATAGCGGCGATGCTCGCGCTGCTGCGCAACCGGGCGCTCAGCGATACGCCGCCATTCGCACCGCCCTTCCTCAAGGCGGGACGCACGCTGATCGGACAGACGGCGAACATCCTGCAGTACCTCGGTCCGCGCCACGGGCTCGCTCCCCGGGACGAGCGCCGCCGGCTCTGGCTGCATCAGCTCCAGCTCACGATCGCCGACTTCGTGACGGAGATTCACGATACCCACCACCCGATCTCGGGTGATCTTTACTTCACTCAGCAACGGCGCGAGGCGCGGCGGCGCACTCGCGCCTTTCTCGCCACTCGATTGCCCAAGTTTCTCGGCTACTTCGAGCACCTGCCGGCGCCCCGCGGCTCGAGCCATCTCGTCGGCAACCGGCTAACCTACGTCGATCTGTCGATGTTCCAGATCCTGGAGGGTCTGCGCTTCGCGTTCCCGAAGACACTCGCTCGCGTTCGACGCCGCTATCCCAGGCTCCTTGATCTGCACGCGCGAGTCGCCGATCGACCGCGCATCGCCGCGTACCTGTCATCGGCGCGGCGGTTGCCTTTCAATAACGAGGGCATCTTCCGCCACTACCCGGAGCTCGAGCACCGAGGCGGGTGAGGCGAGGGAGATCCCGCCGGGGCTTCCGGCGGGATGAGGCAGCCCATCAGCCTCCGGGCGGCCGGAAGGTCGGTGACTTTGCGAGTGCGCGATCCATCTCCTCGACGGTCATGAGCGGCGTGACCCGCGTGCGCACGAATCCCGAGGCGGATGCGGTGATGGACATCGCAGCGGCGCTGGCCGCATCCGGTAGATCGACGATCATCACCACATCGTGCTCACCAAAGGCCCCGTAGAGAGCCTCGACCTGCCCGTCGAGACTTTTCACGGCTTTGGTGACGGCCTCTCTGCGCCCCGACGCCTTGTCCTTCTGCAATCCGCGCAAACCGTCCGCAGTGTAGGTCGCCTGAACGAGGAACTTGGACATGGAGGTCTCCTTTTCCTGGCTGGGTGGGAATTAGGCGAGGACAGCGGGCCCGAGTTTACGCCCCTCGAGCAGGGCGCGACCGCTATTTCTTGCGTGACAGGGTGCGATCCAGATCGGCGCGCTCCTCGGTGGAGAGCGGGAAATGCTCATCGCAGCTCGCGCAATAGGCTTCGATTTCCGCGCCCGACTGCAGTAGCTGCAGGAGCTCCTCGCGCGTGTGAGCCGTTTGCACCCGCTCATGGCCGCATCTCGGACATTCGCACGTGAAAGTGGTGGGTAAGGTCATGGGAATTGCAAAAAAAGGGCTGCGCTCATTCTACGGTAGTCCGCTCTCACTCGCCCGCCGCCTCCTGGGGTAAACTTCGCGACCATACTCAGCTGCGCGGAGCTTCGGATGGCCACCACCTTCACGCTCAACGGCGAGAGCAGGACCCTCGATGCAGACCCCCAGATGCCGCTGCTGTGGGCGGTGCGCGAGCTCGCGGGCTTGCCGGGAACGAAGTACGGCTGCGGGATGGCGCTGTGCGGCGCGTGCACCGTCCAGGTCGATGGCGCAGCCACCCGCTCATGCGTGCTGCCCCTGTCCGCGGTCGCCGGTCGCCAGGTGACCACCATCGAGGGCCTGAAGAGCCGCGAGGCCAAAGCCGTGCAAGCGGCGTGGATCGATTTGCAGGTGCCGCAGTGCGGCTACTGTCAGTCGGGACAGATCGTCTCCGCGACCTCGCTGCTCGAGAAGAATCCGGCTCCCACGGACGCGGACATCAACAGCGCCATGAGCGGCAACATCTGCCGCTGCGCGGCCTATGTGCGCATACGGGCTGCAATCCACGCCGCGGCCCACACCTTGAAGGCTTGAGAACGTGTCCCACCCCACCACTGCCTCCTCCCGCTCCTCGCGCCGCCGCTTCCTCAAAGGCGCAGGCCAAGTCACGCTCGCCGCCCTCACGATCGGCTTCGAATGGGGCGCCTCGAGTCGCCGGGCGCGCGCGCTGTCCGCGGGACCCAAGACGGCACCCTTCGCCCCGAACGCGTTCCTGCGCATCGGCGCGGACGACAGCGTCACGGTGATTGCGAAGCACGTCGAGATGGGGCAGGGGGCCTATACCGGGATTGCGACCATCGTCGCCGAGGAGCTCGATGCGGATTGGAGCCGGGTGCGGGTCGAAAGCGCGCCCGCCGATGCGAAGCGCTACGCCAATCTTGCATTCGGCACCATTCAAGGAACGGGCGGCAGCTCGGCGATGGCGAACTCCTGGATGCAGCTGCGGGAGGCGGGCGCGAAGGCGCGCGCCATGCTGCTGTCCGCGGCGGCCCAGCAGTGGGGCGTCCCGGTCGACCACTTGATGGTCGAGCAAGGGGTCGTGCACGAGCGCACGGGGCATCGCAAGGCAACCTTCGGGGCGCTCGTAGCCCGGGCGTCGACCCTGCCGGTGCCCGCCACCGCCGCGCTCAAGGATCCGAAGGATTTCAAGCTCATCGGTCAGCGCGCACCGCGCGTCGATGTGCCCGCGAAATGCGACGGCACGGCGCAATTCACGCTCGATGTGCGCGAGCCCGGGATGCTCGTCGCGCTGCTCGAGCGCCCGCCGCGCTTCGGCGCGACGGTGCTCTCCTTCGACGGCGCGGCGGCGACCGCGGTGCCGGGCGTCGTCAAGGTGGTGCAGGTGCCCTACGGTGTTGCCGTCATCGCCCAGGGCTTCTGGTCGGCCAAGAATGGCCGCGATGCCCTCAAAGTGCAGTGGGACGAGACGCATGCCGAGAAGCGCAGCTCGGCGGAGATCATGAGCGAGTACCGGCGCCTCGCCGAGCAACCGGCACTTTCGGCGCGCAAGGAAGGGGATGCGCAACGCGCTCTCGGCACGGCCGCGCATCGGTTGAGCGCGACCTTCGAGTTTCCCTACCTCGCGCACGCGCCCATGGAGCCGCTCGATGCGGTGGTGCGGCTCACCCCCGAGCGCTGCGACATCTGGGCGGGCGACCAGTTTCAGACCATCGACCAGGCCAACGCGGCGCGCATCGCCGGCCTCGCCCCGGAGCAGGTGTACATCAATACGCTCTATGCGGGCGGCAGCTTCGGCCGGCGCGCCAATCCCGGCTCGGACTACATTTCTCAGGCGGTGGCGATTGCCAAGGCGCATGGCGCCGACGGCACGCCGATCAAGCTGCAGTGGACCCGGGAGGACGATGTCCGGGGAGGCCTCTACCGGCCCATGTACCTTCACAGCCTGGAGGCGGGACTGAGCTCTGCGGGTGAGCTGGTCGGCTGGCGTCATCGCATCGTCGGCCAGTCGATCGTCGCAAACACCCCGTTTCAGTCGATGATCAAGGAGGGCGTGGATCCGACTTCCGTCGAGGGCGCGGCCACTATCGCCTACGCCATTCCGAACCTTTCCGTCGAGCTCGCCACGACTCAGGTGGGTGTTCCCACGCTCTGGTGGCGCGTGGTCGGCAGCTCGCACACGACGTTCGCAGTCGAGGCGTTCATCGATGAGGCGGCTCATGCGGCAGGACAGGATCCCTATCAGTTCCGTCGCAAGCTCCTCGCGAATCATGTGCGGTTGCGCGGAGTGCTCGACCTCGCTGCGCAAAAAGCCGGCTGGAGCTCGAAGCCTTTGTCGTCCGGGCGCGGCCGCGGGATCGCCGTGGCCGAGGCGTTCAATACGTTCGTCGCGCAGGTCGCCGAGGTGAGGGTGGATCAGGCCGGCACGGTCACCGTCGAGCGCGTCGTGTGCGCGGTCGACTGCGGGACGCCGATCAACCCCGACATCATCAAGGCGCAGATGGAGGGGGGCATCGGCTTTGGTCTCGGCGCGGCGCTCTATGGGGCGATCACGCTCAAGGACGGCCGGGTCGAGCAGAGCAATTTCAACGGTTATCGGGTGCTGCGCATCAACGAGATGCCCGCGGTCGAGGTGCACATCGTGCCCTCGAGCGAGGCGCCGACGGGCGTGGGCGAGCCGGGCGTTGCGCCCATCGGACCCGCACTCGCCAACGCAATCTTTGCTGCGACCGGGCAGCGTCACTACGTGTTCCCGCTGACCAAGTCCTGAAGAGCGCTCGAGCGCCCCGCGCCGCGCTATCCGCTTGCATTGGTTTTCTGGAATCATGCCACGATGATCGTGCACCTCATCGACGGCACGTACGAGCTGTTTCGCCACTTCTATGGCCTGCGTCGCTTCACGAGCGAGGATCGACCGTTCGGCGCGGTCGTCGGGGTGCTGAACGGCACGCTGCAGATGATCGAGGAAGGAGCCACGCACCTCGGCGTCGCGACCGACCACATCATCGAGTCCTTTCGCAACGAGCTCTGGAGCGGCTACAAGACGGGCGAGGGCATCGAGCCCGCATTGCTCGCCCAGTTCCACCCGCTGGAGGAGGCACTGGCCGCGATGGGCGTGAAGGTGTGGCCGATGGTCGAGCTCGAGGCCGACGATGCGCTCGCATCGGCCGCGGCGCGAGCCGCGCGCGAGCGTCGAGTCCGGAAAGTGAGCATCTGGACGCCCGACAAGGATCTCGCGCAATGCGTCGTCGGTGATCGCGTGGTCCAGGTCGATCGGCGCAGCAAGAGCATTCGCGACGCCGCCGCCGTGCGCGCGAAGTTCGGTGTGGCGCCCGAACGAATTCCGGATTATCTGGCGCTGGTGGGCGACTCGGCGGATGGGTTTCCCGGCATCACGGGCATCGGTCCGAAGGGCTCCGCCCGGCTCATCGAGCGTTACGGGCGGATCGAGGACTTCCCGGAAGAGATCCTCGGCGCGCAACGTCCGCTCGCACTGCTCTTCAAGCGCCTCGCCACCTTGCGCACCGACGCGTCCGTGTTCGAGAGCGTCGATGAGCTGCGCTGGCCGGGTCCGACGGCGCACTTCCCGGCCTTTGCCGCCCGCTTGGGCGATGCGCGTCTCGCGGCGCGCGCCAGCGCAGCGGCACGCGCCGCTTAAGATGCGGAGAGCCGCAGAGAAGATTTCCGGCCCTACAAGAGATCGCGCTTGAGCGTGCTCGGAGTCTCCCGGCGGAAGATCTCCACGGCGCCTTTCTTCGCCACCACCCATTCCTTCAAATGAAACTCCTCGGCGGTCGAGGTCAAGTCGGCTCCGAACTGGATCGTGCAGTCCCAATCGCCGCGTTGCCAGCGATTCATGTGCTCGAACCTCATGTGGCCGCTGTCGGGGTCGCCTTCCGTGATCTCGATGGTCCGCCGGGTCGATGAGGTGCTGGTCGTGCCGACCGCCGAGATGAAGGTGACGGTCGGCTCGGCGTCACGGTCGTAGTGAATTCGACCACTCGGATCCCGCGTGGGCATCTCCGTGCCGTCGGGCGGTGCAGGCGCTGCCTTCGCCCAGTGCAGTCCGTTGGCGTATCCGCGCGTGCCGACCTGGGCGGGCGCGGTGTGGATGACCGGAATGGTGAAGGGCGCCTCTCGGGCTGGAGCGGGTCGCACCGGCAGCACGAGGCAGGAGGCGCCGAGTGCGATATCGAGCGTTGCGATCTGCGGCGAGGGCCAGACCAGGGGCCACAGGTTCTCCGAGAGGGCCGCGCGAATGCGATTACCCCGCCTGAACCGATGCGCGATCATGTAGAGCGGCAGCTCGACATCGTAGAACTCGCCGGGCTTCAAGGCGGTGGGCTGCTCCATCGAGGAGCGGCGGGTCAGATTGAGTACGTTGTAGGTCACGAGCCAGGATTTGCCTTCGGGCGTGACTTCCGTCAGCCGCACCGCGAGCTGAGCCACGGGAACGTCGGCGCTCACGCGAATCCTGGCGATCGGGTAGCCGAGGATCTCGAGGTCATGCTCGAGCGGCGCCGAATCGAACAACAGCGAGTTGCGATCGTCCGGGCTCTGCTCGAACTCGGTCGGATGTCCATAGACCCACTGGGGCTTGGTCAAGCCGACGATCTTGTCGCCGACGTACTTGACGTGCTCGCGTGATTTCGGATGCGGCGCGAGACGCGCGCCCGCATCGAAGTACAGAGTCGACGATGCAATACGCGGCGAGGGCCAGGTGCTCTCCGCCACCCAGCGACCGGGTATCTCGTTCGGATAGGCCTGCGAGTCCGCCTTGTTCATCATGTAGACCCGCAGCATCGGCTCGTCCATGATTCCCGTGTCGATTCCCCCGAGCCACTGCTGCCACCAGCGCACTTCCTCGTACGGCCAGTCGAGGCCGAGCGGCGTTGCCAGATTGGGGAAGATGTGACCCCACGGACCGATGAGACCCTTGCGCGGAACTTTCAGATGCGCGAGCAACTCGCCGATGACGTTTTCGTAAGGATCACCCCAGCCATCGACGACATAGACCGGACAGGTGATGGCGGCATAGTCGGTGGCAATCGACCCGCGCTTCCAGTAGGCATCGTAGGTCTGATGCATCGACCAGGTGCGCATGATCTGCGGCGTGGCCTCGAGGCGCTGACGCCACACAGACTCCCAACTCGCGCCCATGACCTGCGGGTCCGGCGGCGCCGCCATGTCGCCCTTGAAGGAACTTCCCCACGCCATGTTCTGCTCGCCATAGGCGCCGCCCATGTAATGGGCATCGTCGGTATAACGATCGACGACGCATCCCATCGGCATGATGGCCTTGAGCTGCGCAGGCCGCAGGGCGGCGATCTGCAACGAATTGATACCTCCCCAGGAGATGCCGCGCATGCCGATCGATCCGTTCGACCAGGATTGGCGGGCAAGCCAGGCGATGATGTGCACCCCGTCGGTCAGCTCGGGAACATCGTACTCATCGACCATCACGCCTTCGGAGTTGCCGGTGCCGCGGATGTCGACCCGCACGAACGCGACGCCGTAGGGCGCGAGGTTCTCGGCCGTCTTGTCGTCGCGCCAGCGCAGGTCGTCCCACAGGCGGTACGGCAGATACTCCCAGACCACCGGCACCGGATGCGCCTCGGCCCCCTCGGGGATCCAGAACCGTGCGGCGAGACGCACACCGTCGGGCATCGCGATCCACTCATTCTCGATCACCTTGAAGGGCCGCTTGGGCGGCAAGCTCCATGCGGGCGCCGCGCGGGAGCGCCCCGGGGCCAGCGCGAGCGGGCCGCCCAGCGCGACCAGCGAGGCGCTTGCGGCGCTCCCGAGCAACAGCATGCGGCGGGAAATGGTCATCGAGCCTCCCGAGTAAACCCCGTCACGGGCGCGCGCCGGCGAAACAGGGCTGCTTTTGGGTCACAGCATCCAATTTATAAGAAAAGCGCACCGTCCGGGGTGCCGGTCGAGCTCAAGAAGCGCGCGGCCGAGCGCCGGTGCGATGCGCCGATGAGCCGTGGCTCCAGCGGCTCGCCGATTCTGGCCCTTATGGCGCGCCTTGCTTTCGTGCTAGGAATGGAGCCTCTCGAGAGGAATGGGTCTTCTCGAGCACCGGAGGCCTGAACGCCATGAATGCCCAATCCCGCCCCAACGAGCTGCGCGACGTCGTCGACGCCGACCGGACGCACGTTTGGCACCATCTCACCCAGCATCAGCGCTTCGCCAGCGAGGATCCGCGCGTTTTCGTCGAAGGTCGGGGAATGAAGCTCTGGGACACGACGGGGCGGGAGTACCTCGATGCGGTGTCGGGCGGCGTGTGGACGGTGAACGTGGGCTACGGCCGGCAGAGCATCGCGGAGGCGGTTCGTGATCAGCTGGTCAAGATGAACTACTTCGCAGGCTCCGCCGGCTCGATCCCCGGAGCGCGTTTCGCGGAGCGCCTCACCGAGAAGATGCCCGGCCTGAGCCGCGTGTACTACGCCAACTCGGGCTCCGAGGCCAACGAGAAAGTCTTCAAGATGGTGCGGCAGATGGCGCATCGCCATCATGGAGGACGCAAATGGAAGATCCTGTATCGCGAGCGCGATTATCACGGGACCACGCTCGCCGCGCTCTCCGCGAGCGGACAACCGCAACGAAGCCTGCAATACGGCCCCCCCGTGGCCGGCTTCGTCGAGGTGCCGCATTGCCTCGAGTATCGCAGCCAATATGGCGAGGTCGCCAACTATGGCGAGCGCGCCGCCGAGGCCATCGAGCAGGTGATCATGCGCGAGGGCCCGGACACCATCGGTGCGCTGTGCCTCGAGCCCGTCACGGCAGGAGGTGGCGTGATCACCCCGCCGGCCGGCTACTGGGAGCGCGTGCAGGACATCTGCCGCCGGCACCATATCCTGTTGCACATCGATGAGGTCGTCTGTGGCGTCGGCCGCACGGGCAAATGGTTCGGCTATCAGCATTACGGCATCCAGCCCGATTTCGTGACCATGGCGAAAGGCGTCGCCTCGGGCTATGCCGCTATTTCCTGCATGGTGACCACCGAGGCCGTGTTCGACCTCTTCAAGGATGATCCGGGCGATCCGCTTTCCTACTTTCGCGACATCTCGACCTTCGGCGGCTGCGCCTCCGGACCCGCCGCGGCGCTCGAGAACATGCGCATCATCGAGGACGAGAGCCTGCTCGAGAACACGCTCACGATGGGCGCGCGTCTGATGCGAAACCTGCGCGAGCTTCAAGAGCGTCACGCGGTGATCGGCGATGTGCGCGGACTCGGACTCTTCTGCGGCGCGGAGCTGGTTCAGGATCGAAAGACACGCGAGCCGGCGGAGGAGAAGCGGGTCCAGGCGGTGGTCGGAGAATGCATGGCGCAGGGCGTCATCATCGGCGCCACCAACCGCTCGCTCCCGGGATTCAACAACACCCTGTGCCTGAGTCCGGCGCTCATCGCCTCGGCGAGCGACATCGACCGGATCACCGCGACCATCGACCAGGCGCTCTGCAAGGTGTTCGGTTCCAGATAGCTCAAGGATTGCATCGGAGACGCTCATGAAGATGACGACGGAAGAGGCCTTCATCAAGGTGCTGCAGCAGCATGGCATCGATAACGCGTTCGGCATCATCGGCTCGGCGTTCATGCCGATCTCCGACCTTTTTCCCAAGGCGGGCATCAAGTTCTGGGACGTCGCGCACGAGACCAACGGAGGGCTCATGTGCGACGGCTTCACGCGCTCGACCGGCAAGATCGCGATGGCGATTGCGCAGAACGGCCCGGGCGTCACGGGCTTCGTCACCGCCCTCAAGACCGCATACTGGAACCACACACCGATGCTGCTCGTCACGCCCCAGGCCGCCAATCGCACCATCGGGCAGGGCGGCTTTCAGGAGCTCGAGCAAATGGCCCTGTTCCGCGACATCGTCGCCTATCAGGAGGAAGTGCGCGATCCGAGCCGGGTGCCCGAGGTCCTCAATCGCGTCATCAGCAAGGCGAAGCGCCTGTCGGCTCCCGCGCAGATCAACATTCCGCGTGACTTCTGGACGCAGGTGATCGACGTGCCGCTCCCGACCCTGATCGAGTTCGAGCGACCGTCGGGCGGTGAGAAGGCGATCGCCGAGGCGGCCCGCCTGCTGTCGCAGGCGCGATTCCCGGTGATTCTCTCGGGCGCGGGAGTCGTGCTCGGCAATGCGCTCAGCGAGTGCGTCGCGCTCGCCGAGCGTCTCGATGCACCGGTCTGCAACAACTATCAGCACAACGATTCTTTTCCGGGCGAGCATCCGCTCGCTGTCGGCCCGCTCGGCTACAACGGCTCGCGCGCGGCCATGGAGCTCATCTCCGAGGCCGATGTCGTGCTCGCGCTCGGCACGCGGCTCAATCCATTCTCGACGCTGCCGTGCTACGGCCTCGATTACTGGCCGAAGTCTGCCGCCATCATCCAGGTCGACATCAACGCGGATCGCATCGGCCTGACGAAGCCCGTGGCGGTCGCAATCTGCGGCGACGCTAAGCAGGTCGCGGCCCAGATCCTCTCGCGCCTGCAGGCGAACGCCGGGGATGCGGGCCGCGCGGAGCGCCGGCGCAAGATCGATGTGCGCAAGCGCAGCTGGGCGGATGCGCTCGAGACCATGGACCATGAAGAGGACGACCCGGGCACCGTCTGGAACGAGCAGTGCCGATCGCGTGAGCCCGACCACCTCTCGCCGCGCCAGGCGTGGCGGGCGATCATGGAGGGGCTGCCGCGCGAGGCGATCATCTCGAGCGATATCGGCAACAACTGCGCCATCGGCAATGCCTATCCGATGTTCCCCAAGGGCCGCCAGTACCTGGCCCCCGGTCTTTTTGGACCCTGCGGCTACGGTTTCCCCGCGATCATCGGGGCGAAAATCGGCAATCCGAAGACCCCGGTGGTCGGCTTTGCCGGCGACGGCGCCTTCGGCATCTCGATGAACGAGATGACCTCCATCGGCCGCGATGGCTGGCCGCATGTGACGATGGTGATCTTTCGCAACTATCAGTGGGGCGCCGAGAAGCGCAACTCGATTCTGTGGTACGACAACAATTTCGTCGGCACGGAGCTCGACCCGAACCTGAGCTACGCGCGCGTGGCGGAGGGGTGCGGTCATCGCGGCGTGACGGTGCGCAGCGCCGACGAGCTCACCCGAGCGCTCAAGACGGCGTGCGCCGCGCAGGCGGACGACGTGACGACCTTCATCGAGGTCGTTCTGAATCAGGAGCTCGGCGAGCCCTTCCGGCGTGATGCGATGAAGAAGCCGGTCGCCGTCGCCGGCATCTCACGCGAGGACATGCGCACGCAACGGCCTGCATGAGCGCGGCGCGTGGACAGCGCGTGCTCGTGCTGAATGCGGGCTCTTCGTCGCTGAAGTTCGCGCTGTTCGAGGGCCTCGAGCGTGTCTTGCACGGGCAGGTGGAGGGCATCGGGGCTCAGCCGCAATTCGTGTGCGGCGAGATCCGGGAGAAGCTGCCCGCAGGCACCCGCCACAATGCCGCGCTCGAGCGAATCCTGGCGCTGATGCGCGAGCGCGGGACCGGCACGGGCAATCTGGCCGCATGCGGTCATCGGGTGGTGCATGCCGGCACCGCCTTTCTCGCCCCGACGCTCATCGATGCGCAGCGGCTCGCCGCGATCAACGCGCTGCGCGCGCTCGCGCCGCTGCATAACGGGTTCGGCCTCGACGCGATCGAGGCGATGCGCACGGCGGCACCGGAGCTGCCGCAGGTGGTGTGCTTCGATACGACGTTTCACGCGACGATCCCCGAGGTGGCCGCGCGCTTCGCGATTCCCACCTCGCTGCATGCGGCAGGTTATCGGCGGTTCGGATTCCATGGTCTGAACTACGAGCACGTCACGGCGACGCTTGCCGAGCGATACGGGCCTTCGGCGACCGCGCGTCTCCTCATCTTCCATCTCGGCAATGGCTCGAGTATCTGCGCGGTGAGGAACGGGCGCAGCGTGGCGACGACCATGGGGTACTCGACTCTCGACGGTCTCGACATGGGCACGCGCTGCGGGGCGATCGATCCCGGGGTGCTCATCGCTCTGCAACGCCGCGACGGGTTTACCCTGGATTCGCTCGAGAACCTGCTGTATCGGCAGTCCGGCTTGCTCGCGCTGTCGGGCCGCAGCTCCGACATGCGCGAGATCGAAGGGCTCGATGAGGAGTCGTGTCGCTTCGCCCTCGAGCATTTCTGCTACTGGGCGGCGCGCCATGCGGGCTCGCTCGCCGTGGCGCTCGGCGGCGTCGACTCGGTCGCCTTTACCGGCGGCATCGGCTGCGGCAGTGCCCGGGTACGGGCCGGCATCGGCGCCCACCTCGGCTGGCTCGGCGTCGAGCTTGCGCCGGAGCGCAATGCGCATCACGACGCCGCCATCGCCGCCGCGGGCTCGCGCTGTGCCGTGTGGGTCGTCGCCGCCGACGAGGAGCGCGCGATCCTGAGGCACGTGCACGCGCTGCTCGCCGGCAGTGGACAAGCCTCCCGGCCTCGGCTATAGCTACCCGTCGCGCCGCGCCCTGAACGCCGATGGATGTCCAGCGTTGCCGCTGGCGCTCGAGGCGGGTGGCAAGGGTGGGTGGAGGGCGACGAAGTAGTCAAGTGCTCTGGCGACAGCTGCTCCCGTTGCAGCCGGCCTCCGCGCTCACTCTGCAGGCGCAATTGCGCGCGCGCCTGATCGAGGCGATCGGCGCGGGCAGCCTTCCCCAAAACCGCCCACTGCCCTCGAGCCGGGCGCTCGCGGCCCAGCTCGACATTGCCCGCAATACCGTCGTGATCGTCTACCAGCAGCTCGCCGATGACGGCTACCTGATCGCGCGCAGCCGGCGCGGATATTTTCCGAACGCGGCCATGATCACACCGCGTCCCCGAGGGGTACCCAAGAGCCCGGCGCGCGAGGTCGTGCCGGACTGGCTCGCGCGCCTCGAGCGGCGCCCTTCGCTTCCGCGCCAGATTTCGAAGCCGCCGGACTGGGATCGCTACGAGTATCCCTTCATCTACGGTCAGCTCGACCGCAGCCTCTTTCCGGCCGCGGACTGGCGGGCGAGCTGTCAACAGGTGCTCGCCGACACCGATGCGCTCGATTGGGCCCAGGATCAGGTGAGCCGCGACGATGCCGGGCTCATCGAGCAGATTCGCGACAAGGTGCTGCCCCTGCGGGGCATCTGGGCGGCGAGCGATGAGATCCTCGTGACCATCGGCGCCCAACATGCACTCTACCTGCTCGCCGACCTGCTCATCGAGGCGCAGACGCCGGTCGGCATCGAGAATCCCGGATATCCGGATGCGCGGCACATCTTCGCGCGCCGCACGCGGCTCCTTCAGCCGCTCTCGCTCGATGAGTGCGGGCTGTGCGTCGGTGAGGCGCTCAAGGGCTGTCGGTTCGTCTATGCGACGCCGAGCCACCAGTCGCCCACGACCGTCACGATGCCGGTGGAGCGGCGTGTCGAGCTGTTGCGGCAGGCGGCAGTCGATGATTTCCTGATCATCGAGGACGACTACGAAACCGAGGTGAGCTTCTCCGGGTTGCCCAATCCCGCTCTCAAGAGTCTCGATCGCAACGGACGCGTGATCTACGTGGGCAGCCTCTCCAAATCCCTGGCTCCCGGCCTGAGACTCGGTTATGTCGTGGCGCCCCCCGCGCTGATCACGGAGCTGCGCGCTTTGCGCCGGCTGATGATCCGCCATCCGAGCGCGTTCATCGAGCGCAGCTTCGCGCGCTTCCTGGCCCTCGGATATTTCGATGGCTTCAACCGGCGCCTCGCGACGGCCTATCGTGAGCGCGCCGTGGCGTTGAGCGAAGCCATTGCGCGTTACGTGCCGGCGGTGCGCCATCCACCCATCACGGGTGGATCCTCGTGCTGGGTCGAGGGACCGTCGTGGCTCGATGCGCGCCGGCTGGCGCAGGACGCGCGCGCCGAGCGCGTACTGATCGAGCCCGGCGACGTGCACTTCGCCGACGAGGCCCCGCCGCTCAATTATTTCCGGCTCGGCTTTTCCTCGATTGCGCCGGCTGCCATTCGCACGGGCGTGCGGCGTCTGGGCGTCCTCATCGATCGGCAGCGCCCCGCGCGCTAGGCTCGAGAATCTCGGGGCCTCGCCGCGCTCCGCCCCACGCCCGGCGCAGGCCGTAGCCGAAGAGCATCAAAAGCGCGCTGGCGACCCCGAAGAGCAGCGGCAGGCGCTGATCCGCGATGAATCCCATGGCCGCGACAATGCCGATCATCAGGACGATGGCGAGGATCGTCAGGCCGGGATAAAGCCACATCCGCACCCGCAGCCGCTCAGGGGCCTCACGCTCGATGCGGCGGCGCAGCCGCAGCTCGGAGATCGCGATCAGCAGGTAGACGAAGATGGCGACCGTTCCGTAGGAGTCCACCAGGAAGGGGAATACGTGGTCCGGCGAGACGTAGCTCATGACGACCGCCGCGTAGCCAAAGGTCGTGCTCAGGAGGATCGCGCGCACCGGCACGCCGCGACCATTGAGTCGCGACAGGCCGCGCGGCGCATCGCTGCGCAGGGCGAGTGCCATCACCATGCGCGAGGAGGCGAACAACCCGCTGTTGAGGGCCGACAGCACCGCGGTCAGGATGACGGCGTTCATGATGTGGGGCGCGGCCGGAATGCCAATCACCGTGAGCGCCGCGACGTAGGGCTGCGCCATGCGGGGATCGATCCACGGAACGAGCGTGACCACGACCAGAATGGAGCCCACGTAGAACACGAGCACCCGTGACACCACGGATTGAGTGGCGCGGGCCACCTGGCGTTCCGGCTCGGGCGACTCGGCGGCTGCGATCGTGACGATCTCCGAGCCGAAGTAGAAGCCGGTCGCGGCCACTGCGCCGGTCAGCACCGGAACGAAGCCGTGAGGCATGAAGCCGCCGTCGTGTGTGAGGTTGGCAAACCCGCCCGCATGGCCTGGAAAGAGCCCAGCCACCACCAGCACGCCGAGGATCAGAAAGAGCGTGATGGCGGCGACCTTGATGAAGGCAAACCAGTACTCGGCCTCACCCCAGGATCGCACCGACAGCAGGTTGAGCAGCGTGAACAGCGTCATCAATCCGAGCGTATAGACCCACGGGGGTGCGGGATACCAGGTGGCCAGCAGTCGTGCGCCGGCCACCGCCTCGAGCGCGACGACGATGATCCAGAAGTACCAGTACATCCACCCCGTCATGAAGCCGGCGAGCTCACCGAGCGCAAGCCGGTTGTACTCGTAGAAGCCGCCGACCGCCGGATAGGCCGAGGCCATCTCGCCGAGCATGCGCATCACGAGCACAACGAGGGATCCGGTCAGGGCGAAGGACAGCACCGCCGCCGGGCCGGTCGCCTGTATGACGACTCCGCTGCCGACGAAAAGGCCCGCGCCGATCACGCCGCCCAGGGCAATCATGCGCATGTGGCGTGCGCGTAGCGTGCGGTGCAGGCCGCTCGGGCCGATCGGATCCTCGGATGATGAGGGGGGCGGAAGGGACACGTTAATGACTCACTGAGTGCAGCATGCTCGATGTACTAGTTTGCGCCGCTGCAACTCTTTTGCACCGTCGGGTCCGTCAAATAAAGCATGAAAGCGAGGCCTGCCCCCGTCTTGTTATCGATGCCGTTCGCGATCACCCGGCACTGATCGTTCGTTCCGACCGCGGAGGTCAACGTATAGGCTTTGGCGTCGGCCGAGGAGATCTCGTCGTTGAGGTCGGACGGGACGTAATGCGCATGAGTCCATAGAACCGCATGCCACGCTCCCGCCGCGCTCTGAGCGGTGCCGGCAACATCGCCCTGGATGTTCAGCGCGTTTGCGTAACTCTGCTTACCGCCGAGCGTGCCCAGGCTGTAGGGACCGGTATGGGGCCCCCACAGTGTCGCGTGCGCACTGCCGTTGCCGATTTGCGCCCAGCCGACAATGAAGCCCCGGTCGTTCACTGCCACGGCCTCGCTGTTCAACCCGCCCAATGTGCCGAGATTCCTGGAGGACGCCCCTTCGAATCTCGCGGCCTGCTGCGTGTCGCTGTCAAGGCTCAAGGCAAAACCGACGACCACACCGAGATTATTGATGGCAACGGGGGCATCGACCGCCAACTCAAACGTTGGAAGAGGGCCCGTCTCGCCGAAGGGGCTTGCCCAGGAGGCGGGTGCACCCCCTTGAATTCCGACGATCACCCCGTGGTTGTTGATTCCGGTAGCGTCGGAGTTTGAGTAATCGCCCAAGTAAACCGCTCCTGCGGTGGGCGCCCATGCGAATGCCCCGCCATTGATCGGAACAAGGCCCACCACGATGCCCTTGTCGTTGACGGCGTTTGCCAGTGCACCAAACGGAACAGCTCGGAAAACGAGGGTGGGAGTCCCTCCATTCCAGATGACCGCCTCCTGATTCCCGGAAGCCGAGTCAACGACACTGCCCACGACCTGGTCATGGTTGTTGATGGCGGCTACTTGAGCGCTGCTGGCGCCCTCGAGGGGCGGCAGTACGACCAGCCTGTACTTGGCCGCCTGAGCCGACGTTGCGGCGCCGATGCAAACAACGCCGACGACAGCGGATGCAAGAAGCCTGTTCAAAATAGACTGGGTGCGAGAGCTCGCCCGCAATTCTCGACGCCCCGTATGCTTCGGCATGGTATCCATTCCAATCTCCCTGTTCATTGAACTCTTAGAAGGTCCCGGCAATCGTTTGAAGGCGACGATCGCTGGGTGGTTCGAGAACGCCGAATGGCTCGATCACGTGTCGCCCGCGGTACACCGTGAGTGCGGGCAAGTGGAGGGGAGCATAAGTGGCCAAATCAATCGATGCAATTCAATGACCCGTACGGGTCGCGGCATCAAGGATCTGTCCGTGCGTGGTGGCGCAACATTGGCCCGACGTCACCCACCGCTCTAGTCTCAGCGGCGAAACCCTAAGCGGCGAACCGCTGTATGAGTCCTTGTGCCACGACGTTCAGGTCGGGTCCCAGTATGAGCGGCTGAGCGCCGACAGCGAGTGGTGCGTTGCCAGCGCGGGCTATGAACGCCGTTTTCCACCCGGCCGCCGCTGCTCCCAGAATATCCCACGTATGACAGGCGATAAGGCACAAATCCGCGGGCTGCAGGCCGAAAGAGGTCTCAACTTCCCGATATACCTCGCGGGCCGGTTTGTAGCGATGCGCCGTGTCGTCGACGCTAAACTGCCGTTCAAAGAAATGAGCGATTCCGGCCTCCCGGAGCTGTCGTTCGCAGGTGGCTTTGGGATTATTCGTTAGAGTGTAGAGACGAAATCCCGCCTCCCGCAGGCTGACGAGGGCCTCGCGCACTTCAGGGTGAGGCGGCATTGTTGCAACCGCTTCTTTCAGCTCATGCAGATCCGTGTCATTGATGGGGACTCCGCGGGTGCGCCCCAGCATTCTCAGCACCGCACCGCCCAACTCGCCAAAGGGTACGTACGTATCGCTCAGTGTGATTGCCTCCGAATACAAAATCACTTGAGCAAACCACTCTCGAAGAGTGCTGCCTTCGCCGAACATGCGTTCAAAATGCGGGGTCAGTGCCTCAAGATCCAGCAGGGTTTCGTTAACATCGAAAACAAGCAGTGGAACCGTCATGGCGGGTTGCTCACACGGCCGTGCGTCCGCCGTCGAGGGCGATCGTGGCGCCGTTGACGTAGGCAGCCGCATCGGATGTCAGGAATGCGACCGCCTCGGCCACTTCGGCCGGGGTCCCTGTGCGGCCGACCGGCGTGGTTTTGCCCAGTTGCTCCAAAGCGTCGCCCATATTGGCAGTCCCTTCGGTTCGAATAGGCCCCGGTGCAACGGAGTTCACGGTAACACCGCTCGGACCGAACTCCGCGGCCCACGATCGTGTCAGCAATTGCAGGGCCGCCTTGCTGGACCCGTAGAGGGCTGCTCCCACCATGCCAAAATGTGCGACCATGGTCGTGATGTTGACTATTCGGCCCCATCCGCGGGCTGCCATCGCCGGTGCCAGCCCCGCCGCAAGAAAATAAGGGCCGCGTACATTGCTGGCGAACATTTGATCAAAGGCCGCCGCGGTGGTATCGGCAGTTGGCCCAAAGGAAAAGATGCCGGCGTTGTTGATCAACATATCAACTCTGCCGACGAGTTTCTCCGATGCTTTGGCAAGCTCCGATGCCGCGGCCACGGTGGCCAGATCGGCAGCATGAAACAGTGCATCTCCCCCGCGGGCGCGAATCTTCTTGACGACTTCGTTGCCACGGGCTGCATCCCGGCCCGACACAATGACGCGGACACCTCGCGAAGCCAATGTTTCGGCAATGGCCTGCCCAATGCCCGAAGTCGCGCCGGTCACGAGCGCATTGCGAGTGATCGCAGTCATAAAATTGCCTCCGTAATTAGGTCGTGCAAAGGTACGCGGCCCACGCGGCGAAGGGAATCAGACTGCGGTCCGGGTTAGAATGACAATTTGTCATTCTCGGAACCTGCCATGGACCACTTGTCTGGACTCTTGGCATTTGTCCATGCTGTCGAAGCACGAAGCTTCACGCGCGCAGCGCGCCGGCTGGGCATTTCACCCTCCGGCATCAGCAAGGCAATTTCGCGGCTTGAGTCTCGTCACGGCGTTCGACTGTTGCAGCGAACGGCGCGCAGTATCAGTCTGACACCCGAGGGTTTGGCCTACTACCAACTATGCAAGAAGATCGTTGCCGACTTGGAGGAAGCCGAACATGTCTTGACTGACGCACACAAATCCCCGCGCGGACTACTACGCATAACGCTGCCCTTGTCGATAGCACGCTTACACTTCGCGCGCATGCTTCCCGAGTTCGCGCGCCAGTATTCCGAGGTTCAGCTCGAAGTACACGTGTCCGATCGTATAACTGATCTTGTCGAGGAAAAGTTCGATGTTGCCATCCGCATCGGCAAGCTTAGTGACTCGCGCTTGGTGGCGCGCCGCCTGGCGAGCGGCACGCTCACGACCTGCGCGACACCCTCGTACCTTAAGCGGCACGGTGTGCCAAAGCGCCCGGAGGACCTGCTGCAGCACAATTGCATTCAGTTCGAAGTTCCCAACACCGGACGTGCCCAACCCTGGCAGTTCCAGCGGGACCAACGACGCCTCAGCGTGCCGGTGCGCGGGAATTTGCGGCTGGATCACGCGGAGGCTATGGTGGAAGCCGCGCTCGCCGGGACCGCGCTCATCCAAATATCGAGCTACGTGACCGCACCGGCAATCGCACGCAGACAGCTAGAACCGATACTGACTGCCTACCAAGTGGATAGTCCGCCCATCTGGGCCTTGTATCCGAAAAACTCCAATCCGACGCCTCGCCTCAAAGCGTTCGTCGATTTCATGGTGAGGTGGGGAGCACTCAGCAATCTGGGAAGTCCAACACTTCAACGATAGCCCGCACGCTCAGACGATTTCGCGCATCGCCAAAATTCGCCCCAGAACCCAGGACGGGAAATTTCGCGTGATTTAGGCCTTCACTGGAACCGTTTTCGGAATCGGGAGCCCTCTGGGAATCCTGGAACCGTAGCGGAGTAATCAGTGAAACTCTAGTGAAATCAAACGGGAGCGTCAGAATATGAACCTGCGACTCCTCCGGGCAGCAAATTGGTGCGGGCGGCGCCTCGCACGGTTCTGGACCCCTCCCGGGTTCCTCGCAGACTTTTCCGAATTCACTTACGGAGTTCGATCCGCATGCCCCGCGCGATGCGAAACTCAGTGCATTTTTTGGCTAGGTCCGGCCCGAGGGCCGGGACTGGCAGGGAAAGAGCCTTGTCGGCAATTATTGGATTAGCGTCGGCTCGTTCTACAACTACGATGAAATTGCGCTCGAGGCGCGATATCGGGATTGGCTGCGAGCCGGCATAGCCTACTCGCCGGACCCGTGACGCGACTACTATGATCGGGGTACGGTTCGCGTCCAGGCCGAGTGGGTGGAATTGAGCTTGCAGCATCCACTGATCGGTGAGCTATCTGCCTTCGGGCGGGTTCCCGTGGTATTTGAACGGTACCATTGCCGAGATGGAGCGGCAGAAGGCCGAATCGGAGAACTTCGAACCGATTCATAATCATTCCGCAAAGCATTGATCGAGTTCGACAAGGAGCCCCACCTCGCAATTAGCGCGTTAAACCGTTATCGTGCCACGCGGTACTTACTCTGCGTAACCGCCCTTGCGCGAGATCGTCATGTGGTGTTCAGTTGTTGCGTAGCCGCCTGCCTTTGGTGACGCTCTACGTGACGGAGCGCTGTAATTCGCGCTGCGTTACCTGCGACCATTGGCGCCACGGACGTACCGATGCCAGCCTCGCCTCGATAACCCGCTTGCTGCCAAGTCTCGAACTGCTTGGTACAAGAATGGTGGCGCTGTCGGGAGGGGAGCCACTTCTGCATCCGCAGTGGGCCCAAATCGCGCAGTTGTTGAAATCCCGAGGGCTTGAGCTTTGGCTGCTTACGTCCGGGCTAGCTCTGGCCAAACACGCGCGTCGCGCCAGCGAGCTGTTCGACTCCGTGACAGTGTCGCTGGATGGCACGAATCGGGAGACTTACGCGGCGATCCGGGGTCTCGATGCGTTCGACAAGGTTTTGGAAGGCATCCGCGCGGCGGCGTCTCATGGAGTGGCTCCCAACCTTCGAGTCACTCTGCAGCGGTCGAATTACCGGCAGTTGCCGGCGTTCGTCGATCTGGCCCGTGCCGTCGGCGCCCGCCAGGTGTCG
>DATGIA010000086.1:0-7370 GCA_035307465.1 Steroidobacteraceae bacterium
AATCCATGACTCCTCGGCGCTCTTGACGTGATCTAGCAGCCGACGGGAGCGAACCGAGATTGGACCGACTCCGGTGGGCGAATACACGTAGCAGGAGGCAAAGGGCAGCTGCGTCGGCGCTCTGACGCGTGCCGCATCAGCGCGCGAGGTCGTCATCGAGGGATCGCTCCGCCTCCGGGGTGCTGCGTCCGGCGACTTGTGTCTGTCTGATTCGCAACCATTGCTCGCGTGCTTCGCGCTGAACGTCATCGAGCGACCTGTTTGGGCTCGGCTGAGACTTGAGCGAAACTGCCTGCGTCGGGACCTCGCGTGAGTCTGTGGTGGCGGCTCGGTCGGATGCTGCCAGGCGATCGCGATGCTCCTCACGAAGCCGCTCGGCCACCGTGCTGCGAAATCCGCGCCGTTCCATCTCATAGGGCACCCGCGGAATCCAAAGACGGGGCTCGTCGCTCGCACCATGAAGGGGAGCGATGCGGGCCGAGCTCTCCGCAACATGCAGCGCCTCATTGGTCGCCTCGGCCCAGCGGTGACGCGCGAACTGCAGCTCATGAATCGCGGGCTCGAGACCGAGCTCGCGACGAGCACCATCGCCGAGCTCGAGCGTCGTCTTCGCCCCGAGCCCCTCGATGTTGACCTCCCGGGTCGTCGCGAGCAGATGCGCATGGAAGTTGCGAGGATCGCTGCCCGGGAACTCGCGCGGCGCATGAATGGTCGCATCGACCGCAAAGCGGTACCGATCGGCAAGCTCCTGGGAGAATCCGTGCACCAGAGCCACCCGCTGGGCCGGGTCCAGCTCCACGGGCAGCGCAACGAGATACTCCCGGGCGACTCGCGCATTCGTCTGCAGCGCGGTCGCGCCCGTCATGAAGGGCGAGGCCTGAGCCCAGGCCGCCTCCGGGGCGGCGAGGATGCAGGCCAACGCCAGGCACGCGACGAGCGGCGGGAAACTGAAGGAACGTCTGTGTAGGTGGTGCATCGGAGCCCCCGTACCGCTCGACGACTAGAGCTCGCTTGCAAGAGCAGCTTCTTCGCGACCGGCCCGCCGCGACAGCTCTTCGCGCTTCACGCGCCCCGGCGCACCGAATTTGAACGACTGCACGACGAAATCGTGGTCGTAGCGTTTCTCGCCCGAGCTGTCGATCCAGGTGTTATCGCGGATCTGCGCCTGCAAGACCAGTTGATCGCCTTTGCGCGCATGCTTCGCGATGGTCTCGCCGATGCCCTCGAACGCGACGAACCACAGGCTGTTGGTCGTCTCGCGGGAATTGCCGTGCTCGTCCTTCCCGGCGTAGTCGTTGCCGACGAGACAAAATCGGGTATAAGTAGTGTCGCCTTTGACGGCGAGCTCGGGATTCTTGGTGAGATTGCCGACCGCGGTCACCGTAAAGCTGTTCATGATCGATCTCCTGACGAGTTGTTGGAATCGCGGACCGAGGTGCCCGCGTGAGAGGAAGTGTCGTCCACTCACCGGCGAACGAGAATGGAAAAAAACGCCGCATTCGCCGAGAAACAGGACCACGCCCATTGGGCGCTTGAAGTACAGGACCTGCGCAAGCGCTACGCGAGCGTGACCGCGCTCGACGGCGTCTCCTTCAACGTCCAACGCGGTGAGATCGTCGGTCTCCTCGGGCCCAATGGCGCGGGCAAGACCACCACCATCAACATCGTGCTCGGCGTGCTCGAGCCGAGCGCCGGGCACGTCTACATCGATGGCGTCGACATCGGCCGGCAACGCGCGCGCGCACTCAAGCACACGAACTTCGCCGCGGTTTACGCAGCCCTTCCCGGTAATCTGACCGTCGAGGAAAATCTCAAGGTCTTCGCTCTCCTGTACTCGATTCCGCGAATCGACGAGCGCATCGAGACGCTGCTCGATCAGTTCGATCTCAAGGAGCTGCGGCATACGAAATGCGGCCTGCTGTCCTCCGGTGAGCAGACCCGCTCGGCGCTTGCAAAGGCATTGCTCAACGCACCACAGCTCCTGCTGCTCGATGAGCCGACCGCCTCGCTCGATCCTTCCGCCGCGCAGACGGTTCGCCAGAGGATCAAGAGTCTCGCGACGCGGGACGGCTGCGGGATTCTCTGGACCTCGCACAACATGTATGAGGTCGAGGCGGTGTGCGATCGCGTGCTGCTGCTCTCGCACGGCAAGGTGCTTCTCGAGGGCGATCCGCGGGCGTTGCCCGCGCAGCACGGCGCCGCCACGCTCGAGGAGCTTTTCATCCGGGTGGCGCGCGAGCCGCTCGCGGCCGGGCACCCCCCGTGAAGTGGAAGCCGGTTGCCGGCATCGTGCTGCGACAGATCTACTTGCTGCGAGGCAGCCCGGTGCGCGTCTTTCCGATGATCACCTGGGTCGCGATCGACATGGTGCTGTGGGGCTTTCTCACCCGCTACCTCAACTCGGTGAGCGCGCGGGGCGTCGACTTCGTGCCGGCGCTCCTGGGCGGGGTCCTGCTGTGGGACTTCTGCACCCGCATCATGCAGGGGGTGAGCACGGCCTTTCTCGAGGATGTCTGGTCGCGCAATTTTTTGAACCTCTTCTCCTCACCTCTCTCGATCTCGGAATACATCACCGGGCTCGTCATCACGAGCATCATGACAAGCGCGTTGGGGCTCATCACCATGCTGCTCATCGCGAACGGCGTGTTTCATCTCGAGTTCTTCTCCCTCGGTCTCGCACTCGGCGCATTCCTGATGATCCTGTTCATCTTCGGGATCACGCTCGGAATTTGCGGCGCCGCCATCGTGCTGCGCTTCGGCCCCGCCTCCGAGTGGCTGCTGTGGCCCTTGCCCGCCCTGCTCTCCCCGTTCGCCGCCGTGTTCTACCCGCTCAAGGTGCTGCCGTCGTGGATGCAGGGGGTCGCACTCGCGTTGCCTCCTTCCTATGTCTTCGAGGGTATGCGCGCGCTCCTCGCGAGCCAGCCTTTCCCCGGCGGGCTCTTGCTCGAGGGAAGCCTGATCTCGATCGTCGAGCTCATACTCGCTGGCGTGCTCTACGGCCGCATCTACCGCCACGCGGTGCGCACCGGGTTGCTTGCTCGCTATAGCGCTGAGGGAGCAGCTTGAGATTGCGCGCGAGCGCGCACCGCGATCGCCGCGGTAGCCTGCTCACCCAGAAACTTCACTGGCTCAGGGCGCGCCCCAGAGCCGCCCGACCATTCGCCGCATCACAAGCGCTCTGGCCTTCGCGCCGAAGTTGGCGAGCGCGATCTGCTCCTCGACGAGCTCCATCCAGCCGCCGAGCGCTCGAGCGGGGGGCAATGCGATCGTGCCGTCGGACTCACTGCCGTGCATCACCACCTCGGCACCCACCTTGCTCACCAAGCGCATCAAGGCGTGATTCACCGACAGGCAGTGCACATGCAGGGAGTCCGCGTTCGCCCGCCGCGCCTCCTGCATTGCGCGTCGAAGCAACGCAGCACCGACACCGCGCCGCCGCCACGACTCGAGCACGCTGAGTCCGAGCTCCCAGACCTCCCGGTGCGAGACCAGATGGGCCACACCGACGAGCTCGAGCTCCTCGTCGAAAACGCCCAACACCAGGGACTGGCGGAATTCGATTCCCTCGATGTACGCATCGAGCATCTCGCCCGTGCAATGCTGGCCGAATCGCAGGTACAGATCCTCAGCGCTCAGCCGGGCAAAGTGCGCCTTGAGCGCGGGGCGAAAGTAGTCCGATATGCGAAGGACGCCGGGGCCCCACGGATCGAATGACCACGCCGGGTGCTTCGGGGCCGCAGGCCGCCCGATCGTCTCCGCAACGATCATCGCGGATTTCCGAAAAGGCCGTGACCCGCCCGCCGGCTGGCCGGCCGGCCGGTAACGCCCGCCCTCACAGAAGCTGGCGGATCAGAGTCAACGTGGTGACTGCGGAACCGGCCAACAGAATCTTGTGGCCCCATCGGGCGACGATCGCAAGCATGATAAATCTCCTTTGCAATGCAGTAATTCGGGTTGCACGTTAACCGTTGCACACGAAAGTGTCCTGTACATAAGTCGCAACTCGATGACATTTAAATGTCTTAATCGTCATATATTCAGAGGCTTATGCATGATATAGACGCAGGGGCATGGCGCAAATCGACCGCTGATACACGCCTCGTTGCCCCGCTGGGGATATGGGGGCGCCTTTGCGTTGCACAAGTCTCAGGCGAGGGAGCTGCTCACGCTCGAGGCGCGGAGGATCTGCTCGACCCGGTCCACATCGACGGGCTTGGTGAGATGGTGATCGAACCCGGCGGCGTGGGCGCGCTCCTTGTCCTCGCGCTGGCCCCAGCCGGTAATCGCGAGGAGCAGTACATGGGCGCCCCAGGCATCGCGACGGATCTCGCGCGCGACCTCGTAGCCGTTCAGATCCGGCATGCCGATATCGAGGATCACGACCTGCGGCCGGCGCTGGCGCGCAATCTGCAGCGCATGCTGGCCCGAGTTCGCCACCAGCACCTCATGGCCGCTCAGCTCGAGCACCATGGCCAGGCTCTCGGCGGCATCGCGGTTGTCGTCGGCCACCAGAACCGTGAGGCGCGATTCCGTGCTGGGGTTCACCGCGGTCTTGGGCTCGAGCTCCCCCGGGGGTGGAGGGGCCTTGTCGGTCACGAGGACCTCGTGCGGCAGCCGGATGGTGAATTCGCTGCCGAAGCCCAAACCCGCGCTGCTCCCCGCTACCGAGCCGCCGTGCAGCTCGATCAAGCCGCGAACGAGTGCCAGGCCGATTCCCAGGCCCCCCTCCGCGCGATCGATCGCCGAGTCAAGCTGCGAGAACATCTCGAACATGTTGGGCGTCGCCTTGGGCTCAAAGCCGATGCCGTTGTCCCTGACGGTCATCACGATCCCACCCGACTCGAGCGTGACCGTGAGGCTGATCTCGCCACACGCGTCGGTGTACTTTGCCGCGTTGGTCAAAAGATTCGAGAGCGATTGCGAGATGCGCAGCGGATCGACCGACATCATCACGGGCCGCGCGGGGAGCTGTACAGCAAGATGATGCTGCTTGGCCTCCATGAGCGGGCGCGCCGTCTCGACGGCCGCCTCGACGAGCGATTCGAGCGAGACGCACTCGAGCTTCAAGTTCAGGCGGCCGCGGGTGATGCGTGACACATCGAGCAGATCGTCGAGCAGCAGCGCCATGCGCTGCACCTGTCGGGAGATGACGCTGCGAGCCCATTGATGCTGCCGCTCGGACACTCCCTTGGACTCGAGCAGACGCACCGCATGGCGGATGGGCGCCAGAGGATTGCGCAGCTCGTGGGCCAGGATGGCGAGGAACTCGTCCTTGCGGCGATCCGCCTCGCGCAGCGCCTCCTCGGTGCGCTTCAGCCGGCTGATGTCGAGGTTGATGCCGGCCCAACCGGTGATCGCCCCATTCTCATCGCGAGTCGGCACGCCCTGCGCAAGCACTGGATGGTAAGCGCCATCGGCGCCGCGCATGCGGTACTCGCGGTACCAGACGTTGCCGGATTTCACGCATTCACGCCACGCCTCGATGGTCGGCCCGAGATCCTCGGGATGCATGGCGCGCGTCCAGCCGAAGTTCGAGCACTCCTCCTGTGTCATTCCGAGAAGCTTCAAGAGCGACTCGCTCACGTACCGGTTATTGCCCTCGGGATCGCTCACCCAGACGCCGTACTCGATCGACTCGCCGATGGCACGATAGAGCTTCTCGCTTTCGCGCAGGGCGCGCTCGGCGCGCTTCTGCGCGGTGATGTCGATCAGCAGTCCCGACACCAGCATCGGGCGACCCTCGGCATCGAATTGCACGCGACCACGCCGCGCCACCCATTTCTCGTGCCCATCGGGCAGGCGAATGCGAAACTCGGTCGCGGGAACCACCCCGGTCAGGATCGACTGCCGCTCGGCCTCGAGCACCCCGGGCAGATCCTCGGGGTGGATGTAGCGATGGTGCACCGACGGGTCACCATCCAGGGCACCTTCGGGCAGACCGTAAAGGGCGGCGAGATTGCGATCCGCGAAGAATTCATTCGTGCGCACGTCGCGTTGCCAGCTGCCGATCTCGGCGGCGGCCATGGTGCTCTCGAGACGCCCCGTCGCAACGCTGAGCGCGTGTTCGGTGGCCTTGCGTACTGCGATTTCCTCCTCGAGCGCGAGGTTGGTGCGCTCGAGCGCCTGCGAGCGGCTCTGTACCTCCTGGAGCATCCTGTTGAACGCATCGACCACGACGCCGATCTCATCGTCCGCGCGCTTCTGCGCCCGCAGCGAGTAGTCGCGGCTGCTGACCACCTCACGCGCAACCGCCGCCATGGAATCGAGCGGCTCGGTGATGCCCTCCTGAAGCTGCCAGGAGAAGACATATGCGAAGGCCACGCCGAGTGCGGTGACCAGGACAAAAATGCCCACGTACGAGGTAAGACGATCTTTAAGGTCGTAGCGCGCCCGCAGATAGATCACGCCGAGCGGCTCTCCCTTGTGCTCGACCGGCAGCGCGAGCTCCATCAGATCGCTCGCCATGTGCAGCCCGAGCGCGGGTGCACGGGCGGGCGGTGGCGCGGCGCCTTGCCTCACGTAGGAAGCATAGAGATTGCCGTGCGCGGTATAGAGCGCCGCGACCAGCACCTGGGAGCGTGCTTGCAGTGCATCGAGATTGCGCTCCGCCACCTCGAAGTCGTCGAACTCGAGCGCGGGCGCGGTCGAGAGCGCGAGGATCCGCGCCTCGGTCGAAAGATTGTCCGCCCAGGATTTTCGATAGACGTTGAAATCCTGCACGAGCATCGCGGCGGCCGCGATGAGAACGGCGAGCCCGGTGGTGAGCAGCACCAGGCGCATGAGCTTGGCGCGTACCGTGCCGCGCGCGGGTCGGCGGAGCCAGGATCGCAGCCGCCGCGGTCGCTGCTCGGGCGGCAGTGTCATCCAGGCGCTTCACGCGCATGCGTCATCGGGCGGCGGACGGCCCGCTCGATGGAATGCGCAACACTGATCGGGCATCCGGATTCATCATCGAGGACGCCCGGCGGCAGGCAGGTATCGCGGGTCTGACGCCGCCCGCCGCGCACGCGCACCGCGACGGTGAGAAGGTCGGCGCTGATCCTGAGATGCGCCCGCTCGGCGGCGGTCAACGACACCTCGAAGCGCACCCGGTGATCGAGCGTCACGAAATTGAGCACCGAACCCCAGTTGAGCCCGTCCTCATCGTCCGTCACCAGCAGCGTCGCAGTTCCCGAGAGCTCGCCCTGGAGCGCGCGCAGCTCCGCGGTATGGCCGGCGCCCACATAGAGAATCTGCGGATGGCCGACCACGCGCGGGACACGCAGCTCGCGCACCTCGATCGGCCGTCCGTCAATCTGGTGACCCGTGCGCAGGCGCTTGAGCTCCTGAGCCACGGCCGGCGCTTCGAGCACGGCGATCACGAACGGCGT
>DATGIA010000087.1:0-4662 GCA_035307465.1 Steroidobacteraceae bacterium
GAGGCCGCTCGGCTGGGCGCGCGGCGTCGGTCTCATCGATGTCGAGGCGGGCGAGACCCCGCTCATCGAGGCGGCCGTGCGCGAGGCGGAGACGCTGGCCGCGGGGACCGGGGGTGGGGCGTTGCGCCGCTCGAGCGAGCAGGCGCTGCCGTCGCCGCTCGGTCTCGACGCCGCTTTCATTGCCGAGCAACGCGCCCAGGCGCAGCGCAAGCACCCCGGGGTCGAGTCGGTGGAGGGCATCATCGAGTGCGCCCTGGCGCTCGGCACCGACAGCGTCGATGAGGGCATTCAGCGCGCGCGCCGCTGGTTCGAGCGCTGTCGCCGCTCGACGCCCTCGCGCGCCTTGCGCCATCTGTTCTTCGCCGAGCGCCCAGCCCGCTCGGCGGTTGCCGGGCACCCGGTGCGGGTCGTGGGCGTGCTCGGCGCGGGCACCATGGGGTCGGGCATCGCGCTGAGTCTCGCCACCGCGGGCTACGAGGTTGTGCTCGTCGATACCGATGCACGCGCGCTCGAGGCCGGCGGAAAGAGGCTGCGGGAGACACTCTCGGCCTCGGTCGAGAAGGGCAAGCTCGATGCGAGCCGGGCGCAGGCCGCCGCAGCACGCGTCAAGGAAAGCGTCGAGATCGATGCGCTCGCGGGCAGCGATGCCGTCATCGAGGCGGTGTTCGAGAGTCTCGCGGTGAAGCGCGATGTGTTCGCTCGGCTCGGCGAGCGTCTGAAGCCGGACGCGCTCCTCGCCTCGAACACCTCGACGCTCGACATCGACGCACTCGCCGCGGCCTCGGGCCGGGCGGCGGATGTGCTCGGCATGCACTTCTTCAGCCCCGCGCACGTGATGCGTCTGGTCGAGATCGTGCGCGGCCGCGAGACGAGCGAGGCGGCGATCGCGACGGCCCGTGAGCTGACGCGGCGCATGGGCAAGCTTGGAATCCTGGTCGGCAACTGCTTCGGCTTCGTCGGCAACCGCATGCTTTATGCCTACGGCCGGGAGAATCAGCTCATGCTGCTCGAGGGCGCGACGCCCGCGCAGATCGACGAGGCTCTCGAGCGCTTCGGCATGGCGATGGGCCCGAACGCCGTGAGCGATCTGGCCGGTCTCGACGTCGGCTATCGCATCCGCCGCGAGCGGGCCGACCGGCCGCGCGATCCGCGCTACTACCGGATCGCGGATCTGCTGGTCGAGGCCGACCGTCTCGGCCAGAAGAGCGGGCGCGGCGCCTATCTCTACCCGCAAGGCTCGCGCAAGCGGGTGCGCGATCCCGAGGTCGAGGCCCTGATCGCGGCCGAGTCGGCGCGCCTCAACATCGTGCGTCGCGAGATCCCGGAGCGGGAGATCGTCGAGCGCTGCCTGTTCGCGCTCATCAACGAGGGGGCGCGGCTCCTCGGCGAGGGCATCGCTGCGAGCGCGGACGACATCGATGCGATCTGGTGCAACGGCTACGGCTTTCCGCGCTTTCGCGGCGGTCCGCTCTTTTATGCCGACACCCTGGGACTCGGCGCCGTGCTCGAGGGCATCCGCCGCTATGGGCGCGCGCTCGACGCGCCGGAATACTGGGCGCCCGCGCCGTTGCTCGAGAAGCTCGCCGCGCACGGTGCGCACTTCTGCGACGGCGACGCTCAGGCGGAGACTGCACCATGAAGCTCGAGAGCTATATCTGCGGTGAGTGGGTGCGGGGCCGCGATGCGGGGGTGGTGCTGTGTGATGCGAGCAGCGGGGAGCCCGTTGCGGAAGCCTCCTCGAGCGGCATCGATTTTGCGGAGGCGCTGCGCTTCGCGCGCCGCGAGGGTGGACCGCGGCTGCGCGCGATGAGCTTTCACGAGCGCGCCGGGTTGCTGCGTGGCCTCGCCAAGGGACTGCTCGAGCGCAAGGAGAGCCTCTATGAGCTCTCCTATTGCACCGGCGCGACGCGCGAGGATTCCTGGATCGACATCGAGGGCGGCATCGGCACGCTCTTCGCCTATGCGAGCAAGGGCGTGCGCGAGCTGCCCAATGCGCGGGTGATCGCGGATGGAGCGGTCGAGCCGCTCTCCAAGGGCGGCACCTTCATGGGGCAGCACCTGTACGTGTCGCGCGAGGGCGCGGCGGTGCACATCAACGCCTTCAACTTTCCGGTGTGGGGCATGCTCGAGAAGCTCGCGCCGGCGTTCCTCGCGGGCGTGCCGGTGATCGTCAAGCCGGCGACGCCGACCGCCTATCTGGCGCAGCGCGCGGTGCGCGAGTTGCTGGCGCTCGATCTCATGCCGCGCGGAGCCCTGCAGATCGTCTGCGGAAGCCTCGGCGATCTGTTCGAGCATCTCACCTGTCAGGACTTCGTCGCGTTCACGGGCTCGGCGCACACGGCCGCGAGCCTGCGCACCCATCCCGCCGTGGTGCGCGCGAGCGTGCCCTTCACCGCGGAGACCGATTCGCTCAATGCCAGCATTCTCGCCCCCGAGGTGCCGCCGGGATCCGCGGAGCTCGATCTGTTCGTGCGCGAGGTGGTGCGCGAGATGACGGTCAAGGCGGGACAGAAGTGCACCGCCATCCGCAAGGCGATCGTGCCGGAGGGGCTGGTGGAGCCGGTGACCGAGGCGCTGCGGCTAGCTTTAAGCGAGGTCGTGGTGGGCGACCCGCGGGTGGCGGGCGTGCGCATGGGACCGCTCGCAAGCCTCGCACAGCGGCGTGACGTGCTCGCGCAGGTGGCCGCGCTCGAGCGCGAGAGCGAGGTGCTCGTGGGCGACCCCGACGCCTTCAGCGTGCGCGGTGCCGACCGGATGCGCGGCGCATTCGTGCCCCCGCTGCTGCTCAAGTCCCGCGATCCGCGCACGGCGCGCTGGGTGCACGAGCTCGAGCCCTTCGGCCCCGTGGCGACGCTCATGACCTACGCCGATCGCGACGAGGCCGTCGAGCTCGCGCGCCGCGGCGGCGGCAGTCTCGTCGCCTCGGTGGTGAGCGCCGATGCGCGCGGCGCGGCCGAGCTCGTACTCCGGCTCGCGCCCTATCACGGCCGCATTCTCGTGCTCGATGCAAGCTGCGCGAAGGAGTCGACCGGCCACGGCTCGCCGCTCGCGCCGCTGGTGCACGGCGGCCCGGGACGGGCGGGTGGCGGCGAGGAGCTCGGCGGGGTGCGCGGGGTGCTGCACTACATGCAGCGCATCGCCGTGCAAGGCTCGCCCGACACGTTGACTGCCTTTGGATTGCGATGGGTGCGCGGCAGCCGGCGCCGCGATCCGGGACGCCACCCCTTCCGGATCGCATTTCACGAGCTCGAGCTCGGTGACACGTTCGAGTCGGGCGAGCGCGAGGTCACGACCGAGGACATCGAGCGCTTCGCGGCGCTCTCGGGCGACCGGTTCTATGCGCACATGAGCGAGGAGCAGGCGCGGCGCAATCCGCTGTTCGGCGGGCGCGTGGCGCATGGATATTTCCTGATCTCGGCGGCCGCGGGCCTGTTCGTCGATCCCGATTACGGACCGGTGCTCGGCAACTACGGCATCGATCAGCTGCGCTTCGTGAAGCCGGTCAAGCCCGGCACGCGCATCCGGGTGCGCCTGACCTGCGCGGCCAAGAGCCTGCGCGCCGACAAGGGCTGGGGCGAGGTGGCCTGGGATACGCAGATCACCGATCAGAACGGCGACACCGTCGCCTCCTACGACGTGCTGACCATGGTGAGCGTGCATGAGGTGCCCGACCAGGCGGAGCGTCCCCGTGCCGGTTGACCTCGCGCGCTACGCGCGCGAGCACCCGGGCCTGCGCTTTGCGGCGCCCGAGCCCGGCGTGCTCGAGATCGTGCTCTCGAACGAGGCGCGCTTGAACGCGGCGAGCGAGACCATGCACCGGGACCTCGCGCTCGTGTGGCGCACGATCGACCTCGATGAGGCCGTGCGTGCGGTGCTCGTGCGCGGCGCGGGCAAGCATTTCTCATCCGGCGGGGATTTCGCGATGATCGAGCGCATGATCGCGGACGAGGCGACGCTCGTGCGCGTGCTGAAGGAGGCGCGCGATCTCGTCTTCAACCTCATCGACTGCTCGAAGCCGGTGGTCTCGGCCATCCGCGGCCACGCGGTCGGCGCGGGGCTCGCCGTGGCGCTGCTCGCGGATGTGTCCGTCGCGGCTGATAACGCACGGCTGCTCGATGGCCATACGCGCCTCGGGGTGGCCGCGGGCGATCACGCGGTGCTCATCTGGCCGCTGCTCTGCGGGCTCGCCAAGGCACGCTATCACCTGCTCCTCAACCAGCCGCTCTCCGGGGTCGAGGCCGAGCGCATCGGCCTGGTGTCGCTGTGCGTGCCGGACGCCGAGGTCGAGCCGCGCGCGCTCGAGCTCGCGCGCACGCTCGCCGCCGCGAGTCCGACCGCGGTGCGCTTCACCAAGCAGGCGCTCAACAACTGGCTGAAGCTCGCCGGGCCGAGCTTCGATGCCTCGCTGGCGCTCGAGTTCCTCGGGTTTCGCCTGCAGGATGCGCGCGAGGGTCTCGCCGCCGCCCGCGAGAAGCGCGCGGCGCGCTTCGCGCCGCCCGATGAGCCGGCCACGCCATGAGAGCGGTGAGGCCATGAGCGGTGAGGCCATGAGCGGTGAGGCCACGAGAGGGGTGGCGCCATGAGAGCGGCGACCTCGCTCGAGGAGCTGAAGCGGCTCGAGCCCGTGCTCGACATCGACCGCGGCACGCTCGAGGCCTTGCA
>DATGIA010000088.1:0-27409 GCA_035307465.1 Steroidobacteraceae bacterium
TGCGGCCATCTGCTGGGATCAATGGTTTCCGGAGGCGGCCCGCTGCATGGCGCTCGAGGGGGCGGAGGTTCTTCTCTATCCGACCGCCATCGGCTCGGAGCCGCAGGATCCCTCGCTCGATTCGAGCGCACACTGGCAGCGCACGATGCAGGGTCACGCGGCTGCGAACGTGTTGCCGCTGGTCGCTTCCAATCGAATCGGCACCGAGCAGGGCGAGCGCTACACGATGAGCTTCTACGGTTCCTCGTTCATCGCCTCGCACACCGGTGAGAAAGTCGCGGAGGCGGATCGAGAGAGCGAGAGCGTGCTGATCGCGACTTTCGATCTCGATGCGGTGCAACGCTACCGGCAAGCCTGGGGCTTATTTCGCGATCGACGTCCCGAGCTGTATCACCCGCTGCTCACGCTTGATGGCTGCGATTGATCATCGGCGCGAGGCCCTGAGCGACGCACTGCTGCAGCCGCCTCCTCGCCTCATCGATGCGCCTGCGGTCGATGCGCCGCCTGCCGTTGCGCTTCCTCGGGACCTCGTGTTCGTCGACCTCGAGACGACCGGCTGCAACGCCGCGTACCACCGCATCATCGAGATCGGCCTGGTGCGCATGCGCGATGGCGTGCGCATCGAGGAGTGGAGCTCGCTCGTCAACCCGGAAGGTCCGATCTCGATGGATACCGCGGGGTTCACGGGCATCACCACCGAGATGGTCGCCGGCGCACCCCGCTTCCGCGAGCTGGCCGCGCTCGTGCGTGAGAAGCTCTCGGGGTGGGATCCGCAGGCGGCGGCACCGCTGTTCGTCGCGCACAACGCGCGTTTCGATTACGCCTTCCTGCGCTCGGAATTTCGCCGCCTCGGACAATCCTTCAGCGCGCCCGTGCTATGCACGGTGAAGCTTTCGCGCCAGCTGTTCCCGGAGCACGTGACGCACAACCTCGATGCGCTCATGGAGCGCCATTCGATCAGCTGCGCGGCGCGTCATCGTGCGCTCGGCGATGCGCAGGTGATCGCGGAATTCTGGTCCCGGCTGCTCGGGCAGATGGCACCCGATGCGCTCGCGCGTGCGGTCGATGGACTGGTGCATGCGCATCGCCTGCCCGCCCACTTGCCCGAAGGGCTCGAGGAGGAGCTGCCGGATGGAGCGGGCGCGTACCGTTTGTTCGGCGAGAACGAGGTGCTGCTCTACGTCGGCCGCAGCCGCACGCTGCGCACGAGGATTCTCGCGCATTTTCCGGCCGCACCCGCCGCCCCGAGGTCCGCCTCGCTCGCCGATGAGGTGCGCCGTATCGATTGGGAGGAGACCGCTGGAGAGCTCGGCGCTGCGCTGCGAGAGCTCGAGTGGATCGAACGGGGCGCGCCGCTGCGCAATCGCCGGCGCAGGGGCGCCGAGGTGACCATTCGCCTGAAGGAGGGCGAGGTGCCGGAGGTGACCGCCCTGCGCGCGCTCGACCCGGCCGATCTTGCACACTGCTTCGGCGCATTCCAGGAGCCGGCGGATGCGCACCGCGCGCTCACGGAGATTGCGCGCGCGCATCAGCTGTGCCTGAAGCAGCTCGGTCTCGAGGAGAGCGCCGGATCCTGCTTCGCCTATCAGATGGGGCGCTGCAAGGGAGTGTGCATGGGCCTGGAGCCTGCACCGCTTCATGGCGTGCGCGTTCGCATGGCGCTCGCCGGTCTCAAGCTCAAGCCCTGGCCGTTCCCGGGCCGCGTCGCCTGGTGTGAGCGCGACGCGCACGGCAACCGCGAGCTGCACGTGATCGAGCACTGGGCGTATCTCGGCACCGCGCGCTCGGATGAGGAGCTCGAGGCGCTGCGCACAGCGCCGGCTCCCGAGCACTTCGATGTGCACCGCTATCGTTTGCTGATGCGCTATCTCGCGCAACACCCGACGCTCGAGTGGCTCGATCTCGAAGTCGAGCGCCGTTGACGTTGCCGTGGCGCTGAGCGCTTCCTACGAATGGCTCGCGAGCGCGCCCATCGGCGCCGCTTCCGTGCTCGCCGAGGAGCTCGGCGTGCTCGGTGCCCGCGAGGTGCGCGCACGCAGCGTCGACGTGCGGTTCAGCGGGCCCCTCGAGCTCGGCTACCGAGCCTGTCTGTGGTCGCGGACCGCGACTCGCGTATTGCTCTCGCTCGCCACGGTGGAAGCGGGCAGCGCCCAAGGGCTTCTCGAGGCCCTCACGCGCATCGACTGGTCCGTCCATCTCGCCCCTGGCGCGACGCTCGCCTGCAGCTCGAGCGGCGGCAATGCCGTGATCCGCCACACGATCTATGGCGCGCAGCTGCTGAAGGATGCGGTGTGCGATCGCTTGCGGGCGGCCACGGGGGAGCGCCCCACGATCCGGCCCGAGCGTCCCGATGTGCTCCTGCACCTGCACGTGGAAGGCGAGCGCGCGTTCGTCTCGGTCGACTTCTCGGGCGAAAGCCTGCATCGGCGCGGCTACCGACGGGCGGCCGGTGCAGCCCCCCTCAAGGAGAATGTCGCTGCGGCCATCCTCTGGCGGGCCGGCTGGCCGGCCGTGCTCGCGCAGGGCGGGACGCTCCTCGACCCGATGTGCGGATCGGGCACGTTTCTCACCGAGGCCGCCTTGATGGCGGGCGACATCGCACCGGCGCTGGGACGCGAGTACTTCGGCTTCCTCGGTTGGCGTGGACACGATCGCGCGCTTTGGGAGCGGCTCCTCGTCGAGGCACGCGCCCGGGCCGCGGCCCGCGTGCCGCGCCGCTGCATCTACGGCGCCGACCGCGACCCGGGGGCGGTGCGGGCCGCGCTCGAGAACACCGCGGCCGCCGGCGTCGCCGCCTGGGTGCACGTCGAGCGCCGCGATCTCGCCGAGCTCGCGCCGCCACGCGCTTCGCCGGGGCTGCTCGTCTGCAATCCGCCGTATGGCGAGCGCATCGGCGCCGACGGCGACCTCAAAGCACTCTACGGGGAGCTCGGGCGTGTGCTGCGGGAGCGCTTCGGCGGGTGGAAGGCTGCAATTCTGAGCGCCGCACCAGCGCTCGCGCGGGAGCTCGGACTGCAGGCGCAGCGCACCCACCCGTTCTTCAATGGCGCGATCGAGTGCCGGCTGCTGCGCTTCGATCTCGCCTCGGCCGATGATCCGCCGCGGCCGCGGGTCGACTGGGCAGCGCGGCCCGGTGCCCAGATGTTCGCGAACCGCGTGCGCAAGAATCTCGAGCGCCTGGGGAGCTGGGCGGCGCGCGAGGGGATCGATTGTTATCGGCTCTACGATGCGGACATGCCCGAGTATGCCTTCGCCATCGACGTCTATGGCCGGATCGAGCCGCATGTGCACCTGCAGGAATATGCGCCGCCACACGAGGTGAGCCAAGAAGGGGCGCGCGAGCGACGCCGCGAGGTCCTCGCCGTGGTGCCGCAGGTGCTCGGCGTCCCCCTGGATCGCATGCATTCCCGCGTGCGCCGGCCGCGCCGCGTGCACGATCAATACGAGAGGCTCGCAAGCAGCGCCGAGCGGCATGTCATCGAGGAAGGGGGCCTCAAGTTCTGGATCAATTTTCGCGACTACCTCGACACGGGCATCTTTCTCGATCACCGCCTGGTGCGAGCGCGCCTGCGCGAGTGGGCCCAGGGCGCTGATTTTCTCAATCTGTTCTGCTACACGGCGACTGCGAGCGTGTACGCGGCGGCGGGCGGGGCGCGCAGCACCTTGGGCATCGATCTGTCGAACACCTATCTCGAGTGGGCGCGCGACAATCTCACGCTCAACGGTTTCGCGGGGCCGGAGCATCGGCTCGAGCGCGCCGACTGCCTTGCCTGGCTCGAGGCACAACCCCGCGAGCCGCGCTTCGATCTGATCTACATCGACCCGCCGACGTTCTCGAACTCAAAGCGCATGCGCGGCGTGCTCGATGTGCAACGCGATCACGTGAAAGTGCTGCAGCAAGCCTTCGCGCTGCTGCGACCCGAGGGCCAGATCCTGTTCTCGACGCATTACGAGCGCTTCAAGCTCGATCGCGCGGCGCTCGCGGACCGGCACATCGAGGATTTGAGCGCCGCGACGTTGCCGAAGGATTTTGCCCGCAACCCGCGCATGCACCACTGCTACCGCCTCACCGCGGCTCAGAGCAAATCGCGCAGCCGGTAGTAGAGCATCGCCAGCACCAGCGAGGGCCGCCTGAGTGCCGCGCCCCCCGGGAAATCCCGATGCGGCAGGCGCGCAAAGAGATCGAAGCGCTCCGCGGTCCCGGCGATCGCCTCGGCGCTGAGCTTGCCGGCGAGCGCGGTGAGCGTCATTCCATGGCCCGAGAATCCCTGTACATAGAAGACATTGGGGCCGAGGCGTCCAAAATCGGGTGCGCGGCTCATGGTGATGTCGAGATAGCCGCCCCAGGTGTATTCGATGACGCTGCGCTCGAGCTCCGGGAAGATTCTCACCATGCGCCGGCGCATCGATTCGGTGAGGCGCGGCGGCTCGAAGGCGCTATAGCTCACACGCCCCCCGAACAGCAGTCGGTCGTCGGTCGAGCGGCGAAAGTAATCGAGGATCCAGTTGATATCGGCGATCGCCGCATTGCTCGGCAAAAGCTCCCGCGCGAGCGTCGGGGAGAGCGGCTCAGTGGCCACGATGTAGGTGCCGACGCCGAGGATGCGCCGTGCAATCGTCGGGGCCAGAGCGCCCAGATACACGTTGCCGCACAGCACGAGATGCCTCGTGCGCACGCTCCCCTCCGGCGTGCGCACCAGAATCTCCCGGCCCTCGCGGTACTCGAGCGCCGGAGTGGCCTCGAAGAGGAGTGCGCCTGCGCTCTCGGCGGCCCGCGCGAGCCCTTGGGTGTACTTGAGCGGGTGCAGGTGTCCGCTGCGCGGGTCGATGAGACCGCCGAGAAAGCGTGTACTGCGGACGTGGGCGCCGAGCGCCTCGCGATCGAGAAGCTGGACCGACCCATAGTCGTACTCCTCGTGCAGCTCGCGCTCCCACTCGGCGAGCTCGATCAGGTGGCGCGGCTTGGTCGCGACATGCAGGTGGTTCGGATGGTAATCGCAGTCGATGTGGTGCTCACGGATCAGCGCCTGCGTGAGGTCGAGTGCCTCGATCGACAGGTCGAACAAGCGGCGTGCGCACTGTGCGCCCACCTGGGCCTTGAGCTTTTGCTGGCTCGCCGCGAAGCCGAAGATCGTTTGTCCGCCGCTGCGTCCCGAGGCGCCGTAGCCGACGAACCGCGCCTCGAGGAGCGCCGTGCGATAGCCGCGCTGTGCGAGATGCAGCGCCGCGGAGCAGCCGGCGATGCCCCCGCCCACCACCACGACGTCCGCACGCACCTCGCCCGCAAGCGCCGGTCGTCGCGGCGCCGCACCCTCGGGACTCGAGGCTGCGTAGAAGGAGCGGGCGGGTGGAAAATGCAGGCGCACTTGACAACTCGACGGCGGTGACTGTTTAAGATTTTGCGACTATTGACAGGGCGCTGGGGCTGTGAGCCTAGCTGCTCAACGGCGGGCCGCGCAACATTGACGCGCCGCATCAATGCACGCTAAGTCTCGGAAATGCCTAAATCAAGGCCAGTTTTTCGCCCGCCTCCGGGACGCCTGGGCAGGGGTATGGTGTAATAGTCCTGTTCAGACCGTCGAGCCGTCCCTTCGGACGTTTAATATACTAGACATGCGCCTGCCGCTCATCGGAATACCTGCCGACCGTCGCCTGTGCGGAAAGCACTACTTCCACATGGGAGGCGAAAAGTACATCGAGGCGGTTGCTCGCGGAGCGAGCGCAATCCCGGTGCTGCTGCCGGTGCTCGACCCGGTGCTCGACGCTGAGGCGATCTTGTCGCGATGTGACGGGCTGCTGTTCACGGGCAGCCCCTCGAATGTTGAGCCTCACCACTATGGAGGACCGGCGAGCGCGCCGGGGACGCTACATGATCCAAATCGGGATGCTACGACGCTTCCGCTGATTCCGCAGGCGATCGAATCCGGGCTGCCGGTGCTCGCCATCTGCCGCGGATTCCAGGAGATGAACGTCGCCTACGGCGGCACGCTTCATCAGAGACTGCACGAGCTTCCGGGCCTGAGCGACCATCGCGAGGACGAGAGCGCACCGCTCGAGGAGCAGTATGGCCCGGCGCACGAGGTGCGGCTCGAGCCGGGCGGGCGGCTGCGGGCCATTGCCGGCCGTGACCGGCTCGAGGTGAATTCGCTCCACTGGCAAGGGATCGATCGGCTGGGCAAGGGGCTCGAGGTCGAGGCGCGCGCGCCCGATGGCGTCATCGAGGCGATCTCGGTGGCCCAGGCCCCGGCCTTCGCGCTGGGCGTGCAATGGCACCCGGAGTGGCAATTCGAGGAAAACGAGTTTTCGCGTGCGCTGTTTGCGGCGTTCGGTGATGCGAGCCGTCGACGCGCTCAAGAAGCGAGGTGACCTATGTCGAGCACGATCCAGCGAGTCGTCGATGCGCCGAGGGCGCAGGGTGAATCCATGTCGAGCACGATCAAGCAGTTCCTGAAGGAACACGGCATTTCCGAGGTCGAGGCCATCATTCCCGACATGGCGGGGATCGCGCGCGGCAAGCTCATGCCGGCGGAGAAGTTCGCCGAAGAGGAAGGAATGCGCTTGCCCGAGGCGATCTTCCTGCAAACCGTCACCGGTGACTACCCGGACGATCAGAGCGCGATGAATCCCTCGGACATCGATATCGTCTTGAAGGCCGATCCCAAGACGGTGCGGGTGGTGCCGTGGGCGGCGGAGCCGACCGCGCAGGTCATTCACGATTGCTTCTATGGGGACGGGCGCCCGGTGACCATGGCACCGCGCTATGTGCTTCGGCGCGTGCTCGAGCTCTACGAGGCCCACGGCTGGGAGCCGGTGGTTGCGCCGGAGCTCGAGTTCTTCCTGGTCGAGCCCAACGTCGACTCGGATTACCCCTTGAAGCCGCCGGTCGGTCGCTCGGGCCGCCCCGAGATCGGGCGCCAGGCCTACAGCATCGCCGCGGTCAACGAGTTCGACCCGCTGTTCGATGACATGTACTCGTTCTGCGAGGCGCAGGACATCGAGATCGATACGCTCATTCATGAGGCGGGCGCTGCGCAGATGGAGATCAACCTGCTGCACGGCTATCCGATGAGCCTCGCTGACCAGGCATTCCTCTTCAAGCGCACGGCGCGCGAGGCCGCCATGCGTCACAAGATGTATGCCACGTTCATGGCGAAACCAATGGCGAAGGAGCCCGGCAGCGCGATGCACCTGCATCAGAGCATCGTCGATGTGAAGACACGCAAGAACATCTTCAGCACGGCCGATGGCTCACCGTCCTCGCTCTTCTTCGGTCACATCGCCGGTTTGCAGAAGTACCTGCCGGCGGCAATGTCGCTGTTCGCGCCGAACGTCAACAGCTACCGGCGCATCAGCCGCTACTCGGCGGCGCCGATCAACGTGCACTGGGGATACGACAACCGCACCGCGGGACTGCGCGTCCCGATGTCCGGAGCCGATGCGCGGCGCGTGGAGAACCGCGTCGGCGGCGCCGATGCGAACCCCTACCTCGCCATTGCCGCCTCGCTTGCCTGCGGGTACCTCGGAATGGTCGAGGGCCTGAAGCCTTCCGAGCCGATCTCGGGCAGCGCCTACGACCTCGCGATTGCGCTGCCACGAAGCCTCGCCGAAAGCCTGCGGCTGCTGCGCGAGTCCAAACCGCTCGTCGATGTGTTCGGCGACCGCTTCGTGCTCGCCTATACGGCCGTCAAGGAGGCCGAGTACGAGACCTTCTCCCAGGTGATCAGCTCCTGGGAGCGTGAGCATCTGCTGCTGAACGTCTGAGCCCGCTGACCCGAAGAGTACGAGGAGCGCAGCTGCGTGCGCCAAGCGGGCCTGTGCGCGGACGCCGCACTGCGCTATAAATGAACGCTTGTGCCTTAAGGGGACTCCTTGCAATGGTGAGTGTTCGTCGCGCCGCGCTGCTGGCGCTCCTGGCGGGGTTGTCGTTGAGCGCCTGCGGCGGCAAGTCCGGCTCGAGCGGTCCGGGAGCCGCGGCCACTGCACCCGGCACGCTGCACGGCAGGAGCCTGAATCTTTTCATCTGGTCGGACTATCTCGCCGCCGATACGCTTGCGAATTTCGAGAAGCAGACCGGCATTCACGTCCACGTCGCCTACTACGACAGCAACGAGACGCTCGAGACCAAGCTGCTCGCAGGCTCGAGCGGCTACGACGTGGTGGTGCCGACCGCCTCGTACTTTGCGCGCCAGATCAAGGCCGGGGTCTACCTCCCGCTCGACAAGTCGAGGCTGCCGAACCTGAAGAACCTCGATCCGAAGCTGATGGAGCGCGTCGCGCAGTTCGATCCCGGCAACGGCCACGGCATCATCTACACCTGGGGCACCAACGGCATCGGCTACAACGAGAAGATGGTGCGCGAGCAGCTGCCCGATGCGCCTCTCGACAGCTGGCGGCTCGTCTTCGATCCCGCCGTCGCCGGCAAGCTCGCCAAGTGTGGCATCAGCGTGCTCGACTCGCCGGCCGAGATGCTGCGCGCCGTGTTGAGCTATCTCGGACGTGACCCCAACTCGCAAAGCCCTGAGGACTTGGCCGCCGGCGAGCGGGTGCTGCTCAAGATCCGGCCCTTCATCCGCAACATCAACTCCTCGGAATACATCGAGGCCCTGGCGAACGGTGATCTGTGCGTCGCCGTCGGTTACAACGGGGATGTGCTGCAGGCGCGTGATCGGGCGCGCGATGCCAACAAGGGCATCGAGGTCAAATACATGGTGCCCAAGGAAGGCTCGATTCTGTGGTTCGACATGCTGGCGATCCCGAAAGACGCGCCCGATGTCGACAGCGCCTATGCGTATCTCAACTACATCATGGAGCCGCAGGTGATCGCGGCGATCACCAACTTCAAGCGCTACGCGAACGCCAACTCCGCATCCGATCCTTTCGTGCAGCAATCGGTCAAGGATGATCCGGCGATCTACCCGCCCCCCGCCCTGCGGGATAAGCTGGCGGTGCAGCTGCCCGATTCGCCGGACCAGACCCGGGCGATCACGCGCATGTGGCAGAAGTTCAAGACGGGCGAGTAGCCATGGCGAATGCCACCGCCGCCGTGAAGAGCGCGCCTTGGCGAGATCCCAACGCGCGCCCCTACGTGCAGATCGAGCGCATCAGCAAGACGTTCGGCGATTTCAAGGCGGTGGATGACGTCAGCTTGAACATCTACCAGGGCGAGATCTTCTGTCTGCTCGGCGCCTCGGGTTGCGGCAAGACCACGCTCCTGCGGATGCTCGGAGGGTTCGAGACGCCGACCTCGGGTCGCATCTTGATCGACGGCGAGGACATGACGGGCGTGCCGCCGTACGAGCGACCGGTCAACATGATGTTCCAGTCCTATGCGCTCTTTCCTCACATGACGGTCGAGCAGAACGTGGCCTTCGGCTTGAAGCAGGACGGCGTGTCGAAGGGCGAGATCGCGGAGCGCGTGGGCACGATGCTCGACCTGGTGAAGCTGCGGGGGTTCGAGAAGCGCAAGCCCCACCAGCTCTCCGGCGGCCAGCGTCAGCGGGTTGCGCTCGCGCGCTCTCTCGTCAAGCGTCCGAAGGTGCTGCTGCTCGATGAGCCCTTGGGCGCCCTCGACAAGAAGCTGCGCGAGCACACCCAGTTCGAGCTGATCGGTCTGCAGGACCAGCTCGGCGTGACGTTCCTCGTGGTCACGCACGATCAGGAGGAGGCGATGACGCTCGCGACCCGGATCGGCGTCATGGATCATGGCGAGATCGTGCAGGCGGGTACGCCCTCGGAGATCTACGAGTTCCCGAACTCGAAATTCGTTGCCGATTTCGTCGGCAGCGTCAATATCTTCGAGGGCAAGCTGATCGAAGACGAGCCCGAGCACGTACGCATTGCCTCCGAGGAGCTCGGCGCGGTCATCTTCGTGAGCCACGGCATCAGTGCACCGCCCGAGGCGACGGTGTGGGCCGCGGTGCGGCCGGAAAAGATCTTCATGTCGACCCAACCCCCCGCCGGCCCCGACAACGTCGTCAAGGGGACGGTGCAGGACATCGCCTATCTCGGCGATCTGTCGATCTACCTGGTGAAGCTGCCGACCGGCAAGGTGGTGCGCGTGACCCAGCCCAACACCTCGCGCCACGCCGAGGCGATCACGTGGGAGCAGGAGGTGTATCTGTGCTGGGATCCGTCGAGTCCGGTGGTGGTCACCCGCTGACGCATGAGCCCGCCGCGACTTTCGAGGTTTGGAATCAGCGGCCGCGGATTGGTGGTGACGCTGCCGTACCTGTGGCTGCTGCTGTTCTTCGCCGCGCCGTTCCTCATCGTCCTCAAGATCTCCTTCTCGGACGTCGATTTGGCAATCCCCCCGTACAAGCCACTGCTCGAATGGACGGGCCATAACGCGCTCGCGGTTCGCCTGAACTTCAACAATTACGCCTTCCTCTTCACCGATCCGCTCTACGTCAACGCATTCTTGAACTCGATCAAGGTCGCCTTCATCTCGACGCTCCTGTGTCTGCTGATCGGGTATCCGATGGCTTACGGCATTGCGCGATCGAGCGCCCGCACCCGTAATCTGCTGCTGCTGCTGGTCGTGCTGCCGTTCTGGACCTCGCTCCTGCTGCGCGTATACGCGTGGATCGGCTTGCTCAAGGCCAACGGGGTGATCAACAACGTGCTGCTCGCGCTCGGTGTCATTCATGAGCCGATCACCATGCTCTATACGCCCTTCGCGATGTATGTCGGCATCGTCTATTCGTACCTGCCCTTTCTCATCCTGCCGCTGTACGCCAACCTCGAGAAGATGGACTGGCAGCTGCTCGAGGCGGCGCAGGATCTGGGCTGCCGTCCCTGGCAGGCGTTCCTCAAGATCACCCTGCCGCTGTCGCGAAACGGGGTCCTCGCCGGCTCGATGCTGGTGTTCATTCCGGCGGTCGGCGAGTTCGTGATTCCGGCGCTGCTCGGCGGGCCGAACGCGCTGATGATCGGCCGCGTGCTGTGGGATGAGTTTTTCTCGAACCGCGCCTGGCCGGTGGCGAGCGCGGTGGCGATCCTGCTGCTTCTGCTGCTGGTGCCGTTCATGATGTGGTACCAGAGTGTGCAGTCGCGTGAGGCGGCGGCGGCCGCGCAATGAAGGAGGCCTGAGGCGTGAACTACCGGCGCTCCGCCTTCATCGTGACGGGTCTCGCCTTCGGCTACGCATTTCTTTACATCCCGATCCTCTCGATGGTCGTGTTCTCCTTCAACGCCTCGAAGCTCGTGACGGTCTGGGACGCCGTGAATTCTCCGACCCTCAAGTGGTACCGCTCCCTGCTCAGCAACGATGAGATCCTCGATGCCGCCTGGATCTCCTTCAAGGTGGCGTTCATCAACGCCTCGGGTGCGGTGGTTCTCGGGACGCTCGCCGGATTTGGCCTGGCGCGCTTCACGCAATTCCGCGGCCGCTTCACCCTGAATGCGATGACGACCGCGCCGCTAGTGATGCCCGAAGTGATCACGGGCCTGTCGCTTCTGCTGCTGTTCGTCGCGCTCGAGCAGATGATCGGCTGGCCCGCCGGGCGCGGTATCACCACCATGACGATTGGCCACATCACCTTCTCGATGGCCTATGTGACCGTGGTGATCCAGTCGCGCATGGCGACCTTCGACGGCGCGCTCGAGGAGGCCGCCATGGACCTGGGTGCCCGCCCGCTCAAGGTGTTCTTCGTGGTCACGCTGCCGATCATCTTTCCCGCCATCCTTTCAGGCTGGCTGCTCGCCTTCACCCTTTCCTGGGACGACCTCGTGATCTCCAGCTTTACCTCGGGTCCCGGATCGAGCACTCTGCCGATGGTCGTCTTTTCCAAAGTGCGCTTGGGAGTGAGCCCGGAAATCAACGTGCTGGCGACGCTCACCATCACGGCCGTGACCCTCATCATGATCGGCGTCAGCCTGTGGACCGCGCGCTCGAGCCGGCTCCTGGCGCGCGCGGCGCCATGATCCTCCTCGAAAGGAACTGACCCGATGCAACTCCTGCACTCGCCGACTTCCCCCTTCGTGCGCAAATGCGTGGTGTGCGCTCATGAGACGGGCCTGTTCGCACGTCTCACGCTCGTGCCCGCCGCCGCGCATCCCGTGCAGAGGGATCAAGCGCTCATCGCGCGCAATCCGCTCGGCCAGGTGCCGACGCTCATCACCGATGAAGGGGCGGTGCTGTACGACAGCCGGGTGATCTGCGAGTACTTCGACACCCTGTGCGGTGGGCGGCTGATGCCGTCCGGCGGCGAGGAGCGCTTCGCCGTGCTCGTCGAGCAGTCGCTTGCGGACGGCGTGCTCGATGCGGCGGTGCTCGCGCGCTACGAGAGCGCGCTGCGCCCTGAGGCGTTGCGGTGGAGCGAGTGGACGAGGGGCCAGCTCGACAAGGTCGCTTGTGCGCTCGCGCAGCTCGAGCGACGCGCCCATGCGCTCGCGGAACGCGTCGATGTCGGCACCATCGCCATCGCCTGCGCGCTCGGTTATCTCGATTTTCGTTACGGCTCGATGCGCTGGCGGGAGGGGCGACCGGCGCTCGCCGGCTGGTTCGATCGATTTGCCGAGCGGGACTCGATGAGGATGACGCGACCGCCATGAAAGACGAAACCAAGGTCAATCATCCGCCCGAGGTCGAGGTTCCCGCGGACAACCGCCCGCTGGTTGCGCCCATCTACCAGTCCGTGAAGTTCTCCTTCGACGATACGGCGGAGACGGTGCGTTATCTGCGCGGCGAGCGTCCGGGTTTCTATTACTCACGCTCATCGAACCCGACGCTCGCGCAGCTCGAGCTGTTGCTCTCGCAGCTGCAAGGACGCGATGGCTGCCTGCTGGTGGGTTCGGGCGTGGCGAGCATCGCATCGACGCTGCTCGCGCTCTGCAAGCAGGGCGATCACGTGCTGGGGTTCGTCGAATCCTACGGTCCGACGCGCTATTTGCTCAAGCATCTGCTCGCCCGCTATGGCGTGACGCACACGCTGTTGTCGATCGAGGATCTCGCGGGCATCGAGAAGACGCTCGCCGAAAAGCCGACGCGCCTCGTCATCTTCGAGAGCCCGACCAATCCGGTGACCAAAATCGCCGACCTCGAGCACCTCACCGCGCACGCGCGCAGGTCGGGTGCCCTCACCGTGCTCGACAACACCTTCGCCGGATTTCACAACCACGGCGGTTACGACATCGACATCTACCTGCACAGTCTCACCAAGTACGCCTCCGGTCATGGGGACGTCATGGGCGGTGCGGTGATCGCCCGCCGCGAGCTCATCGATTCGATGCGCAAGGACGTCGGGGCGATGGGACCCACTCTCGATCCGCACGCCGCGTTCCTGTTGCAGCGGGGGATGCGGACCTACTTTCTGCGCTACGAGCGCCAATGCCGCAACGCGCTCGCCGTGAGCCGCTTTCTGGCCGGCGCGCCGCACGTGAGACGCGTGTTCTATCCGGGCTTGCCGAGCCACCCCCAGCACGCGCTCGCGCGGCGCCAGATGCGCGACTTCGGCACCATCGTGAGCCTCGAGCTCGAGGGCGGTTTCGCCGAGGGCAATCGCTTCGCCGACTCACTCGAGCTCTTCTCGATCGCCGCGAGCCTGGGCTCGACCGAATCACTCGTCGTGCCCCCGCAGCTCTGGGCCTCCCAGGACTACACGCCGGCGCAGCGTGAGGCCTCCCTGATCACGCGCGGCACCGTGCGGCTCTCGATCGGCATCGAGGATGAGCACGACCTCATTGCCGACCTCGAGCAGGCGCTGCGCACGGCCTATCCACCCTCCACTTGACATAAGGCGGCGCGGCCGACACGACGCGAAGGTCGCGCGTCGGGCTCTTTCAGCTCAAGGGCTCGGCTTCCTGGCCGATCTATGGTGTTGGCGCATCGCGTCAGGAGGAGGTTAGTCGCTTGATTCCGAAGGCCGCTGTCATCTCCGCGCTGCACAGCCAGACGGCCCGTGAGTATTTGGCGGCATCGCTCGGCGCCCCGCAGAGCATCGCGCCTCTGCCGCGGGTGTGCGCACAACTGGCCGAGCTGACGGCGCAGAGCGCCACCGATGCGGCGCAGCTCGCGCGCCTGATCCAGTCCGATCCGGCGCTCGCGGGCGAGCTGATGCGCGTCGCAAATTCGCCGGTGTTGCGGCCGCGCGCGCCGATCGTATCGCTTCAGCAGGCGGTGTCCTGGCTCGGGGTCGCCGAGGTGCGCAACATCGCCATGGCGGTGATGCTGCGAGGAGAAGTATTCATCGCCCCGGGCCACGAGCCGGAGTCCGAGGAGCTGTGGCGCGAGGCGTGGCTCGGCGGCCTGTGGGCCAAGGAAATCGCCCGCGAGCGCCGCCGGCACGTCGAGAGCGCCTTTCTCGCGGCGCTGATGCATCGATCCGGCGCTGCGCTTGCCCTCAAAGTGCTGTCGCGCTTCGAGGCGGAGCAGCGCACGGTGATGGATGCCCGCAGCTTTGCCGACCTCGTGGTCGAGTTCGAGCCCGCCTTCGGTCGCATGCTGATGAGCAGCTGGAGCCTGCCGCAGGATGTGCAGGACGGGGCGAGCGACTGGCGCTGCTACGGGGAATCGCGGCAGCTCGATCTCGCGGGCACGGTACACGCGGCGCATCTGCTCGCAACGCACACGCTGCATCCGCAGCTGCTCGGCGAGGAGCTCGTGCTCGAAAGTCCGGTGTTCGAGCATCTCGGCATCTTTCCCGACGCGCGGCGCGCGCTGCTCGAGAAGCGCGAGCGGGTGCGCGGGCTTGCAGGGGTCTAGCTCGATGGTGCTGCCGCTCAGCGTCGACCTCCTCTGCATCGGCTCGGGCCCGGCCGGACAGAAGGCGGCGATCCAGGCGGCCAAGGCGGGCTATCACGCGGCGATCATCGAGCGCGAGCCGCAGGTGGGGGGCGCCTGCCTGCTGTCGGGCACGATTCCAAGCAAGGCGCTGCGCGAGCAGGCGCTGCGCTATCGGCGCATGCAGGGCTGTGCCTCCTCGCTCGCGGTCAAGCTCGAAGGCGATGCACCCTTGAGAGCGTTGCTCGAAGGTGTGGATCAGGTGATCGGCGCGCAGGACCGCTTCCTGCAGGCGCAGCTGGCCCGCAACCACATCGATTTGATCCGCGGCCGTGCCATGCTCCTCGATGCGAGCCACGTCCAGGTCGAGCGTCTCGATGGCACGGGCTGCGTGCTCGAAGCCGCCGCCCTGGTGCTCGCGCCGGGCTCACGACCTCGCCATATCGCGAGCATCGAGGTCGATCACGAGCATGTGCTCGACAGCGACTCCATCCTGAGCCTTGCCTATCTGCCGCGCACCATGATCGTGCTCGGCAGCGGCGTCATCGCGTGCGAGTACGCGTCGATCTTTGCCGCGCTCGGCTGTGCGGTGACGCTGGTGGACAAAGCGCCCGAGCCCCTGGGGTTCCTCGACCCGGCACTGCGCGCCGGCTTTCTCGCCTCCTTCGCAGGCATGGGCGGCACCTATCGTGGGCGGGTGGAGGTGGCGCAGGCACATTTCGACGGCTTCTCGCAGGTCGAGGTGCTGTTCGGCTCGGGGGAGCGGCTGGCGGCCGACATCGTGTTCGCCGCCTTCGGGCGTGTCGCCAATGTCGAAGGTCTGGGTCTCGAGCGTGTCGCTCTTGCACTCAGCCCGCGCGGCCACATCCCGGTCAACGAGCGCTTCGCGACGGCGGTCCCCGGTATCTACGCGGCCGGCGATGCCATTGGCCCGCCGGCGCTCGCAAGTGCGGCGAGCGATCAGGGTCGCCGGGCCGCACTCGCCGCTTTCGGGCTTCCGCCGCCTGCGGCAACCTCGCTCGTGCCGACCGGCGTGTACACGATTCCAGAGATCGGCTGCGTAGGCGCCACGCGCGCCGAAGCCGAGGCGTCGGGTCTCGAGGTCATCGTCGGTACCGCCGACTTCAGCGAGGTGGCCCGCGCCCACATCGCAGGCGAGCCCGCGGGCTTTCTCTCCCTGGTCTGCGAGCGCTCGACGCTCAGGTTACTCGGAGTCCAGGTGCTCGGTGAGGGGGCTGCCGAGCTCGTACACCTCGGGCAAGCCGCGCTTGCCGCGGGCGCCACCTGCGAGTGCTTCATCGAGCAGATCGCGAACTTCCCGACCATGACCGAGGCCTATCGCATCGCCGCCTTCGAGGTGCTGAAGCGCCGCAGCCTCGCTGCGGGGAGCTCGCAGGACCTGCAAAGGGCCGCGAACGCGGCTTGAGAGGCTGCCCTACAGATTGCGGATCAGCCGATCCGCGAACTGGCTGGTCTTGACCTCCGTGGCGCCCTGCATCAGGCGGGCGAAGTCGTAAGTGACGATCTTTTCGGCGATCGTGCGATCCATGGCGCCGATGAGCGCATCGGCCGCCTCGTTCCAGCCCAGATAGCGCAGCAGCATCTCGCCCGAGAGGATCAGCGAGCCGGGATTGACCTTGTCGAGGTCGGCATACTTGGGAGCGGTCCCGTGCGTCGCCTCGAATACCGCATGACCGGTGACATAGTTGATGTTGCCTCCCGGGGCGATGCCGATACCGCCGACCTGCGCCGCGAGCGCATCGGAGAGGTAGTCTCCGTTCAGATTAAGGGTTGCGACCACATCGAACTCGTCTGGGCGTGTGAGGACCTGCTGTAGGGTGATGTCCGCGATCGCATCCTTGATGATGATTTTCCCCGCCTTTCGGGCGGCTTCCATCTCCGCATTCGCGACAGCCTCGCCGCTCTTCGCCTTGAGCCGCTCCCACCTCTCCCAGCTGAAGGTCTGATCCGCAAACTCCCGCTCGGCGAGCTCGTAGGACCAGGTGCGAAAGGCACCCTCGGTGAACTTCATGATGTTGCCCTTGTGCACGATCGTCACGCTCTTGCGCTTGTTCGCAATCGCGTATTCGACCGCGGCGCGAAACAGCCGCTCGGTGCCTTCGCGCGAGACGGGCTTCAGGCCGATGCCGGAGCTGTCGGGGAAGCGGATCTTGGCATATTGCTTCGGAAAGCTTTGCTTGAATTGCTCGAGAAACTTGCGCACATCGCCGCTACCCGCCTCGAACTCGATGCCGGCGTAGATGTCCTCGGTATTTTCCCGAAAGATGACCATGTCGACCTTCTCCGGCGATCGCACCGGCGAAGGCACGCCCTTGAACCAGCGTACGGGGCGCAGGCACACATACAGATCGAGCAGCTGCCGCAACGCCACGTTGAGCGAGCGAATCCCGCCGCCCACGGGTGTGGTGAGAGGCCCCTTGATGGAGACCATGTAATCGCGGCATGCAGCGACGGTCTCATCCGGCAGCCACGTATTGAAAGCCTTGTTCGCCTTCTCGCCGGCGAACACCTCCATCCAGCGGATCGTGCGCCGGCCACCGTAGGTTTTGGCCACCGCGGCATCGAGCACGCGCACGCTCGCGCGCCAGATGTCGCGCCCGGTGCCGTCACCTTCGATGAAGGGAATGATGGGCTGGTCGGGGACGCGCAGCTTGCCGCCGACCAGCGTGATCTTTTCGCCCTGCGTGGGCGCCTGAACGACGGGGGGCTGGCTCGACATGGGGGCTCCTCCAAATTTTCGGCGCAATGCTAGCATGCGCGGCCGGAGAACCCAGCAGTGCGCACCCTTTCATCCACACCCGAGCGCGATGGCTTTCGTATGCCGGCGGAGTTCGAGCCGCATGACGGCTGCTGGATGCTCTGGCCCGAGCGCCCCGACAACTGGCGCAACGGCGCGAAACCCGCCCAGGCCTGCTTCACCGCGGTCGCCGCCGCGATCGCAACCGCCGAGCCTGTCACGGTCGGCGCATCGGCGGCTCAATTTCAGCACGCGCGCGCGCTGCTGCCGCCGAGTGTTCGGGTCGTGGAGATCTCGAGCGACGATGCGTGGATACGCGACTCGGGCCCGACCTTCGTGATCGATGCGCGAGGCCGGCGGCGCGGGGTGCACTGGACCTTCAACGCCTGGGGCGGCCTTGACGGGGGGCTGTATTTTCCGTGGGACCTCGATGCCGAGGTCGCACAAAAAGTTCTCGAGATCGAGGCGTCCGATCGCTATCGAGCACCCCTCGTTCTCGAAGGAGGCGCCATTCACGTCGACGGGCAAGGCACCTGTCTCACGACCGAGGAATGTCTGCTCAATCCCAATCGCAATGCCGGCATGAGCCGCACCGAGATCGAGGCGGCGTTGCGCCGCTACCTCGGTGTCAGCACGGTGATCTGGCTGGGTGCGGGCGTGTACCTGGACGAAACCGGAGGCCACATCGATGAGCTCGCGTGCTTCACGAGCCCCGGTCACGTGCTCCTCACCTGGACCGAGGATCGCAGTGATCCGCAGTACGAGATCTCCGCCGATGCCCTCGCGAGGCTGCGTCGCGCCCGGGATGCGCGCGGACGTGCGCTGACGATCCACAAGATCGCTCAGCCCGGGCCCTTGTACATGAGCGCCGAGGAGGCTGCGGGCGTCGATGTGAGAGCGGGGAGCCGCCCGCGCCGGGCGGGCGATCGTCTGGCCGCCTCGTACGTCAACTTCTATATCGCCAATCGCTGCATCGTCATGCCGCGCTACGGCGAGCGCACCGATGCGGCGGCGATGCGCGTTCTGAAGCGGCTTTTCCCGACGCGCCGAATCATCGCCGTGCCCACCCGCGAGGTGCTGCTCGGCGGAGGCAACATCCACTGCATCACGCAGCAAGTGCCGCGCGCGCGGCGTTTGGGCTCCGGCCGCTCCGTCGCCCGCTGAGAGGTGGCGTGCCGGCCCGAGGACCGACCGCACTCGTGCATCGGCGCCGCCCACGGAACTTTGCCGCACGCGGTGTCTCGAAAGCCATTATTCTAGCCCCCCTTTGACCCCCTCATCGTCATCACTGGAAGCGTCCGTGGACTCATCGTTGCTCAATCGTGCCCTGAAAATGCTCGCTCCGCTTCTGCTCGGCACCTCCTTGCTCGGCGGTTGCGGCCACAATCCCAATGTGAGCGGCTATGGTCTCGCCTGGGTCACGGTGCAGAGTGAGCCCACCCCGGACTTTGCAGCCTATAACGTCACGATCGACGCCGTCAGCCTGACCCGCAACGACGGCGTGGTGGTCTCGGCGATCGGCACGCCCGAGATCGTCGATTTCACCACGGTGGGGAAGATCGCCGAGATGTGGGGATCCGGCGCAGTTCCCATCGGCACCTACGTCTCGGCGACCGTGACCTTCGATTACACGAGCGCGGTGATTGCCGTCAAGGTGAACGGCAAGCCCGTCCAGGCGAAGGTGCTCGATGCGCATACCGGCGTGGCCCCGACCACCTATGCGGTGACGGTCAATTTCGATCCCTCCAACCCGCTGGTGATCACCCCGACCTACGCCTCGACGAGTGCGCAGCTGCTCGCGGTGGATCTCGATCTCGGCGCCTCGACGATCATCGATTCCACGACCAGTCCGGTGAGCGTACGGGTTCAGCCGTACGTCACTGTGGGCGTGCAGCGGCCCGATACCCGCGTCATCCGGGTGCGCGGCCCGCTTATCAATTCGAGCCTCGACGTGCAGACCTACTCTCTGTATGTGCGCCCTTTCTACGATGAGGCCAATAACATCGGCACGCTCTCGCTCTTCAACCGACCCGACACCGTGTGGACGCTGAATGGCAAGACTTACATCGGGGCTCCGGGTCTCACCGCCCTCGCCGGGCTGTCCGCCGGGATCACGATGACCGCGGGCTATGCGCAGTTCCTGCCCGACTTCAACTCCCTCAACCAGGCCGCGGCGGGCACGTTCTACCTCAGCTATGTGGTCGGCGCGAGCACGCTCGAGGATCAGTACACCGAGGGCGTGAGCGGCGAGGTCGTCGCGCGCACCGGCAACACGCTGACCCTGCAGAATCCGACGCTCCTGCTCAACACCGCGGACGTGTTCGAGTATCAGTTCGTGCCTGCGCACGTGCTGCTCGGAAGCGGCACGATCGTGACCGCGGACGACAACAAGAATCTCACATCGCTCAACTCCGATTCGATCGCCGTCGGCCAGCACATCGTCGCGCGCGGACTCTACAGCCTCGCCGCAAACGGCGAGGCGACCATCGATGCGACCGGCACCTCGAGCCAGAACACGGGGTCGGTGCGCTTGCAATCGACGGAGCTGTTCGGACCGCTCGTCTCCTCGAGCTCGGGCTCGCTCGTCATCAGCGTCGAGGACATCAACGGCTGGCCCGTGAGCGACTATGACTTTGCCGGCAACGGCGCCACCACGCCGAGCCCGAGCGCATTTTCCGTGAGCACGGGCACGCTCGCCTTGCCGGCGGGCACCGCCGCTGGTGACCCGGTGTTCATCGGTGGATACGTGAGCGCCTTCGGATCGGCGCCGCCGGATTTCTCGGCGGTGGCGGTGAACGATGAGACCTCGGTGCAGGTCGCAGGCCTCCAGGCGGGCGGCGGGCCGCCCTACAGCGCGGGCCCCACCGGGGTATGCGGTCAGAGCAGCCAGGTCTGCGATCCCGCGAATATCGAGGTGATCTGGAGCGGGAACGGCACGGCCACCCCCTTTCTGAGCTTTTCAACGCTCGATTTCGCGCTCGACCTGACCGGTGCCACGAGCGCGCAGCTCTGGATCGGGCCCGAGGTCATCGACATGACGACCTTGCCGTCGAGCCCCCTCATCATGCCTCTGCCGCCGGCCAGTTATGCGAGCTTCAAGACGACCTTCGCGCCCCGCTATTCGTTCGGGAATCCGCTCACCGCGACAACGACCACCGCGGTCGCTTCCTCGACGGTGCTCGCGAACTACAGCAGCTTCACGACTTTTGCCACGCAACTGCAGGCGGCGAAGATCAGCGCCGCGAACCCCGCCACGCGCTTCGTAGCCCACGGCACGTGGGATCGCACGACCAACGTCTTTACCGCGGCCAGCATCGACTTCGTGCTTTAAACTCATCCCCATGGGGATGGGGACTCGCTCTCGGCCGCTCGGCGTCGCAGCGCTGCTTGCCGGAGCGCTGCTCGGCAGTGTGATCGCTCCTGTGCCCGCGCGGAGCGCGGCCGAGGCCCCCGCCGCCTTGTCCGCGACCGGGACACAGTCCGAGGTGCGCCCGCGGGTATGCCTCGTGCTGTCGGGCGGAGGGGCCCGCGGCATGGCGCACATCGGTGTGCTCAAGGTGCTCGAGAGACTCCAGGTGCCGATCGATTGCATCGCCGGCACCAGCATGGGAGCCGTCGTCGGCGGGCTGTACGCGAGCGGCATGAGCGCGAGCGAGATCGAGGCGACGATGCGCTCGGTCGACTGGCAGGAGGCGTTTCGCGATGCACCGCCGCGCCGCGAGCTCGCCTTTCGCCGCAAGCAAGATGACCGCAATTTCCTCGTGCGCTTGCCCATCGGCCTGCAGCACCGGCACCTGTTGCTGCCGAAGGGGTTCATCCAGGGGCAAAAGCTGCAGGAAACGCTGCGCAAGCTCACTCTGTCCTATCCCACCGACACCGATTTCGATGCGCTGCCAACCCCGTTTCGCGCGGTGGCGACCGATCTCGAGAACGGCCAGCCCATCGTCATGGCGCAGGGTGATCTCGCCCTCGCCATGCGGGCGAGCATCTCGGCGCCAGGGCTGTTCGCACCCGTCGAGTCAGAGGGCCGTTTGCTGGTCGACGGCGGCCTTGCCGAGAACTTGCCGATCAGCACCGCGCATGAGATGCACCCGGATCTGCTGATCGTCTCGGATGTGAGCTTTCCGTTGAAGTCCCGCAAGGATCTCGACTCGGCTCTGTCCATCTCCAACCAGATGCTCGCCATCCTGGTGCGCAAGGACGCAGATCGCGAGAAGGCGCTGCTCGGCCGCAACGACCTCGTCATCGAGCCGCATCTCGGTGATGCCCCCTCGACCGATTTCACCATCGCCGCAACCACGATCGCGCAGGGCGAGCTCGCGGCGCGTGCGGCAGAATCGCAGCTTGCCCCTCTTGCCGTGGGCGATGCCGCCTATGCCGCCTATCTCGAGCGCCGCGCGCACCGCACGCTGGGCGAGCCCACGATTCGCTTCGTGCGCATCGACGCGCAATCGAGGCGCTATGAGAAGACGATTCTCGCCGAGATGCGGCCTCTCATCGGCAAGCCGCTCGCTCCAGACGCCGTCGCCGCGCGGATCACCGAGCTGTACGGCCTCGGTTACTTCGAGGTCCTCGACTATTCGCTGACCACCCGGCCTGCGGCAGCCGATGGCGAATCGGGTGCGGCGCCGGCGCAGAGCGCAGCGAGCGGCGAGACGCCGGGCGGCGCGGACGAGGAGGAAGGGCTCGAGATCAAGGCGCGGCGCAAATCCTGGGGCCCGAACTACGTGCGTTTCGGGCTCGGCCTGCAGGACAACTTTCAGGGCAACAGCTACTACAACGCTGCCGCGCGCTTTCTCTTGACGGAGCTCAACTCGCTCGGTGCCGAGCTGCTGACCGATGCGCAGATCGGCTACGACCCTAAGCTCACGAGCGAGTTCTACCAGCCGCTCGATGCGTTGCGGACCTGGTTCGTCGCGCCGAGCGCGCGCATCGAGGACCGAGACCTGCCGATCTACAGCGGTGATCACGAGATCGCGGATTTTCGCAGTCGCGAGGTCGAGGGCGATTTCGACGTCGGCCGTGAGCTCGGCAACTGGGGGGAGCTGCGCGTGGGTCTGCATCGCACCACCGGACTCATCCGCAACCGCTACGGCAGTCCGAATCTCGTCGTCACTCAGTTCAACAACGGCGAGCTGTTCACGAAGTTCAGTTACGACCGGCTCGATAACGTGCAATTTCCGCGCAGCGGCCAGACCTTCACGCTGCAGTGGGATGCGAATCGCACGAACCTCGGAGCAGACGTCGCTTTCGACAAGGTGAGCGCGGACTACCTGGCCGCGCTCTCGCGCGGGCGCAACACCGTCCTGTTGTGGGCCTCGGCGGGCAGCACGGTGGATGGCAGGATCAAAACCACCGATGTGGAGGATTTCTATTCGCTCGGAGGCTTCTTCAATCTGTCGGGGCTCGCGCCCCTGTCGCTTCTCGGGCCCGACTATGCGATTGCGCGCGCCATCTATTTTCGTCGCGTAGGACGCGGCGGGGAGGGATTTTTCGACGTGCCGATCTATCTCGGCGCTTCATTCGAGCTCGGCGGGACGTGGACGCACTTCGGCGACATCGCGTTGGGCAGCGCGCACAAGGACAGCTCCGTGTTCGTTGCCTTCGATACCTATCTCGGCCCGGTGTACGTGGGCACCGGGTACGATAACAAGGGGACGTTCGGCTACTATCTTTTTCTAGGCCGCACGTTCTAGTGCGGTCGATGCACAAGCCGGGGCTGCTCGTGAGCTCTCGACGTGCGCGACTACAAGCTGCGGCTCTCGGCGAGGTTCTCGACCTTCTCGAAGACGAGCGCGGGACGATCGCCGATGCGCGAGTACTCGTGGCGGCGGCTCATGTCGGCCAGAACCCGGTCACGCTCGGCAGCGGTGAAGAACCAATGGGTCCTCTGCCAGTCGCTGCCCAGGAGCTTGGCGAAGGGATCCCCCGGCCGCAGGCGAACACGAATGCCGTACGGGCGCGGCAGCACGGGCAGGCTTTTGACGAGGTTCTGTGCGCTCGCTATTCCCATGGCGCGCGACGATAGCGGAAACGCGCTGCTGCCGCCAGAGGCCGCAGTGCGGGCGATTCCCATCGCCCCGTCGAAGGCGCCCCTGGGGCCGATGGCGGACTTGCTCGCAGCGCGTGCTAGACTCCGCCGCCGTCCAACCGAGGTAATCGATGGCATCGACCTATACCGCGTCCGACATCGAAGTGTTGAGCGGCCTCGATCCGGTGCGCCGGCGACCGGGGATGTACACCGACACGACACGCCCGAATCATCTGGCGCACGAGGTCATCGACAACAGCGTCGATGAGGCGCTCGCCGGCCACTGTGACTCGATCACGGTCACCTTGTTCAAGGACGGATCATGTCAGGTGGAGGACAACGGCCGCGGGATGCCGGTCGACATCCATCCGAAGGAGAAGATCAGCGGTGTCGAGCTGATCCTCACCCGGCTGCACGCGGGTGGCAAGTTCAACGACAAGACCTATCAGCATGCCGGCGGCCTGCACGGCGTCGGCGTCTCGGTGGTGAACGCGCTCTCGAAGCACCTCGAGTGCTGGGTACGGCGCGGAGGCAAGGAATACAACCTGAGCTTCGCGAACGGCAAACCGAGCTCCAAGCTCGAGGTCGTGGGCGAAGTGCCCAAGTCGAGGAGCGGCACCACCATCCGTTTCTGGCCGGATCCAAAGTACTTCGACACGGACAAGTTTGCGGTGCCGAGCCTGAAGCAGGTGCTGCGCGCCAAGGCGGTGCTGTGCCCGAACCTGAAGGTCTCGCTCTTCAACGAGATCACCGGCGAGAAGGACACGTGGTTCTACACGGGCGGCCTGCACGAGTACCTCGCCGAGCAGCTCGGCAAGGGGCAATGGCTGCCCACCGAGACCTTCTATGGCAAGCGCGACATCGAGGGCGGCAACCTCGACTGGGCTTTTGCCTGGGTGATCGAGTCCGATCAGCGCGTGGCCGAAAGCTACGTCAATCTGATCCCGACCACGGAAGGCGGCACGCACGTCAACGGACTGCGCGTCGGGGTTGCGGATGCGGTGCGCGAGTTTTGCGAATTCCGCAATCTCGTACCGCGCGGGCTCAAGCTCACTCCCGAGGACGTGTGGGACGGGGTGAGCTTCGTGCTGTCCTTGAAGATGCGCGAGCCGCAGTTCGCCGGCCAGACCAAGGAGAAGCTGTCCTCGCGCGAATCGGCCGGCATCGTCCAGGGCGTGATCAAGGACGCTTTCGCGCTGTGGCTCAATCAACATCCCGACCAGGGCGAGAAGATCGCCATGGGCGCGATCGCCAAGGCGCAGCAGCGCGTCAGGGACAGCCAGAAGATCGAGCGCAAGCGCACCGGATCGGGGGCGACTCTGCCCGGCAAGCTGGCCGACTGCGTCAATCAGGATCCCGAGCGCGCCGAGCTGTTCCTCGTCGAGGGCGATTCGGCGGGCGGCTCCGCGAAGCAGGCACGCGACCGCGTGTTTCAGGCGATCATGCCGCTGCGCGGCAAGATCCTAAACACCTGGGAAGCGGATTCGAGCGAGGTGCTGCAATCGCAGGAGGTGCACAACATCAGCATCGCCATCGGCGTCGACCCCTCCGCAACCGACCTGTCGGGTCTGCGCTATCACAAGATCTGCATCCTTGCTGATGCGGACAGCGACGGGCAGCACATCGCAACACTGCTGTGCGCGCTGTTCCTGCGCCACTACCGCCCGTTGGTGGCCGCCGGACATGTCTATGTCTGCATGCCCCCGCTGTTTCGCATCGACGCCGGCAAGGAAGTGGTGTACGCGCTCGATGAGCGCGAGCGCGAGCGCGAGCTCGCGCGCATCGCCGCCGCCAACTCGCGTATCAAGGCGGTCGTCACCCGCTTCAAGGGCCTGGGCGAGATGAGCGCAACCCAGCTGCGCGAGACGACGATGGCGCCGCAGACGCGCCGTCTGGTGCAGCTCACCATCGAGGCCCGCGACAACCCCGACCAGCTGCTCGACATGCTGCTTGCCAAGAAGCGCGCGGGCGACCGCCGCGAATGGCTCGAGAGCAAGGGCAATCTGGCGCGCATCTAGACCCGGCAGGCCCGTTGGCATGAAAGATCAAGAGCTGAATTTCGAAGGCATCGAGAGGGAGCCCCTCAAGTCCTTTGCCGAGCGCGCCTACCTCGACTACTCGATGTACGTGATCCTCGATCGCGCGCTGCCGTCCTTGAGCGACGGCCTGAAGCCCGTGCAGCGGCGCATCATCTACGCGATGAGCGAGCTTGGCCTGGCGGCGGGCGCGAAGCACAAGAAATCTGCACGCACCGTCGGCGACGTCATCGGCAAGTTCCATCCGCACGGCGATTCGGCGTGCTACGAGGCCATGGTGCACATGGCGCAGGACTTCTCTTATCGCTACCCGATCGTGGACGGGCAGGGCAACTGGGGCTCGACGGACGATCCGAAGTCCTTCGCCGCCATGCGCTACACCGAGTCACGCCTCACTCGCTACGCCGACCTGCTGCTCGAGGAGCTCGACTCCGCAACGGTCGAATGGGTGCCGAATTTCGACGGCTCTCTCGAGGAGCCGACGCTGCTGCCCGCCCGTGTGCCGAATCTGCTGCTCAACGGCGGCTCGGGAATCGCGGTCGGCATGGCGACCGACATTCCGCCGCACAATCTGCGCGAGGTCGTGAACGCCTGCGTTGCGCTTCTCGATGATCCCGACCTCACGACGCGCAAGATCATGGCGCACGTCAAGGGTCCCGACCTGCCCACGGGCGGGGAAATAGTCTCGCCACGCGCCGATCTCGTGCAGATGTATGAGAGCGGCAACGGCAGCTTCAAGGCGCGCGCCACCTACACGATCGAGGACGGCGAGATCGTCATCGATGCGCTGCCCTTCCAGGTATCGGGCGCCAAGGTGCTCGAGCAGATCGAGGTATTGCGGCAGCAGAAGAAGCTGCCGATGGTTGATTTCACGCGCGATGAGTCGGATCACGAGAACCCGACGCGCCTCGTGATCGTGCCGAAGTCGAGCCGGGTGGACGTGGTGGAGCTCATGAACCACTTGTTCGCCACCACCGATCTCGAGCGCAACTACCGCGTGAATCTCAACGTGATCGCCCTCGACGGCCGACCGCGCGTCATGGGCCTGAAGCAGCTGCTGCTCGAGTGGCTCGAGTTCCGCAAGGCCACCGTCACGCGTCGACTGAAGCATCGGCACGAGAAAGTGAGCGCGCGCCTGCACATCCTCGACGGGTTGCTGATCGCCTATCTCAATCTCGACGAGGTGATCCGCATCGTGCGCCGCGAGGATGAGCCCAAGCCTGTGCTCATCAAGCGCTTCAAGCTCTCGGAGGAGCAGGCAGAGGCCATCCTCGAGACCAAGCTGCGTCATCTCGCGCGCCTCGAGGAGATGAAGATCCGCGAGGAGCAGAAGCGGCTCGCCGAGGAGCGCGATGAGATCGACCGCATTCTCAAGAGCAGGGCGCGCTTGACCAAGCTCGTGCGCGAGGAGCTTTTGCAGGACGCCGAGGAATACGGTGATGCGCGGCGCACCAAGCTGGTCGAGCGCGAGGCCGCCCAGGCGATCTCGGAGACGGAGCTGCTCACGAGCGAGCCGACCACCGTGGTGCTCTCGCGTCTCGGCTGGGTGCGCGCAGCCAAGGGCCACGACATCGATGCGCGCGCGCTCGCCTACAAGAGCGGCGATGAGTTCCAGGCTGCGGCCCGTGGGCGCAATCTGCAGCAGGCCGTCTTCATCGACTCGACCGGTCGGGCATACAGCCTCGACGCGCACCAGCTGCCGGCGGCGCGCGGTTATGGTGAGCCGCTCTCCTCGACGCTCGATCCGCCGGACGGCGCGACTTTTGCCGCGGTGCTGATCGGCGAGCCCGAGGACCGCTGGCTGCTCGTGAGCGATGCGGGCTATGGCTTCCAGGTGAAGCTCGCCGAGCTCTATGCGCGCAACA
>DATGIA010000089.1:0-54039 GCA_035307465.1 Steroidobacteraceae bacterium
AGACCCCGATGGAGACCATCTTCGGCATCAACATGGTCGCGCTGGTGGACGGACAGCCGCGCCTGTTGAGCCTGAAGGAGATGCTCGAGGCCTTCCTGCACCATCGGCGCGAGGTCGTCACGCGACGCACCGTGTACGAGCTGCGAAAGGCGCGCGAGCGGGGGCACATCCTCGAGGGTCTCGCGATCGCGCTCGCGAACATCGACGAGATCATCGCGGTCATCAAGGCCTCGCCCTCGCCCGCGGAGGCCCGCGCGGCCCTCGTCGCGCGCACCTTCGCCCCCGGTGCGGTCCCCGAGATGCTTGCGCGCGCCGGCGGCATCAGCACCCGGCCCGAGGGCGAGACGAGTCCCCTCGGGCTCGGCCCGGGTGGTTACCGGCTCACCGAGACGCAGGCCCAAGCCATTCTCGATATGCGCCTGCATCGGCTCACCGGACTCGAGCAGAGCAAGATCATCGAGGAGTTCGCTCAGCTGCTCGTGCAGATTCGCGATCTCGCCGACATCCTGGCGCGCCCCGAGCGCTTGATGAGTGTGATCCGCACCGAGCTCGAGGACATGCGCACCGAGTTCGCCGACCGGCGGCGCACCGAGATCATCAGCAACCACGAGGATCTGACGATCGAGGATCTGATCTCGCCCGAGGATGTGGTGGTGACGCTCTCGCACGGCGGCTACGCGAAGGCGCAGCCGGTGTCCGCCTATCAGGCGCAGCGGCGCGGTGGACGCGGCAAGGCGGCGACCGCGGTGAAGGACGAGGACTTCATCGACAAGCTGTTCCTCGCCAACACCCACGATACGCTCCTGTGCTTCTCGGATCGCGGCAAGGTGTACTGGCTCAAGGTCTATCAGCTGCCGCAGGCCAGCCGCGGCTCGCGCGGCAAGCCCATCGTCAATCTGCTGCCGCTGCAGGAGGGCGAGCGCATCAGTGCGCTGCTCTCGATCAAGGAGTTCGAGGAAGGTAAGTTCGTGTTCATGGCGACGAGCCACGGAACGGTGAAGAAGACCCCGCTCGCCGCGTTCTCGCGTCCGCGCGCCGCGGGCATCATTGCGGTCGCTCTCGATCCGGGCGACAAGCTGGTGGGTGTCTCGCTGACCGACGGCACCCGCGACATTTTGCTCTTCACCACGGGCGGTAAGGCGATCCGCTTTGCGGAGGAAGAGGTGCGGCCGATGGGCCGCGAGGCCGCCGGCGTGCGGGGCATCAAGCTCGCCGAGGATCAGCGGGTGAACGCGCTCATCGTCGGTGAATCCGCGGGCTACATTCTCACCGCTTCGCAGAACGGCTTCGGCAAGCTCACCCCGCTCGAGGATTTTCCCCGCCACGGCCGCGGCGGCCAGGGCGTGATCGCATTGCAGATCACCGATCGCAACGGCCAGATGGTGAGCGCGTTGCAGGTGCGGCTCGACGATGAGGTCGTGATCATGAGCCAGGGCGGTGCGCTGGTGCGCACCCCGGTGAGCGACATCTCGGTCGTCGGGCGCAACACCCAGGGGGTTCGGCTGATCCGGCTGGAGGAGGGCGATCAGCTCTCGGGGCTCGAGCGCATCGAGGGCGAGGCCGCCGGTGAACCCGCCGAGTCCCCTGATTCCCCTGATGCTGATTCCGGCGAGCCCGGAGAGTCTGACGGCGATCTCGGCGCAGGTCCCGGCGACACCAATGGGGCCGGCGGGGCCGCCTGAGGCAGCGGGGTGCGGCCGTACAATTTCTCGGCGGGCCCGGCGATGCTGCCGGTCGAGGTCCTCGAGCAGGTTCGCGAGGAGCTGATCGATTGGAATCGCAGCGGCGCCTCGGTCATGGAGGTGAGCCACCGCGGGGCCGAGTTCATGCGCCTCGCGGCGCAAGCCGAGCAGGATGTGCGCGAGCTTCTCGGCGTCGGCGCTGATTACGAGGTGCTGTTCATGCAGGGGGGCGCGAGTGCGCAGTTCGCGCTCGTTCCGCTGAACCTCACCGCTCCGGGCTCACGCGTCGACTACATCGATTCAGGCTACTGGTCGAAAAAAGCCATCGCCGAGGCGCGCCGCTATCTCGATGTGCGCATCGCGGCGGCGACCGATGGGACCCGCGTCCCTGCTCAGGATGAGATCGATCTCGACCGGCGAGCCTCCTACGTGCATTACACACCGAACGAGACCATTGGCGGGGTGGAGTTTCCCTACGTGCCCGCCACGGGCTCCGTGCCGCTCGTCGCGGACTTCTCCTCGTCGATCCTCTCGCGCCCTCTCGATGTGTCGCGCTTTGCGCTGATCTACGCGGGCGCGCAGAAGAATCTCGGACCCGCCGGCCTCACGCTCGTCATCGTCAAGAAGGCGCTTCTCGGTCGCGCCCGTCCGGAAACGCCCTCGGTCTTCGATTATCGCCGCATCGCCGAGGAGCGCTCGCTTCTCAACACCCCGCCCACCTTCGCCTGGTACGTGGCCGCACGGGTGCTCCAGTGGCTGAAGAAGCACGGCGGTCTCGAGGCGATGGCCCAGCGCAACGAGGCCAAGGCCGGCGCACTCTATGCGGCGCTCGACGCCTCGGCGCTCTTCAAGAGTCACGTCGCGCCCGCCTCGCGCTCATGCATGAACGTGGTCTTCAGCACCGGCTCGGCTGAGATCGATGCGGCCTTCATCGAGGCGGCTGCAGCGCAGGGTCTCATGCACCTCAAGGGCCACCGCGCCGTGGGCGGCATGCGCGCGAGCCTCTATAACGCGATGCCGCTCGAGGGCGTGCACGCGCTCGTCGAGTTCATGCGCGAGTTCGAGCGGGTGCGCGCATGAGGAAGCGCCCGCAACGCAGTCGCGCCCGCGCTCGGGGCGCCCCGCAGGCGCCGCGCGCCGCGCCGACCGCCTCGGCCAGTCCCACGAGGAGCACAGCGCAGCGTCCCGGGGCGACGCCGCCGGGGGATCTGCAGTCGATCCGCGGGCACATCGACTCGATCGATGCGCAGATCCAGGCCTTGCTCAATGAGCGCGCGCGCTTCGCGCAGCGCGTCGGCGTATCGAAATCCTCCACGGGCAAGGCGGTCGATTACTATCGGCCGGAGCGCGAGGCGGAGGTGCTGCGCAAGGCCCTCGAGCGCAATTCGGGGCCGCTGCGCGATGAGGAGATCGCGCGCCTGTTTCGGGAAATCATGTCGGCCTGTCTCGCGCAGCAGGAGCCGCTCAAGGTCGCCTTCCTCGGGCCCGAAGGCACCTTCACCCAGGCTGCGGTCTACAAGCACTTCGGCTCCTCGGTGCGCGCGTTGCCGTTGCCCGCGATCGATGAGGTATTCCACGAGGTCGAGGGCGGGATCGCCGATTTCGGCGTCGTGCCCATCGAGAACTCGACCGAGGGCACGGTCAACCACACGCTCGACATGTTTCTCGCCTCCTCGCTGAAGATCTGCGGTGAGGTGGAGCTGCGCGTGAGCCATCACCTCATGGGCCGCATGGCCGCAACCAGCGAGGTGCAGCGCATCTGCGCCCACGCTCAGGCGCTCGCGCAATGCCGCGGCTGGCTCGATCAGCATCTGCCCGATGTGGAGCGCATCGCGGTCTCGAGCAATGCCGAGGGAGCCCGCCGGGCCCGCGACGAGCGGGGCACGGCGGCGATCGCGAGCCGCGCGGCCGCCGAGATCTACGGTCTCACGCTCCTTGCGAATGAGATCGAGGACCGGGCCGACAACACCACCCGCTTTCTGGTGGTCGGCCGCAAGCTCTTCAGCCGCAGCGGCGCCGATCGCACCACCTTGCTGGTCTCCACCGCGGACACCGATGATCCGGGAGCGCTGTTCCGTCTGCTCGAGCCGCTCGCCAAGCATCGCATCAACATGACGCGCATCGAGTCGCGCCCCTCGCACAAGCGCAAGTGGGACTACGTGTTCTTCATCGACGTCGAGGGCCACGTGAGTGATACGCCGCTCGCGAAGGCCCTGAGCTCGCTCGAGAAGCGCAGCTCCCTCTTCAAGGTGCTCGGCTCCTACCCGCGGGCGGTGCTGTGATGCGCAGCTTCCTCGCGCGGCCGGCCGCGCGCATCGCGGGCACCACCGAGGTGCCGGGCGACAAGTCGATCTCGCACCGCGCGCTCATGCTGGCCGGCATTGCCGAGGGACCGAGCCGCATCCGCGGTTTCCTCGCCGGCGAGGATTGCCTGGCGACCCTCGCCGCGCTGCGCTCGCTCGGGGTGCCCATCGAGCAGCCCGCGAGCACCGAGGTGCGGGTGCGCGGAGTGGGACTGCACGGCCTCGAGGCGCCGCGCAGCCCCCTCGACATGGGCAACGCGGGCACCGCGATGCGCCTGTTCGCGGGCTTGCTCGCCGGGCAGGCCTTTTCGAGCGAGCTCATCGGCGATGCATCCCTCATGCGACGGCCGATGGAGCGTGTGGCGCAGCCGCTGCGCGCCATGGGCGCCGACATCCGCACCGAGGACGGCCGTCCGCCGCTGCGTATCAGCGGCGGGCGGGCGCTGCACGGCATCCGCTACGCGATGCCGGTCGCGAGCGCCCAGGTCAAATCCGCGCTGCTCCTCGCCGGGCTCTACGCCGACGGCGAGACCACCGTGATTGCGCCCGCGGTGAGCCGGGATCACAGTGAGCGCATGCTCGAGGGTTGCGGCGTGCGCATTCAAAGAGAGGCGCTCATCACCACGCTCACGCCGCCTGAGCGGCTTGCGCCGCTCGATCTTGAGGTGCCGGGGGATTTCTCATCGGCCGCCTTTTTCATCGTGGCGGCGCTGCTCGCCGCGGACGGGGAGGGGATCGTGCTCGAGAACGTCGGTGTCAACCCGACCCGCACCGGATTGCTCGAGATCCTGCGCCGCATGGGCGCGCGCATCGAGGTCCGCCACGAGCGTCTCGCCGGGGGTGAGCCCGTCGCCTCGCTCCATGTGCGCCGCGCACCGCTTCAGGGCATCGTCGTGCCGGCCGAGCTCGTGCCGCTCGCAATCGACGAGTTTCCCGCGCTTTTCGTTGCCGCGGCCTGCGCGCGCGGCACCACCGTCGTGAGCGGTGCCGAGGAGCTGCGGGTCAAGGAGAGCGACCGGCTGGCCACCATGAGCGCGGGGCTCGAAGCGCTCGGTGTGCCGCACAGGGCACGGCCGGATGGTCTCGAGATCGAGGGACGCCCCGAGGGGGCGGCGTTTCGGGGTTCAGAAGTCGACAGCCGCGGCGATCACCGGGTCGCGATGTCTTTTGCGGTCGCGAGCCTTCGCGCCGCCGCGCCGATTCGCATTCGCGACGTGGCCAACGTCGCGACCTCATTCCCGGGCTTCGTCGAGCGCGCACGCTCGCTCGGTCTCGATCTCATCGAGCAGACGGATCCTGCATGACGGTCCCGAGCGCCGCCTCCCCCGGGGTGCCCGTGATCACGATCGACGGGCCTTCGGGCTCGGGGAAGGGCACGGTGAGTCGCGCCGTTGCGCGCGCGCTCGATCTGCATCTCCTCGACAGCGGTGCGCTGTACCGGCTGGTCGCCCTGGCGGGGCGTCGCTCCGGCATCGCGCTCGATGATGCGGCCGGCCTCGCCCGCCTGGCCGAGCGCTTCGACATCCGTTTCTCGATCGACGCGGCCGGCGAGGAGCAGGTGTGGCTCGCCGGGCAGGAGGTCACGAACGAGATTCGCACCGAGGAGGCGGGCAACGACGCCTCCCGGGTGGCCGCATTACCCGCCGTGCGCGCGGCGCTGCTGGCGCGCCAGCGGGCCTTTGCACGACCGCCCGGTCTGGTGGCCGACGGGCGCGACATGGGAACCGTTGTATTTCCGCACGCCGCCCTCAAGATATTCCTCACGGCAAGCGCTGAAGAGCGCGCGCAAAGGCGCCATAAGCAGTTGAAAGAAAAGGGGGTTGCTGCTACCCTTGCCGCCCTTTCGCAAGAGATAGCGGAGCGAGACCGGCGCGATATGTCGCGCGCCACCTCACCCCTGGTCGCGAGTGCCGACGCGGTCCAGCTGGACACGACCGGCTTGCCGGTCGAGGAGGTGGTGGCACGGGTGCTCGATCTTGCGCGCAAGCGTCTGCGGCGGAAAGCGGAATAGGATTTAAGGCGGAGCTTTGGATTTGCGGCGATCACGGATCGATCGTCGTCTTTTGTAACAACCCTTGCGACACACGGGAACGGTGCCAGGGCGCATAGGCGACACATGACCGAAAGTTTTGCGGAACTGTTTGAACAGAGTATTGCGAGCCAGCGCATTCGACCTGGCACGATTTTGAATGGGCTGATCGTCGAAGTCGGGCAGGATTACGTGATCGTCAACGTCGGACTGAAGTCCGAGGCGGTCATTCCTTCCGATCAGTTCAAGAACGAGAAGGGCGAGATCGAGGTGGCGGTCGGCGAGACCGTCGAGGTGGCCCTCGACAGCGTCGAGGACGGGTCCGGCGAGACCCGATTGTCGCGCGAGAAAGCCAAGCGCGCCCGCACCTGGACTCGTCTCGAGACGGCATTCGAGAAGCAGGAAGTCGTGACCGGTGTCATCACCGGGCGCGTCAAGGGCGGCTTCACCGTCGAGATCGACAACGTGCGGGCATTTCTGCCGGGGTCCCTCGTGGACGTGCGCCCGGTGCGCGATCCCTCGTACCTCGAGAACAAGCCGCTCGAATTCAAGGTGATCAAGCTCGACCAGAAGCGCAACAACGTCGTGGTCTCGCGCCGTGCGGTCGTCGAGCAGGAATACAGCGCCGAGCGCTCGGCGCTTCTCGACAATCTGCAGGAAGGCGCGGCGGTGCGCGGCGTCGTCAAGAATCTCACCGACTACGGCGCCTTCGTGGACCTCGGCGGCATCGACGGGTTGCTGCATATCACCGACATGGCATGGAAGCGCGTCAAGCACCCCTCCGAGGTGGTGAAGGTCGGTGAGGAGATCGACGTTCGCATCCTCAAGTTCGACCGCGAGCGCCAGCGGGTATCGCTCGGCTTGAAGCAGCTCGGCGCCGATCCATGGCAGAACATCGCCCGCCGCTATCCCGCGAACACGCGCCTCTTCGGCAAGGTGACGAACATCGCCGACTACGGCTGCTTCGTCGAGATCGAGGAGGGCGTCGAGGGTCTGGTGCACGTCTCGGAGATGGACTGGACCAACAAGAACGTGAATCCGGCGAAGGTCGTGCACGTCGGCCAGGAAGTCGAGGTGATGGTGCTCGATATCGACGAGGAGCGTCGGCGCATCAGTCTCGGCATCAAGCAGTGCAAGACCAATCCGTGGAAAGAATTCGCCGAGAACTACAATCGTGGCGACAAGGTGAGCGGGCAGATCAAGTCGATCACCGACTTCGGCATCTTCATCGGGCTGGCCGGCGGCATCGACGGCCTCGTGCATCTGTCGGATATCTCCTGGGACATGCCGGGCGAGGAGGCGGTGCGCAGCTATCAGAAGGGACAGCAGGTCGACGCCATGGTGCTCGCCATCGATCCGGAGCGCGAGCGCATCAGCCTCGGGGTGAAGCAGCTCGCCAAGGATCCCTTCTCGGCCTACATCGCCGAGCATCCCAAGGGCAGCATCGTGCGCGGCGTCGTTCGCGAGGTCGACGCCAAGGGCGCCGTCATCGATCTCGGTGGTGGCGTCGATGGGCAACTGCGGGCATCGGAGCTGTCTCGCGATCGCGTCGAGGATGCGCGCTTGCTGCTCAAGGTGGGTGAGGAAGTCGAGGCGAAGTTCACCGGGGTCGATCGCAAGGGTCGCAGCATCTCGCTCTCGATCAAGGCGAAGGACATTCATGAGGAGCAGGAGGCCATGCAGAACTACCGAACGGATGCGCCGACCGGAACGAGCCTGGGAGATCTTCTGAAAGAGCAGATTTCCGGTCAGGACTAGAATAATTCTTATCGGCGGCGGTCGTTCGCGGCCGCCGCCGCTCGAAACGCTCCCATCTCGAGTGGGTCCTTGGGATCGATGATGACCAAATCGGAACTGATCGAGATCATTTCGGCCAAACAAAAGCACTTGCCGGCGAAGGACGTGGAGCTCGCCGTCAAGCAGTTGCTGGAGATCATGAGCGATGCACTCGCCACGGGCGAGCGCATCGAGATTCGCGGCTTCGGCAGCTTCTCGCTGCACTTTCGCCCGCCGCGGCAGGGCCGCAACCCGAAGACGGGCGAGGCGGTGGCCCTCGCCGGCAAGCACGTCCCGCACTTCAAGCCGGGCAAGGATCTGCGCGAGCGCGTCAACGACGGTGCCGATCAACCGATCCGCGATTAGGGACCTCGCGCTCGCGCGGCCCACGGCGGCGACGGGGCGCAGGGCGCCACGATGTCCGACCTCTCGCTCCTGAGTCTTGCGCTCATTCTGGCCGCCCTGGTGGTGGGCATCCTCGCGGGCCACTTCGGCTGGGGCAAGCGTCTGCCGCTGCCCTTCGGGAAGCTCCATCCCGACTACCTGACCGGTCTCGATTATCTCGTCACGGAGCAGCCCGATCGCGCGCTCGATCTGTTTCTACGATTGATGGAGGCGAACGCCGACACGATCGAGACGCACTTCGCACTCGGCTCGCTGTACCGTCGGCGCGGGGAAGTCGAGAGGGCCATTCGCATCCATCAGAGCCTGCTCGCGCGCCAGAGTCTCGCGCGCGAGCATCGCGAGCAGGCGCTGCTCGCGCTCGCGCAGGATTACCTGCGCGCTGGATTGCTCGATCGGGCCGAAGGGCTGCTCGCGGAGGTTGCCGAGGTGCCGCGGCTGCGTGCGAGCGCGCTCGATGCGCTGCGCGGCGTCTACGAGCGCCAGCATGAGTGGGCGCAGGCGCTCGAGATCTATCGCCGGCTCGAGCGCATCGATGCGGCGCCGCCCCGGTTGGTTGCCGCGCACTATCGCTGCGAGCTGGCGACGCTTGCGCTCGAGCGAGGCGCGATCGATGAGGCGCGAAGCCTGCTGCGCGAGGCGCGCGGCGAGGTCGAGCCCATGCCGCGCGCGGCGCTGCTGCGGGCGCAGATCGCCGAGCGGCAGGGCGAGCGCTCGCTCGCGGTGCGTCTGGTGAAACGCGCTCTTGAGGCATCGCCCAAGCTTTTGCAGGAGGAGCTGCCGCATCTGCTCGCGCTCGTCGGCCCCGCCGGCCGTGACGAGGCGCTTGCGGAGCTCGTGCATCGGGCGCATGCAGGCGAGGAGGGCGATCGCAAGCGCCTGGCGTTCGCCGCGATCCTGGCCGGCGTCGCCACGGCGCCCGTGCTGCGTGAATCACTCGAGAGCGTGTTCCTCAAGGATCCCACCCTGCATGCCTTCTGGGAAGCGGCATCCGGGGAGGTCGAGCGCGTCGCACAGGAGATCGGCGCGCTGCTCGCGCATGCCGAGAAGTACCGCTGCAGCGAGTGCGGGTTTGCGGGCCGCGGGTTCTACTGGCACTGCCCCGCGTGTCAGTGCTGGGACAGCTTCGAGCCTTATGCGATCGTAAAACTGCGTTGAAAATCCGCTATCATTTCCTCATGCCCCAGCTCGTCAAAAACTGTGTATTCCCCGTCGCGGGCCGCGGCACGCGCTTCCTTCCGGTCACCAAGGCGAGTCCCAAGGAGATGCTGCCGATCGTCGACAAGCCGCTGATCCAGTATGCGGTGGACGAGGCGCTGTCCGCAGGCGCCGAGACGCTGGTATTCATCACGGGCAGCTCGAAGCGGGCGATCGAGGATCACTTCGACAGCGATCCGGAGCTCGAGGAAGCGCTGCAGGCGCAGGGCAAGCAGGAGCTCCTCGATGCCCTGCACGGCATCCTGCCGAGCTGGGCGTCCTGCGTGTACATCCGTCAGCCCGCACCCCTCGGGCTTGGACATGCGGTGCTCTGCGCGCGCCCGGTGGTGGGCAACGCGCCCTTCATGGTGCACCTTGCGGACGATCTGATCGATGCGCCCGTGTCGTGTCTCAAGCAGATGGCGGATGTGTTCGGCGCGTACGGCGGCAGCGTCATCGGCGTGCAGAACGTGCCGCGGCAGGACACCGACAAGTACGGTATCGTGACGCTCGAGAAGCCGATCAAGGACCGGGTCGGGAAGATCTCCCACATCGTCGAGAAACCGAAGCCCGACAAGGCGCAGTCGACCCTCGCCGTGGTCGGGCGCTATCTGCTCACGGCGCCGATCTTCGAGGACCTCGCGAAGATCGGAGCGGGAGCGGGCGGTGAGATCCAGCTCACCGACGGCATCGCGCGACTGATGCAGCGCGAGGCGGTGTATGCCTTCGAGTTCGAGGGCAAGCGCTATGACTGCGGCAGCAAGTTGGGCTATCTGCAGGCGACGGTCGAGTATGCGCTCAAGCACCCGAGCCTCGGCGCAGACTTCGCGGGCTATCTCAAGGATCTCGTTCCGACGCTCTGAGGTTTCGCGCCCCATGAGGCCGGGTGCGGCGCGCGCGCGTTCTGATCGGCCATTCGACGGCAGCCGAGCCGGCTCGCGCTACCGGCCGCCGGCGCTGCGGGTCTGAACCCAGTCGGAGAGCGAGTGCTCGGTGCCGTGCCTCGAGAGAAAATCGGTGAGCTGCGAGGCGGGCACCGGCGGGCCGAAGAAAAAGCCCTGGCCTTCCGGGCACTGCCGGTCCTGAAGGAACAGCAGCTGGTCATGCGTCTGGATGCCCTCGGCGATCACCCGCATGTGCAGGCTGCGGCCCATGTCGATCACCGCGCTCACGATGCTCGCATCGTCCATATCGGTGGTCATGTCGCGCACGAACGATTGATCGATCTTGAGCGCATCGATCGGAAAGCGCTTCATGTAGCTCAAGCTCGAGTAGCCGGTGCCGAAATCATCGAGCGCGATGCGCACCCCCAGCGACTTCAGCGCCTTCAGCACCTCGGCCGTCGACTTCCAGTCCTGCATCATGAAGGTCTCGGTGAGCTCGATCTCGAGAAAGCGAGGCTCGAGACGCGAGCTCTGCAGGATGCGACGTACGTTCGCCAGGAAATCCTTCGCCCGAAGCTCGACCGCCGAGACGTTGATCGCCACCGACATCGGGGCCTGGCCGCTCTCCTGCCAGGCGCGCGCCTGGCGACACGCCTTCTCGAGCGCCCAGCGCCCGATCGGCAGGATCAGACCGGATTCCTCCGCGATCGGAATGAACTGGCCGGGCGGTATGATGCCGCGCATCGGGCGGTGCCAGCGGATGAGCGCCTCGACCCCGACGATCGTGCCGGTGGTCAGATTGACCTTCGGCTGATAATTGAGGACGAACTCCTGGCGCTCGATCGCCTGGCGCAGCTCCATCTCGACCGATTGTCGCTCCATCGCGTTGGCGTTCATCTCGGGCTTGAAGAACTGATAGTTGTTGCGTCCGGTGTACTTCGCCTGGTACATCGCAAAGTCCGCATTGCGCAGCAGCGTGTCGGTATCCTGCGCATCGCCCGGGAAGGTCGCGATGCCGACGCTCGCGGTGACGTGCAGGTCGTGCTCGCCGATGCGGTGCGGGGCATCGAGCGCGCTGATGATCTTCTCGGCGCACACCGCGGCATCATGCGGCTGCGTGATCTCCTCGAGCAGGATCAGGAACTCATCGCCCCCCTGGCGGCTCACGGTGTCGGAGCTGCGCACGCAGCCGAGCAGTCGCCGCGCGACCGACTTCAACAGCTCATCTCCCACGGCGTGACCGAGCGAGTCGTTGATGTGCTTGAAGCGGTCGAGGTCGACGAATAGGAGGGCGACCGAGGTGCCGCTGCGCTGTGCGCGCATGATCGCCTGATCGAGCCGATCGTTGAGCAACGTGCGGTTCGGCACATCGGTGAGCGTGTCGTGCAGGGCGAGGCGCGCGAGCTTGTGCGAGAGCTCCCGGGCGGTCGTCACATCGTGCGCGACCATCACCGAGCCGATCACGCCGCCGTGGCGGTCGTGGATGGGAGCCGCGGAGGTCTCGACCGCGACCTCGATGCCATCGCGGCGGATCAGCATGCAATCGCTGCCGACTCCGACCGTCGTGTCCTCGATGATGGCGCGCACGGTCGGGTTCGGTATCTGGGTGCGCGTCGCCGCGTCGATCAGTCGGAACACGTCGTCGACCGCCCGGCCCGAGGCCTCCCCTTGCGACCAGCCCGTCATGCGCTCGGCGACGACGTTCAAATAGGTCACGCGCCCCCAGAAGTTCGTGCTCACCACCGCATCGCCGATCGAGTTGAGCGTGACCTGAGCGCGCTCCTTCTCCTCGAACAGGGCCTCGGCGTTTTCGACCCGCGATTCCTCGCTGCTTTGCAGCGCGCGCTCCGCCGCGCGGCGCCGGCGCACGTCGCGAAATACGACGACCGCGCCGTTAAAACGCCGCTGCGCATCGCGCAGCGGCGTCGCACTGCACTCCACCGGCACCTGGCTGCCGCTGCGGGTGACAATCGCGGTATTGAAGGAGAAGCGCACGCGCTCGCCGCGCTGTCGGACGGTGTTGAATGGATTCTCGATCGGCAGTCCGGTGTCGTCGTGCACGATCGAGAGCGCGCGCGTCAGCGGCTTGCCGATCATCTCGGCGGCGGGCTGCCCGGTGATCGATTCGGCGGACGGGTTGAGGTAGGTGATGCGGCCCTGCGAGTCGAGCAGGATGACGCCGTCCGTCACGCTCTCGACCGCGACCGCGAACGCTTCGCGTTGCACCGGTTCTGCATTCTCTGAGTGGTTGGCGATCGCCAGCCTCTCACGCTCCACGCTCACTCTCCCCTGATTGCTGCATTGCCGGCATTTCCCCCAATACCGACGCCCAGCCTACACGCAAAAAATTCTCCGATGAGATGCAAAATGCCTTAACGGCTGTAGGAGCTTGCCTGTAGGGAATCGCCGACAGGTGCCTATGAAGGCGCGCTCAGCCCGCCTCCTGAACGCGGGCGAGCAGGAAGCCGTCATACCCTTTATTGCCGACCGTCTGCAAGACTGTCGCAGACACGCGACGCTGCGTGTGGAACCAGTCCGCCATGCGCCGCACTCCTTCGACCGCGGCATCGTGTGCCGGTTCGAGGATCGCGCCATCGCGCACGACGTTATCGACCACGATGAGCGTGCCCACGCGGGAGAGCTCGAGCGCCGCCTGCACGTAGCTCAGGTTATTGGGCTTGTCGGCATCGATGAAGATGAGATCGAACGGAGCGCCGCCCTCATGGCGCAGCTCCCCCAGGGTGTCGAGCGCGGCGCCGAGCCGCAGCTGCACCTGCGCGGCGAGGTTCGCCCGGGCGAAGTTGGCGCGCGCCACCTCCGCGTGGCGCGGCTCGATCTCCAGCGTCACGAGCTGCCCGTCCCGCGGCAGGGCGCGAGCCATCCAGATCCCGCTGTAGCCGCCGAGCGTGCCCACCTCGAGAATGCGCCGGGCGCCCAGGGTGAGGGCGAGCAGGTGAAGGATCTTGCCCTGCGCGGCGGAGACTTGGATTGCGGGCAGTCCCGCCGCCTGACACGCGCTCAGGGCGGCGCTCAGCACCGCATCCTCGCCGATGAGCCGTGCCTCGAAATAGGCATCCACGTCACGCCAGGTCTGCTGCAGCATGATCTCCTCCTTCAATGAAACCAGAAACATCTCGGGCCGGACGCGTACACCCGGCATGCGCAGCCCGGCCTGCGCGGCTTGGCGAGCGCCGCTGACTAGGGCTCGCCGCTCCCTTCGGCGATGCTCTCGCGACGACGCGCGGTGAGGATCGCCTCGGTGTAGCCGTTGGGTTGAGCGGCGCCCTCGAAAATGAGATCGCAGGCGGCCTTGAAGGCGAGGTTGCGATCGAAATGGCCAGCCATCGGTCGATAGGCCGGGTCGCCCGAATTCTGCTCATCGACCACCCGGGCCATCCGCTCGAGCGCGCGGCGCACCTGATCGGCGCTGCACACCTTCCAGCGCAGCCAGTTGGCCAGGAGCTGGCTCGAGATGCGCAAGGTCGCCCGATCCTCCATGAGGGCGACGTTGTGGGTGTCGGGGACCTTGGAGCAGCCGATGCCGAACTCGATCCAGCGCACGACGTACCCGAGGATGCTTTGCGCATTCAAATCGAGCTCGGCCTCGACCGCGGCGGCTTCCAGGTGCGGCTCGGGAAGAAGCGCAGGGATGAGCATCTCGAGGAGATAGTCCCGCGGCTCGCGCGCAAGCGCCGCCTGCACCGCCGGCACGTCGACCTCGAGATAATGCAGCGCGTGCAGCGTCGCGGCCGTGGGCGAGGGCACCCAGGCCGTGTTCGCACCGGCCCGCGGATGCGCGCCCTTGGTCGCGACCATCTCCGCCATGCGGTCCGGCATGGCCCACATGCCCTTGCCGATCTGTGCGCGGCCCGGCAGACCACAGGCGAGTCCGGCGGCGACATTCGAGCGCTCGTACGCATCGAGCCAGCGGGCCTTGCGCAGCTCCGCCTTGGGCGGCACGGCGCCGGCCTCCATCGAGGTGTGGATCTCATCGCCCGTGCGGTCGAGAAAGCCCGTGTTGATGAAGACGATGCGCTCGCGCACCGCGCGGATGCACTCCTTGAGATTGACGCTCGTGCGCCGCTCCTCATCCATCACGCCGATCTTCACGGTGAGAGGCGCCAGGCCGAGCATCTCCTCGACCGCGCTGATGAGCTCATGAGCGAAGCGCACCTCCGCCGGACCGTGCATCTTCGGCTTCACGACGTAGATCGAGCCATGACGTGAGTTGCGCAGCTCGCGCACCGCGCCGCGCTCCGGCTCGCGCAGGTCATGAAGCCCGATGAGGATCGTGACGGCGGCATCGAGAAAGCTCTCGGGGATCGGCTTTCCGGCCCAGAGCACCGCGTCGGTCATCATGTGAGAGCCGACGTTGCGCACGAGCATGAGGCTTCGGCCGGGCAGGGTGAGCTCGCCCCCGGCGGGTGAACGGTAGCGCCGGTCGGGTGCGAGGCGGCGCGTGATGCGTCGGGTGCCCTTCTCGAGATTGACCTCGAGCGTCCCCTGCATGAGGCCGAGCCAGTTGCGGTACACCTGGATCTTCTCGGGTGCATTCACCGCCGACACCGCATCCTCGCAGTCCTGGATGGTCGTGAGCGCAGCCTCGAGGATTACATCGCTCACGCCGGCGGCATCCTCTCGCCCCACGGGATGGGCGCGATCGATGCAAATCTCGAGGTGCAGTCCGTGATGCTTGAGCAGCAGGAGCGAGGGATAAGCACGATCACCCTGGAAGCCGACGAGGGCCGCTGGATCACGCAAGCCCACCGGGCCTTGCTCGAGCAGCACCTCGAGACCTTGCGCGACGATGCGATAGCCGAGCGCATCGCGGTGACTGCCGGTGGCGAGCGGAAAATGCCGATCGAGGGTATCGCGCACGTAGCGCACCACTGCGGCTCCGCGCTTCGGGTTGTAGCGCTCGCCGCGCGCCATGCCGTGCGTCTCAGCGATGACATCGCTCCCGTAGAGCGCATCGTAAAGAGATCCCCAGCGCGCATTCGCGGCATTGAGCGCATAGCGCGCGTTGTTGACCGGCACGACGAGCTGAGGCGCCGCGAGTGAGGCGATCTCGGGATCGACGTTCGCAGTCGTTATGGTAAATGGGTTGCCCTCCGCCACGAGGTAGCCGATCTTGAGTAAAAATTCCCGATAGGCCCGTGCATCGAAGGGCACGCCGGGGTGGTCTCGGTGCCAGGCATCGATCGCGGCCTGCAGCTGGTCGCGTTGCTCGAGCAGAGCGGCGTTGCGCGGTGTGAGGCGGGCCACCAGGGCTGAAAATCGGCTCCAGAAATGCGCCCCGTCGATCCCGGTGCCCGGCGCGGCCTCGGTGCATACGAACTCGTGGAGCCGGCGGTCGATCTCGATCTCGCCGACTCGCACATAGGCATCTAGCATGGCGGTGGCCCGTCGACGTTCGCGTCGTGAACCCGATCATTATAGCGGCCGCGCGAGCGCGCGTGCGGCTCGCGCCCGCAGCTGTAGGACCGTCGAGGACATCGCGCACGCATGCGCGAGTGGTAAACTGTGGGCCAACTCATTGCGAAGCGGCCACCATGAAAAAAAAGGCACTCCTCGCCCTCGTGGCGCTGCTCTCGAGCGTCAGCGCGCACGCCCAGATGAGCTACGCCGAGGGCTCCCATCTGATGACGAAATACGGATGCAGCTCGTGCCACGCGCTCGACCAACCGATGAAGGGGCCCGCGCTCGTTGACATCGCGCGTCGCTATGTGAGCGATCCGAATGCCATCGAGTATCTCTCGATCCATGTCCACAACGGCAGCGTCGGCGCGTGGGGTCCGCTCGTGATGCCGCCGGTGGACGTGCCGGACGACGAGCTGCAGGCCATGATCCGGTGGATCATGAAGCTGCCTTTGCAGCCCTGAGCCGGAGTCGGCCGCGGCGGGGTTCGCGTGCGGAGTCGACTGCGCTCCGCGGCCGGCAGCCCTGGCATTCGCTCTGAGGGCCCGACCGCTGGCAGGTCCGCCGCTCACGCACGTCCCGGCGGTGCGCGCTCGCGCGTGAGCGCGACGCCGAGCGCGAGCGCCAGGAACACCGCGGCGAGGCTGGCCGGAAAGCCGTTGGGGCCGAAGCGCTGCATGGCGCCGCCGGCGAGCGGTGTGCCGATGAGCCCACCAATGCCCCAGGTGGCGGCGAACGCGGCGTTGCCCGACACCAGTGCGGCGCCGCTGAAGCGCCGGCCGAGCATCACGAGCACGAGCGTGAAGATCCCGTAATAGGTGCCGCCCCAGGCGAAGCTCACCGCCCAGAAGAGCTCGGGTGTGCGCACCGCGAGAGGCATGGCGAGCGCGCTGAGCGCGGTTGCGAGCGCACCGCCCATGAAGATCGCGCGCACGGGTGCGCGATCCGCGAGCCAACCCATGGGGTACTGCATGAGGGTGCTGCCGGCGATCATGCTGACCAGCGCGACGCTGCCCTCGCGCACGCTCAGGCCGTTTCGAACGCAGAAGATCGGCAGCAGCGAGAGCGCCACCTGGTCCGCGAGCGCGGTCGCCGCCGCACCCGCAATCAGCAGCGGGGCCGCGCGCACGAAGCGCCACAACGAGGCGTCCTCAATCGCCTGCGCCGTGGATACGTGCGCGGAGGCGACCGGCCGACCCGGCAGGGCGCGGCGGTTGAGCCAAAGCGGCAGCACCGCCGCGAGACCGCAGGTTGCGCCCGCAGCGAAGGGCATCCACCCACGGGTGCCGATGGCCGCCAGCAGCAGAGGCCCCAACGCGAATCCCGCCGAGGTCGACATCGAGTAGAGCCCGAGCACACGACCCCGCACCCGCTCGGCCGCGAGCTCGTTCACCCAGGTGTCGCAGACAATGAACACCCAGGCGAGACAGGCGCCGGTCACGAACCGCAACGGCATCCAGGCGGTTGCGTTGTCGAGGGCGCCGATCGCGAGCAGGCTCGCCACCGCGGTGAGGATGCTTGCGAGCAGCAGGGTCAAGGGGCCCAGGCGCGCCACCAGGGGATGCGCGAGCGGGGCGGCGGCCACCATTCCAAGCGGCATCATGGCCGCGTTGATGCCGATCCAGCCCTCCGGCACGCCCCGGGCGTGCAGCAACAGCGACAAGAGTGGATAGGTGAGGCCTTGCAAAGCCGTGAACAGCATCGCCCCGACCGTGACGGCCCCGAGGGGCCGCCACGCTATCGAGGGAGCTGGGGTTACTGCTTGAGCGTCACCCACACCAGGTCGATCGGGTGATCATCGATGTTGCCCGACTCATGGCCCTCGCTGAGCGGTATGGTCGGCATCCACCCCACCGCACCGTCCGCTGAGGGTGCGGGGTAGGGGTGCTGCGCCTCGTGATGGCTGCGTGCAGCCCACTGGCCGCCGCGAATGTGGATGTACAGCATGTCCGGATGATGCGCATGCACGCCCTCCCAGGCGCCGGGCGGCACGGTGAAGCGCTGCACGATCACGGACTCGTTCTCCAACAGATCCTCCCCGGGAATGTTCGGATAGTTGAGGGGACCCTTCGGCGGGCTCCCCGGCGCGGGGGCCGTCGGCTGGGCGAGGGGCTTGATCGTGACCCACTCGAGAACAATGGGCGCCGCGCCCGAGTTCGTGTCGCCGGCGTCGTGCTCCTGCGCCTCGTGCCAGGTGACGCGCCCGTCGCGCCACAGAACCGCCCGTGCGGTCGCCTTCGAGGTGAGCACACCGCCACGAATGAAGACGAGCAGCTGCGGTGCCCGCGAGGTGCGCTCGCCGGTCGACTGTCCGGGCGCGATCACGTAACGCTGCACGCGCACGCGCGCGTTATCGAGCAGCACCTCCCCCTTGAGGTCGGCGTAGATCTCGGGCGTCGGGTCCGTCGTGCTCGTGACGGATGCGGCGCGCGCGAGCGCCGCCACGCCGAGCGCGAGTAGCGCGAGACGAGCGCTCGGGCGCGCGGATCGGATGGAAGCGCTCACGGACTGGCTCCCGTCGCCTGCCAGCGCGCCACGAGCGCCTCGAGATAGATGACTGCGCGCGGGCTGTCCTGCGAGGCGGGCTCACGCGCCGCGCATCGATCGACTTCGGCGCATACCCCCACGAGCGCCGCCGCGCGTTGCGTCCAGATCGGGAGCTGCTCATCGACCGGCGGATCGAGCTGCAGCAGCGCGGCGAGCGCGGAGCTGACGATCGGTGCGGGGGTGTCGATGCGAATGCGATCGAGCAGGAACTCCGCCACCCCCGGGGGCGTGGGGCGCAGCTTGCCGAGCGAGTAGGCGGCCTCGGCACGCGCAAGGACCGGTTGCGACTCATCGGTCGTGTGGTGCATGAGGGCGGCGCCGGCGACCTGGGCGCCGGCGGCGCTCAGCCGAGCGAGCGCGTGGTGCGCGCGGCGGCGAATCTCGCGAAACTCGCCCACCTCGGCGGTGCGCTTGAGTGTCGAGCGGATCGTGTGCCGCAGCCCGGGACCCATCTGCGTGAGCGCGTCGGCGATCACGCTGCGCACGTCCTCGAATCGATCGACGAACAGGCATGCAAGCCCGTAGCGGCGCCTGAGAAGCAAGGCTCTTGCCTCCTCATCCTCGCGCTGTCCGCGCTTCCATATGTAGACATGCTCGCCGACGCCGCCGCCGAAATTTGCCTCGAAACTCTGCAGCAGGTCCTCGAAATCGGGATCGCTCAGGCCGAAACCGACGATGAGCGCGCTGAAGCGCGCGAGCACGTGGTGTGCAAAGGCGCGATAACCGGGCTGACGAGCCATCACCTCGCGGTAGGAGGCGCGGTCGAGCACGATGGTCTTTGGTCGCGAGATGCAGCCGTGCGCCTTCAGCAGAAAGCGCGCCTGGAAATCGTCCGCCAGAACGGCGCGCAGCTTGCGCTCATCGGAGTAGACGGCGCGGCGCAGATGATGCCCCTCGCGTCGGGCGCGAAACGCATTCTCGTGTCCGAGATCGTAGTTGAACGTGATGATCCCGAGGGGCTCGAGATCCTCGATGAGATCGTGCAGCGTGGAGCGCGCATCCTCGGGCGCTGCCGTGAGGCTCACCACGGCGTCTCGATAGGCGGCCGCACCCACGGTCTCGCGGATGAGGGTGGCCGCCTCGATCAGGTAATCGGAATCCCGCGGTTGCGCGGCGAGCAGCAGGTCGAGGTCGCGTGCCGCGGCTCCGAGACGATCCTCGAACCGCGAGCGCAGCTGCACGAGGACGGAGTGCCAGGTGGGGAGCGAGGTGGGGACGGCGCCGCCGCCGGCGAGTCCCACCGACACACCGCTCCCCGTCACGACGACCAGGCGGCGATACGCGACCGCATCGCACAGCAGGCCGAAGTGCGGATTGAGGCGGTGTGCGTGCATGAACCCAGTTTACTCAAACATCGGCTACCATGGCTCGAGCGGCAAGAAATCGGACACCCCGAAGCTTCATATGGTCGAGCCGACCGAGACGAGCGCGAGCACCCCGAGTGCTCGCCCGGATTCCTTTGCGCCCATCATGGCGCGCGAGGGCGGACTCAAACGCGCGCTCGGTGCGCGCCAGCTCTCGATGATCGCGATCGGCGGCGCGATCGGCACGGGCCTGTTCCTCGGTAGCGGCTTTGCGATCAGCACCGCGGGGCCGGCGGTGCTCGTGAGCTATGCGATCGGCGCACTCATCTCGCTCCTGCTCATGGGGTGCCTCGCCGAGATGACGGTGACCCATCCGACCACCGGCTCCTTCGGCGCCTATGCGGAGCACTATGTGGGTCCGCTTGCGGGATTCCTCGTGCGCTATGCCTACTGGTCCTGTCTCGTGCTCGCGGTGGGCACGGAGGTGACCGCAGTCGCGATCTACATGCATTACTGGTATCCCGCGATCGCCGGCTGGCTCTGGATCCTGGGCTTCTCGGCGCTTCTCATCGCGGTCAATGCGCGCGGCGTCGCGCTGTTCGGCGGCATCGAGTACACCTTCTCGCTCATCAAGCTGGTTGCCATCGCCGGATTCATCGTGCTCGCGAGCGATGTGCTGCTCACCAATGCGGTACGCTCGGCCGGCGCCATGGGCAGCGCCCGGGCAGGCATCGGCTTTCGCAACTACCTCGAGCACGGCGGCTTCATGCCGCATGGTCTTGGGGGGATCTGGGTCGCCGTGATCATGGCGGTCTTCAGCTACCTGAGCATCGAGATGATCGCGATCGCCGCCGGTGAGGCGGTGAATCCACAGCTCGCCATCACGCGCGCCTTTCGCGCGACCGTGGTGCGCCTCGTCGTGTTCTATCTGCTGACCCTCTCGCTGATGCTCGCCATCCTTCCGTGGACGCAGGCCGGCGTCGCGACCAGCCCCTTCGTCATCGTCATGCAGATGCTGCACATTCCCGGGGCGGCGGGGATCATGAATGCGCTGCTGCTGATCGCGGCCCTTTCGGCGATGAACAGCCAGCTCTACATCACCACGCGGATGCTGTTCAGTCTGGCACGCGCGGGTCAGGCGCCGCGCGCGCTCGGCGCCCTCAGCGCGGGCGGCACACCGCGCAAGGCGCTCCTCGCCTCGACCGCCGGCATCGCGCTGGCCGCCTGGTTGAGCGTGCGCTCGCCGCAAAGCGCCTTCCTCTCGATGGTCGCGATTTCCTCCTTCGGCGCGATGTTCACCTGGCTCATGATCTTCGTCACGCATTACTGCTTTCGGCGTAAGCGCCGGGCGCTGGGCTCTGCAGGATTCTCGATGTGGGGATTTCCGGTCACGACGCTCGCAGGCGCGGTTGCGATGCTCGCGCTGCTCCTCACCACCCCGTTCACCGCGGCCTTTCGCATGACGTTGCTGTTCGGTGTGCCTTTCCTCGTATTTCTCATCGCTCTCTATGGCCTGCGCTATCGCTCGGGAGTCGCTCGACGCGAGCTGGCCGGCGTGCGCGGCGGGAGCCAAGCGACTAAGATCGAGTGAGGGAAGCGGGCTCCTCGGTCGAGCCCTTCGGGGGGATCTCATGCGGACGGCTCCAGTGACGATGCTTCGCGCGGGCGTGATCCTCGCCCTTCTCGCCGGCAACACGCTCGCGCCCGCGGACCCTGCCGCCGGCGCGGCGGGTGGCGCGCCGAACGCCAGCAGCGGCGCGACGAACGCCAGCAGCGGCGCGACGAACGCCAGCGCGGGCGACGCGGCCGCGGGCAACGCGAGAGCCGCCGATGCGGCCTCGAGGAGCCTTCCGCAATCCTCGGTGCTCGCCTCGGTCAGTCAGTCATGGAAGGGTGCCGACCGCGACATCGTCTATGGCCACTTCGACCTGGGCGAGCGCCGCTACTACTGTCTCATCGATGCGAAAAGCGGCAAGCGCGAGCCGAACGGCGTGCTCGGCGATCTCTTCGTGCAGAAAGACGGCACCACGGCGATCCACATGAGCTCGGTGTCGCTCTATGCCTGCGCCGAGGCGCAGCGGGCCGGATACATCGAGACGCGCGGCTATCAGTTGACTGAACGAGCGGCGAGGGCGCTGCTCCCGCCTGCCGGCACGGCGGCGGACTCTACCGCTGGGGCGCCGCCGTCGAGTGCGCCGGCAATCACTCCGGCCTCGGTCCCGGCCCCGGCACCGGCCGCGGCCGCGCCGCCGGCGGCGTCATCTGCTTCGCCCGGCACCGCGGTGAGCAGCACGCTCGGGCCTTCGACCGGCGCATCGGCGGCGCCGTCGAGCGCATCGGTTACTTCGAGCGCCGCGGTCGCATCCTCGAGCGCGCCGGGCGCGAGCGGGCAAGGTGCGGGCAAGATCGATGTGGGGGGCGTGCGACTCGGCATGGGCGTCGAGGAGGTGCGCGCTGCGATCAGGGGTCGTCGACTGCTCAATTATTGGGAATCGCTTGGCGCAGCCGGCGGCCGTGCGGCCGGCGCCGCGGCGAGCGGTGCGGCGACCGGTGCCGCGCGCGGTGCGGCGACCGGTGCCGCGAGCGGTGCGCGCTTCGTCAGCCGCATCGCGGCGTGGAGCGCCCCTGACGCTGCGGGCGATGGAGAGTCGATCGAGGTGCTCTTCACGCCGGTCCCCGGATACGAGCGCGCTTACGCCATCGTGCACACGGTCGCCTATGCGCCGGCGCACGCCGTCGGGCAGGGTGCGCTCGATCGGCTGCTGGTGAAAAAGTACGGCGGATTTGGCGGCGCGGAGGCGCTGCCGAGCGCGCCCACGTGGCGCCTGACGCGGGCGGCTGGGATCGAAGCGGGCGACCCGTGCGAGCTGCGCGGACTGTTCGGCGGCTTGCGCGAGGTGGGCAGCGCACCGCTCGAGCGTGCAAATTCCGCGCTCGGTATGCCGCTCGAGGAGCTGCAATCGCAGGCGGACCGCTGCGGGATCGCGATCGTGACCGAGGACCACTTGAGCACGAGCGGCAGCGCGGATCGCGACCACCGTCGCGTCGTGCGCTTCACGATCAGCGCCTACAGTCCGGCGATCGCCGTCGAGGGACTCAAGAGCGCGGCACGGACTGCTCCAGCGGGGGGCGGGCGCGAGCTTTCGGCGGGGGATGGGTCGAGCCCTTCGCTGAACGATCTGTGAGCTGAGTTCAGGATTCGCAGCGGCCGCAGGCGCCGGCGCCGCACATCGGCAGCTCGCAGCTCGGTGATTCGGCGCCGCTGCCGCCGGCCTTGCCGATGAAGCCCGCCGACATCAGCTTCTCGACGGGCGCCTGCAGGGGGGTGCTTCCCGAAGAGATGCCGGCCCGCCGGCATAGCTCGCCCCAGGTGTGAATCTTCTCCGACATCTTGTGTTGCACCTCGACCAATTGATCGTTGCTCGCGCAGTGGTATTCATACGTGGGCATGGTCTTTATTCCTCCACATCGGTCTACAAGAAGGACGCAACCCATTGCTTATGCGAAGAATAGCATCCTCGGAGCGGTGCAAGAATGCGGCCGCTTGAACCTTGTGTATCGGCCGTGATCTTAAGTAAACGGTACCGTTTCATTATTGGGATGCGCAGGTGAAGACAGCGGCTTGGTCGATGCTCGTCACGGGACTGCTCGCAGCCTGCGGCGGAGGCTCGGGGGGTATAGGGAATGACTCCTCGGGCGGTGGGCCGCCCGCACGCGGCACGCTCCTCAATACGCCCTCGCCCCTGACGGTCACGGCGCCCTCACTGCTCACCGAGCTCAATCTCGTGACGAACGCCCAGCTGTTCGCACTCAGCGGCAATCCGGTGTGCGATGTGCTGATCTACGACGTCAAATACGAGACGGTGGGCGGGGCGAATGAGCCGACCACGGCCTCGGCCGCGCTGATGGTTCCCTCCGGGTTCGGCGCGGGCTGTACCGGTGCGCGCCCGATCGTGCTCTACGCGCACGGTACGACCACCGACAAGTCCTTCACGATGACCAACATGCAAAATGCCGAGACGCTGTTCCTGGCGGCGCTCTTTGCAACGAAGGGCTACATCGTCGTCGCGCCGAACTATGCGGGCTATGACACCTCGACGCTCCCTTACCATCCCTACCTCGTGGCCGAGCAGCAATCCGACGACATGATCGATGCGCTCAAGGCGGCGCGCACCGCGCTGCCGCTCGCCTCGGCCACCCTCACGAAGGACAATGGCCACCTCTTCATCACGGGCTACTCGCAGGGCGGCTTCGTCGCGATGGCGACGCACCGCGCGATGCAGGCGGCGGGCATGACCGTGACGGCCTCTGCGCCGATGTCGGGGCCCTATGCGCTCGCGGCGTTCGTCGATGCGGTGTTCTACGGGCGGGTGAACGGCGATGGTCCCGTCGCCGCGACGCTCCTCGTCGAGGGTTATCAGAACTCCTATGGAAACCTGTTCACCGATCCCGGCGCGGTCTTCGCCCCACAGTACGCGGCGGACATCGAGACACTATTTCCGAGCAAGACGCCGCGCAGTCAGCTGTATGCCGAGGGCAAGCTGCCGGAGTACGCGCTCTTCAGCCCGACGCCGCCCGGGCCCCAATACGCCGACATCACCCCGTCCACGACGCCTGCGGACCTGGCGGAGGTCTTCGCGCTCGGCTTCGGCAGCGATGCGCTCATCGTGAACAGCTATCGGCTGAGTTACCTCGAGGATGCGGCCCAGAATCCCGACGGCGGATTTCCGACGGTGACGACCGGCGTTGCGGCGGTCGCGCCCGCGCTGCCGCTGCGGGTGGATCTGCGCGTGAATGATCTGCGCAACTGGAGCCCCACCGCACCGACGCAGCTGTGCGGGGGCGATGAGGATCCGATCGTGTTCTGGATGAATACGCAGCTCATGCAAGCCTACTGGGCCGCGCATGCCAATCCCGCGCTCATCGGCGTGCTCGATCTCGAGACGCCGACCGGTGCCAACGATCCGTACGCGACGCTCAAGAATGATTTTCAGAGCGCGAAGCAGCTCGTGGCCGATCAGGCGGTCGCGCAGGGCGCGACCGACGGCGGCAAGCTTGCGGTCGCCGGGGTGTATCACGCGACGCTCGTCGCGCCGTTCTGCTTTGCCGCCACCAAGGCTTACTTCGACAGCCACCCTTGAGGTGCGCGCAGATCAAGGCCCATGAGTTGCCTGCGCCCAGGTCGTGCGCTAGATTGCCCGCGGCACCATGCGCGCCCTGGACACTTGTTTCACCCCCCGGCGGCTTGCTGCAACGATCCTGTCGCTGACCACCTTGGCCGCCTCCGGCGCGTCGCGCCCCGAGGCCGGCAATCCTGAGTACACCTGGGATCTCAGCGAGCTCTACTCCTCGCCGCAGGCCTGGACGCTGGAGCACGATCAAATCGCGGCGCAGGCCGCTGCGCTCGACCAATACCAGGAGGCATTTGGCCAAAGCGCAGCGGGCATGCTCGGCGCGCTGCGCGCGATCAGCGATATCCGGAAGGAATCGGCGCGTCTCAGCACTTATGCCTCGCTCAAGGGCGATGAGAACGTGTCGATCGGCGCCCACCAGGAGCGGGTGCAGTCCGCTCAGGCGCTCGCCACCGCGATCGGCGAGAAGACCGCCTGGCTGAGGCCCGAGATTCTCAAGCTCGGCCCCGACAAAATTCACGCCTTCGAGCAGCAATCGCCGGAGCTCGCACATCGCTTCGGATTTTTCCTGGAAGACTCGCTGCGTTACGCCCCCCACACGCTGGACAGCCAGGGCGAAGCGGTGATGGCGGCCGCCGCCAATGTGCTGAGCCAGCCCGATCAGATCTACAGTCAGCTGTCGAACGGCGAGCTCCCATTCCCGACGGTGACGCTGTCGGACGGCAGCGTGGTGAAGCTCGACGCCGCGGGCTACATCAAATATCGCCAGGCGGCCGATCGGGCCGATCGCAAGAAGGTGTTCGATGCCTTCTGGGGCGTCCATCACGCCTATCAGGGCACCTTCGGCGCCACGCTCACGACTCAGGTCATGGGCGAGGAGTTCGATGCCAAGGTGCGCCACTTCCCGAGCGCACTCGCTGATGCAAACTTTGCCGACAACATGCCGGAGTCGGTGTACCGCATGCTGGTCGCGGAGGCGAACCGGAACCTGCCGGTGCTGTGGCGCTACCTCAAGCTGCACCAGGAGGGGCTCGGCATCGGCGACGAGCTGCGCTATTACGATCTCTATGCGCCGATCAGCGAGCTCGGGGCAGAGCCGCGATTCACGATCGATCAGTCCAAGACGATACTGCTCGACGTCACCCGGATCTACGGCCCCGAATATGCCGCGTTGCTCAAACAGGGGCTCGCCGGACGATGGATGGACGTCTATCCACAGCCGGGCAAAGCGAGCGGCGCCTATATGAATCCGGGTGCCTACGACGTGCATCCCTATCTGCTGTTCAACAATCACGACGATTTCGAGTCGCTCTCGACGTTCGTGCATGAATGGGGGCACGCCGTGCACTCGCTGCTGGCCAACAAAGCGCAGCCCTTCGAGTATGCAAGCTATTCGGCATTCATCGCCGAAACCGCCTCGATCACCAATGAGATGCTGCTGAGCGACTACATGGTCGCGCATGCCAAGACCGATGCCGAGAGGCTTTTTTATCTGGGCAAGGCGCTGGAACTGATCCGCGTCGATTTCTATCGCCAGACCCTGTTTGCGGAATTCCAGCTTGCGATTCACGACGAGATGGAAAAAGGCGGGGCGCTGTCGGGGGAGCGGATGACCGACCTGTACTGCGGCCTGCTCAAGAAATATTACGGCGACTCGCAGGGTGTGCTGAAGGTGGACCCCCCTTACTGCACGGAGTGGACCTACATCCCGCACTTCTATTACGGCTTTTATGTATACCAAAATGCGACCTCGATGGCCGGCGCCGCCGCATTTGCCGATGCCTTAAGAAACGAGGGCGCGCCGGCGCAAACGCGCTTCATCGCCATGCTGAAGGCCGGCAGCTCGGATTACCCCTATGACTTGTACAAAAAGGCCGGTCTCGACATGGCCACGTCTGCGCCCTATGAGGCGCTCGTTGCGCGCATGACCCGCATCATGGAGCAGATCGAGACGATCCGGGCGAAGAAGAAGACGCTCGGCGGCTAGGAACGCGAGTTGTGATGCTCTCACGGCGGACTTAGAATCCGTCGCTCGGTGGTCGAACTAAGGAGAAGGTCATGTCTGAATTGACTCGACGTCAGTTCTTGAAGGTCACCGGTCTTTCCCTCGTCGGCTCGAGCTTGGCCCTCATGGGGTTCTCGCCGGAACCGGCGCTCGCCGAAGTGCGTGAATTCAAGCTCGCCCGCTCCACCGAGACGCGCAATACCTGCCCCTATTGCTCCGTCGCCTGCGGCATACTGATGTACGGGCTCGGCGACGCCGCGAAAAATGCCGAGCCGAGCATCTTTCACATCGAGGGTGATCCCGACCACCCCGTCAACCGCGGCACACTTTGTCCGAAGGGGGCGGGCCTCATCGACTTCATTCACAGCGAGAGCCGGCTGAAATTTCCAGAATATCGCGCTCCCGGATCGGACCACTGGCAACGCATCGCGTGGGGCGAGGCTCTCGATCGTATTGCCCAGCTGATGAAGCAGGACCGGGACGCGAACTTCGTCGCTCGGACGCCTGAAGGCTTGACCGTCAATCGCTGGCTGACCACGGGCATGCTGGCCGCGTCGGCGGCGAGCAACGAAGTCGGCTATCTCACGGCCAAGATCGCTCGCTCATTCGGACTGCTGGCATTCGACAACCAGGCGCGTGTGTGACACGGCCCGACGGTGGCAGGTCTTGCCCCGACGTTTGGCCGTGGAGCGATGACGAATCACTGGGTCGACATCAAGAATGCCGATGTCGTGCTCGTCATGGGCGGCAATGCCGCAGAAGCGCATCCATGCGGCTTCAAATGGGTGACCGAGGCCAAGGCGCACAACAAGGCCAAGCTCATCGTCGTCGACCCGCGCTTCACGCGCTCGGCGTCGGTGGCCGATTATTACGCGCCGATCAGGCCTGGCACCGACATTGCGTTCCTGGGCGGTCTCATCAATTACCTGCTGACGAACGACAAGATTCAACGCGAATACGTCGTGAATTACACGGATCTGTCCTTCATCGTGAAGGAGGAATTCGCCTTCACCGACGGTCTCTATTCGGGTTATTCGGCCGATAAGCACAGCTACGACAAGTCGAGCTGGGACTATGAGGTCGGCGCGGACGGGTACGCCCAGGTTGACCCGACGCTCAAACACCCGCGCTGCGTCTACACTCTTCTCAAGCAGCATTACGCGCGTTACGTGCCGGAGATGGTCGAGAGGGTCTGCGGGACGCCCAAGGAGCGGATGCTGCAGATCTGGGAGACGATTGCCTCGACCGCCACACCGACGCGGGCGATGACCATCATGTATGCGCTCGGCTGGACTCAGCATTCGACCGGCTCGCAGATGATCCGCGCCGGGGCGATGGTGCAGCTTCTGCTCGGCAACATCGGAGTGGCAGGCGGCGGCATGAACGCGCTGCGTGGGCATTCCAATATTCAGGGTCTGACCGACCTCGGTCTGTTATCCAATCAGTTGCCTGGCTACATCTCGCTTCCGAGCGAAGGTGAGCAGGAGTACGCCAAATATCTAGCGGCGCGTACGCTGAAACCTCTGCGTCCCAACCAGCTGAGTTACTGGCAAAACACGCCGAAGTTTTTCGTGAGCCTCATGAAGGCCTGGTGGGGGGATGCGGCGAGCGCGCAGAACAACTGGGCTTACGACTATTTGCCAAAGCTCGACAAGCTCTACGACATGCTGCAGGTGTACGAGCTCATGCACCAAGGCAAGGTCAACGGCTACATTGCGCAGGGCTTCAACCCGCTCGCCGCCGCGCCCAACAAGGCGAAGATGACGGCAGCGCTCGCGAAGCTCAAATTTCTCATCATCATGGACCCCCTGGCGACCGAGACGTCGGAGTTCTGGCGCAATCACGGCGAGCTCAACGACGTCGATTCGAGCAAGATTCAGACCGAGGTGTTTCGACTGCCGACCACGTGCTTCGCCGAGGAGGAGGGCACCCTCGTCAGTTCAGCGCGCTGGTTGCAGTGGCACTGGAAAGGGGCCTCTGGGCCCGGGGAGGCGCGCAGCGATCTGCAGATCATGGCCGGGATATTCACCCGGATGCGCTCGATGTATGCGAAAGAAGGCGGCGCCTTCCCGGATCCGATCCTCAACTTGACCTGGAAGTACGCGCAAGTCGAAAGCCCAAGTCCGGAAGAGCTGGCGAGGGAGTACACGGGCAACGCACTCAAGGATCTGGCGGATCCGAAAGATCCGACCAAAATCACGCGCAAGGCGGGGGAGCAGCTGGCGGGCTTTGCAGAGCTGCGTGACGATGGCAGCACCCAAAGCGGCTGTTGGATCTTCTGCGGCGCTTGGGGCCCGGCCGGCAACCTCATGGCACGGCGCGACAACACGGACCCGACGGGCATCGGCCAGACGCTCAACTGGGCCTGGTCCTGGCCGGCGAACCGGCGCGTTCTCTACAACCGTGCGAGCTGCGATGCGGCCGGCAAGCCCTACGATGCGAGCCGCGCGCTGATCAGTTGGAATGGCAGGGCCTGGGGGGGCGCCGACGTGCCGGATTTCAAGGTCGATGAGAATCCCGCGGGGGGCATGAATCCCTTCATCATGAACCCCGAGGGTGTGGCGCGGCTCTTCGCGCGGGCCAACATGGCGGAGGGTCCCTTTCCCGAGCACTACGAGCCATTCGAGACCCCGCTCGGCTATAACCCCTTGAATCCCGGCCAATCGCAGGCGATCAATAACCCGGCGGCTCGAGTATTTCCCGACGATCGGGCGGCCTTCGGCAAGGCCGCGCAATTTCCCCATGTCGCCACCACCTATCGCCTCACCGAGCACTTTCACTTCTGGACCACCCATGCGCGGTTGAATGCGATCATTCAGCCGCAGAAGTTCGTGGAGATCGGCGAGACGCTCGCTCGGGAAATTGGCGTCACGACCGGGGAGACCGTGAAAGTCAGCTCGAACCGCGGCTACATCAAGGCGGTCGCGATGGTGACCAAGCGCATCCGACCCCTGAAGGTCGACGGTAAGGTCCTGCACACCGTCGGAGTGCCTCTCCACTGGGGATTCATGGGCACGGCGGTTCCGGGATTTCTCACCAACACACTGACCCCGTCGGTCGGCGATGCCAACTCGCAGACACCCGAATTCAAAGCCTTCCTCGTGAAGGTCGAGAAAGCTTAGGAGCTCACGATGGCGTTGCAATCGCTCGACATCATCCGCCGTTCGGCGACCACTCTGCCCGAACCCGAGGCGCGCCACGCCTACACGGGGCAGGTTGCGAAACTCATCGACACCACCAAGTGCATCGGCTGCAAGGCATGTCAGGTGGCCTGCATGGAATGGAACGACTTGCGCGACACGGTCGGCACCTGCACCGGACACTTCGAGAATCCGCATGATTTGAGCGAAGCCTCGTGGACCTTGATGCGCTACACCGAGTACGAGAACCCGAAGGGAGACCTCGAATGGCTGATCCGTAAGGACGGTTGCATGCATTGCGAGGACCCCGGGTGTCTCAAGGCCTGCCCGTCGCCGGGCGCGATCGTGCAATACGCGAACGGCATCGTCGATTTTCACGAGGAGAATTGCATCGGCTGCGGCTATTGCGTGACGGGCTGTCCCTTCGACATACCGCGCATCTCGAAGAAGGACAAAAAAGCCTACAAGTGCACGTTGTGCTCCGACCGGGTTGCCGTGGGTCTTGAGCCCGCGTGCGTCAAAAGCTGCCCGACCGGGGCCATCGTCTTCGGCACCAAGGAGGATATGAGGCGTCATGCGGACGAGCGCATCGAGGATCTGAAGTCGCGCGGCTTCGACCAAGCCGGACTCTACGATCCGGCCGGGGTCGCCGGAACCCACGTCATGTACGTGCTGCATCATGCCGATCAGCCGGGTCTCTACAGCGGGTTGCCGGAAAAACCCCGGATCAGTCCGATGGTCAGGTTGTGGAAGGGCTCCGCCAAGCCGCTCGCCCTGTTCGCGATGGTGGCCACCGCAGCGGTCGGGTTCTTCCATTACATGGGCATCGGGCCGAATGAGACCGACGAGAGCGACGAAGAGGCGGCGCGTCGCGAACTGGAGAAGCGCCCATGAGCTTACGCAAGAGCGATGCCATTGTCCGCTACACCGCACCCACGCGCATCAACCACTGGATCGTTGCGATCAGCTTCGTGTTGCTCGCACTGTCGGGACTTGCGTTGTTTCACCCTGCGCTCTTTTGGTTGACGAACCTGTTCGGCGGCGGACCCTGGACGAGAATCCTGCACCCGTTCATCGGGGTATTCATGGTTGCCGCATTCATCTTTCTCTGGGCGACCGTGCATCGCGACAACTCCATGCAGCCGCGCGACTGGATCTGGATCAGGAAAATTCGCGATGTGGTGGAAAATCGCGAGGAGAACCTCCCCGAGGTGGGGCGTTACAACGCGGGGCAGAAGCTGCTGTTCCTCGTCATCGTGTTCTGCCTGATCGGTTTGCTGCTTTCCGGCATCGTGATCTGGCGCAGCTATTTTTCGGTATTCTTTCCCATCGACCTGATCCGCTTCTCCTCGCTGCTGCACGCCTTCTGTGCGTTCGTGCTCATTTGCGCGATCATCGTCCACATCTACGCCGCCCTCTGGGTCAAGGGATCGATACGCGCGATGACCCGCGGTTGGGTATCTCCCGGCTGGGCCTGGAAGCACCACCGTGGATGGTTCCGCGAGGTCACCAAGAGCGTTCCGCAGAAATAGGATCGTGGCCCAGCGCATCCTCGAACCCGGCCAGATCGAGGCTCTCACTCAGCGCTCGATTCCACGCATTCGCCTGCCGGATCGCGCCGTGGTGTTTGCGAAGCGTGCCGCCCGATTGCATGAGCTCGCCGCAGGCTCGGCGCTCGGCGGGTATCTCAAGTTTCTCGCGGCGCTGGTTGGCGCGCAGCACGCCGCGCTCGCGCGCCTCACGGTATCGCTGCCCGAGAAGGCGCACCTCGAAAGATCGAGCGCCCATGGCATGCCGCCCATCGAGGCCGCAACCTGGCCGAGAGAGTGCACCTGGCGCGAGACGCTCGAGTCGCTCTGTGCCGCGCTTGCCGTTGAGCAGGATTTCCCTTCCGGCGTGATGGACGGTATTTCGGCGATCCGTGGAGCGAGCCCCGCGTGGATCGAGAATCAAGCAGCCTCGATCCTGGAGCGGGCGAGCCATGCCATCGATGCGCGGACCGCCCCGGTGGTCATGGCCGCCCTGCAAGTGCATTGGGTTGCGCTTGCCGCCCAGTTCGCCGTCGAGGAGATGAAGATGCTCGATGTTCCGGGCGTGTGTCCCTTGTGCGGCACCTTGCCGGTCGCCAGCGTGGTTTATGCGCAGTCACCGTACCAGGGTTACCGCTATCTGCACTGCGCTTTGTGCGCGACCGAATGGCACAGGGTGCGCGTGCAATGCACGCATTGCGGTGCTTCGGGCAAGAGCATCGCCTATCACACACTCGAAAGCACGGCGGGCGGAGGGCTCACGGAGGAGGGCGGTCCTGCGGTACGGGCCGAGACCTGCGAGCAGTGCCGCGGGTATCGCAAGATACTCTATCAGGAGAAGGAACCGGCGGTTGAGCCGGTGGCCGATGACATTGCGAGCTTGGCGTTGGATTTGCTCCTGGGCGAATCGGGCTATCATCGCGCCGGTAACAACCCGCTGCTGTGGCTGGGGAGTGCGAGCTGAGATCTGCTGGAGACCTAGAGGTGCGCTCTCAGTAAAATGTGAAGCATTGCAGCCACTGCAAACGCCGCGAACAGACCCCCGAGATAGAGCAGCGCGAACCAGGCGAGCCGCGATCGCAGCGAAGAGCGCCCCGCCTTGTCTCTCATCAATGGTAGCCCTCGTCGCCGTGGCGTACTTTTCCGCGGAACACCCAGTAAGACAGCCCCGTGTAGGCAAGAATGATCGGCAGGATGATCAGCACCCCGATCAACACGAAAATCTGGCTCGAGCGAGGGGACGAAGCGGCCCAGATGCTGAGGGAGGGCGGCACGATGTTCGGAAAGATGCTGATCAGCAGGCCGCTGTAGCCGAGAAAGATGATGGCTTCCATCAGGATGAACGCGCGCGCCTCGTGACCCGAAGATGCCGACCGGAAAATGCCGATCACGCAGGCGAGCACGAGCAAGGGCACCGGCGAAAAGTAAACGAAGTGCCTTCCGCCAAACCAGCGCTGCGCCACGGCCGGCTGACCGAGCACAGTCCAGAGGCTGATGATGCCGATGATCGCGAGCAGCACCAGCGATGAGGGCTTGAGCAACACCTGCATGCGTCGTTGCAGGTCGCCGTCGGTCTTCATGACCAGCCAACCGCAGCCCAGCGTCGCATAGGTGACGAGCAGCCCCATTCCGCAGAATACCGAAAACGGTGACAGCCAGTCGAAGGGTTCGCCTGCGAATCTGCCATCGACTACCTTGATGCCTTGGAGCAGCGTGCCCAGGATCAAGCCCTGACAGAAGGTCGCCGTCGCACAGCCCATGATGAACGCGAGGTCCCAGAGGTTCTGGGTGCGTCGCGCCTTGGCGCGGATCTCGAATGCGACGCCGCGGAAGATCAAGCCGCACAGCATCGCGATCACCGGCAGGTAGACGGCCGGAAGCAACGTCGAGTAAGCGATGGGGAAGACTCCGTAGAGACAGGCGCCGCCCAGCACCAGCCAGGTTTCGTTGCCGTCCCAGACCGGCGCGACCGTGTTCAGCATGACCTCTCGCTCGCCCTCGCGATCGAAGAAAGGAAAGAGAAGGCCAATGCCGAGATCGAACCCATCGAGGAGCACGTACAGAAACACCGCGAAGCCGATGATGCCAGCCCAGAGCGTCGCAAGATCGAGCGTCATGTGTGCCTCATTCGTCGATCGGGTCGGTGGCTCGCGACATCGGTCGGCGGTCCAAGGACACGGTGCTCTTGCCGGCATCACCGCCCACATCGCCCGCCTTGTCACCGACGTCCGGTCCTTTCGCCATCAGCTTCAGCATGTAGTAGCCGCCGGTCCCAAAGACGAGGAAATAGACGACGATGAATATCAGGAGCGACGTACCCACTTGCTGCGATGACAACGGCGAGACGGCATCCGCGGTGCGTAGCACACCGTAGACAACCCATGGCTGGCGTCCGACCTCGGTGGTGATCCAGCCCGCGAGCAGTGCGATCAGGCCGGACGGTCCCATCGCCAGGGCGAAACGATGGAACCAGCGTGTCTCGTAGAGCTGGTTGCGCAGCCGAAGCACCAGCCCCAGAACGCCCAGCAGAAGCATGAGCAGGCTCATGCCCACCATGACGCGAAAGCTCCAGAAAATGATCGTCGAGTCGGGGCGGTCGCGTGGCGCGAACTGCTTCAGGCCAGGAATCTCGCCATTCCAGGTGTGCGTCAGGATCAGGCTGCCGAGATGGGGGATCGAGAAGGCGTATTTCGTTCGCTCCTCCCGCATATCCGGCCAACCGACGAGATTGAGCGCGGTGCCGCCCTTCTCCGATTCCCAGAGCCCCTCGATCGCGGCGATCTTCGCCGGCTGGTGCTGCAGCGTGTTGAGGCCGTGCTGGTCACCCGCGACCATCTGGATGGGCGCGGCGACGAGCAGCATTCCGACCGCCATCGAGAAGGACTTCTTGACGCCCGCGCCGCGCTGGCCCTTGAGCAGGTGCCACGCGGCACAGCCCCCGACGCCGGTGGCCCCCACGATGAAGGCGGCAAGCGACATGTGAACCAGCCGAAAGGGGAACGACGGATTGAAGATGATTTTCAGCCAGTCGAGCGGCACCACCTTGCCATCCACGATCTGGAAGCCCTGCGGCGTCTGCATCCAGCTGTTCGAAGCCAGGATCCAGAAGGTGGAGAACAAGGTTCCGAGCGCGACGAGGCACGTCGCGAGAAAATGCAGGCGGGGCCCCACGCGCCGCCAGCCGAAGAGCATGATGCCGAGGAAACCTGCTTCGAGGAAGAATGCCGTCAGGACCTCATAGGCCAGCAGCGGTCCGTTGACCGAGCCGGCAACGCGGGAGAATCCGGCCCAGTTCGCGCCGAACTCGTAGCTCATCACGACCCCGGAGACGACGCCCATGCCGAAACCAACCGCGAAAATCTTCGACCAAAAGAAAAAAAGCTCGCGATAAACCGGCTCGCCGGTCCGCAGCCACAGGCCTTCGAGCACCGCGCAATAGCTCGCAAGCCCGATGCTGATGGCCGGGAAGATGATGTGCGCCGAGATGGTGAACGCGAATTGCAGCCGCGCGAGGAGCAGGACGTCACTCATCTCGAGCATCAGACCTGCACTCCTCTCGAATGCCGATCCCAAATCGCGGGAGGCCAGTTCCCATTCTATAATAAGCGCAGACGGGGGATCACCCAAGCCGCGTTCAAATGCTGGTTCCAAGTTATCGGAGTTCGACGATGAGCCGCCGTGGCTGAGGAGCGCGAAGAGACCGGCGCGGCGCCCGCAGAGCCTTTGGTACGGGCAGCGGACATTCCCTCGCTCGATCGGCTGCTGAACAGCGAACCCTTTGCGCCGCTGCGGGCGCGTTGTGGCCATACCCAGGTCACCGCGGCACTGCGCGCCGACCTCGATCGACTGCGCGCCCTGGCGCTCGCTGATGGCCTTTCCGCCCATGCGGTCACGGCAGGGGCGGTGGCCGCGCGTGTCGGCGCCGAGCTTGCGCGGCGCGCGGCACCGAGATTGCGCAGTGTGTTCAATTTGACCGGAACCGTGCTGCATACCAATCTTGGACGCGCCGTTCTTGGCGAAGCGGCCCTCGAATCGGTGGTGCGCGCATTGAAGTCTCCCGTCAACGTCGAGTTCGACCTCGGTACGGGCGAGCGCGGCGATCGCGACGATGTGGTGGAGCCCCTGCTGCGGGAGTTGACCGGCGCCGAGGCGGCGACCGTGGTCAACAACAACGCCGCCGCCGTGCTGTTGATGATCAACACGCTCGCACATCGGCGCGAGGTGATCGTTTCACGCGGCGAGCTCGTGGAGATCGGCGGCGCATTCCGGATTCCCGACGTCATGCGAAGCGCGGGGGCGAAACTCATCGAGGTGGGCACGACCAATCGCACCCATGCCTCGGACTACGCGAGCGCGGTCGGTCCCCGCAGTGCCCTGCTCATGAAGGTGCACACCAGCAATTACGCCATCCGCGGGTTCACCGCCAGCGTGTCGGTGGCGGAGCTTGCAGCGATCGCGCGCGCGAGCGCACTGCCGGTGGGAGTCGACTTGGGGAGCGGCAGCCTGATCGATCTCGACCGATGGGGACTCCCGAGCGAGCCGACGGTTCGGGAAACCATCGCCGCAGGCGCCGACCTGGTGACATTCAGTGGCGATAAGCTTCTCGGCGGCCCGCAGGCGGGCATCCTCGTCGGTCGGCTTGACCTCATACGCCGACTGAAGAAGAACCCACTGAAGCGCGCACTGCGCGTCGACAAGTTGACACTGGCGGCACTCGAGCCGGTGCTGGCGTTGTATCGGGCGCCGGAGCTGCTCGCCGCGCGACTGACGACGCTCAGGTGGCTGACACGCGACCCTGCGGACATTGCCGCCCAAGCGCACCGTCTGCTGCCCGCCACGAAAGCGGCACTCGGCGCGGAGTGCGAGGTGACTGCCGTGCCGATGGCATCCGAGATCGGCAGCGGCGCCCTCCCGATCGATCAGCTGCCGAGCTTTGGCCTGCACATACGCTGCATCGGCTCGCGCCGCGCGGCCCTGTCGCGAGTCGAGTCGCGCCTCCTGCAGCTCCCGCGCCCCGTCATCGGCCGCATCGCTGACAAGGCCCTATGGCTGGATCTGCGCTGCCTCGACCGCAACGAGGAGGCGGAATTCATCGCGCAGTGGACCCGGCTACCGTCATGATCGTCGGCACGGCGGGACATATCGATCACGGCAAGACGAGCCTCGTGCGTGCCCTGAGCGGCGTGGATACCGATCGACTGAAGGAAGAGAAGGCGCGCGGCATCTCGATCGAGCTTGGGTACGCCTACACGCCGCTCGCGTGCGGCGAGGTGCTCGGCTACGTGGATGTGCCCGGCCACGAGCGGCTGATCCATACGATGGTGGCGGGTGTGGGCGGTATTGATTGCGTTCTGCTCGTCATTGCCGCCGATGACGGCATCATGCCGCAGACGCGCGAGCATCTCTCGATCCTCGAGTTTCTCGGGGTGCAGCACGGAATCGTCGCTCTCACCAAGATCGATCGAGTGGACGTCGAGCGCGTGGCGACCGTGCAGGGGCAGATCGCGAGTTGCTTGAAAGGCGGGCCGCTTGCCTCCGCATCTTTGTTTCCGCTCATCGCGACCGCCCGCGATGATCCAGGAGTCGCGGCGCTTCGAGCGCATCTCCACGCAATGGCGGCGAGCTGGCCGTTACGGCGCAGCGACGGCTTGTTTCGCCTGGCCGTCGATCGAGTGTTTACCCTGCCGGGGCGCGGCACCGTCATCACGGGCATGGCGCGCGCGGGTCAGGTACGCGTCGGCGATGAGCTCGCTCTGATGCCGTCGGGCAGGGCGGTGCGCGTGCGCAGCATCCACGCGCAGAATCGGGAGGCGGGTTACGGACGAGCGGGGGAGCGCTGCGCACTGGCACTCGCGGGTGTCGATAGAGCGCAGGTCGCTCGCGGGGACTGGCTCGCCGATCCGCGCGCGCTGGCCGTCTCCACACGGATCGACGTGCAACTGCGCGCACTTCCCGGAGCCGCGCGGGTTTGTGATCGAGCGCCCATCCACGTGCATCTCGGTACCGCCCACCAGGTGGCGCGCGCGGTGATTCTGGGAGACGAGGGACTGAGCGCGGGGGAGCGAGGTACGCGCATGCAATTGGTGTTCGATGCGCCGATGTGCGCTGCGCCGGGCGACCTCTTCATCGTACGCGATGCGCAAGCATCGCACACCCTCGGGGGCGGAGTGGTTCTCGATCCGTGGGCGCCTGCTCGCCGCCGCCGCAGCCCGAGACGTCTCGCGCATCTCACCTCCATCGAGGAATTGCTGCGCGGGGAGGGAATCGCCGCGCTGTTGCGCGAGGCACCCCACGGCGTGTCCCTCCTCGAGCTCGTCGCACTGTGCGGGACCGCGCCCGAGCACATCCCGATCCCGAGCGATGCGCGCCTCGTCGATGCCGGAAGTGACCGGGTCGTCATTCTCGAGACTCACTGGCGGGCGCTGCGGGATCGTGCGCTGAGCGGCGTGCGCAGATTCCATGCCGAGGCCCCGGATGAACCGGGCATCGACCAGGGACGCCTGCGCCGGATGAGTGCTCCGGACGCCCGTGAGGGTCTGTGGCGCACACTCATCGCGGAACTTCTCGAGCAAGGCGTCTTGCAGCAGCAGCGTCACTGGTTGCATTTGCCCGAGCACCGCGTGAGCCTGAGCGAGTCGGAGGCACGTCTCGCAAAGAAACTGCTGCTGGCGATTGCGCGGGGCGGATTCGATCCGCCGTGGGTGCGTGACCTGGCGGTGGGCAGCCATTCCCCCGAGGATGAGGTGAGGCGGGTGCTGCGCAAATGCGCGGTACTGGGGCAACTCCATCAGATCGTGCGGGATCTGTTCTACGAGCCTGAGCAAGTTCGCCTGCTCGCGCAAATCATCGAGCGCCTTGCGAAGGAGCACGGCTCCATCGAGACGGCTTGCTATCGCGATGCCATCGCGGTCGGGCGCAAGCGCGCGATCCAGATCTTGGAGTTTTTCGATCGCGTTGGATATACTCGCCGCGTCCTCGATGCGCGCATTCTGCGAACCGACAGCAGTTGGCGGGAACACATGGAACCGCAGGGATGACGCGTGCGGCGAATTCGGAGGGCACGCGCAGCCGGTGGTGCGGCCGGGCTTCAAACCCGGCGGGGGACGTCAAGCGTTTCCCGGTAGGTTCGACTCCTGCTGCCTTCCGCCCCTCGGGCGAGCGATGAACTCACTTGCGAGCGCCTGACGTGTCGCCCGGCCAAGCCGAGCCCCGGCTGACCACGTTGTCGCATGGCGGGGGTTGCGGCTGCAAGATAGCGCCGGGCGTGCTTGCAGAGTTGCTCAGGGACTCGCCCCATGCATCGCTCAACGCCGATCTTCTGGTCGGCACCGAGACCTCGGACGATGCAGCAGTGTATCGGCTGAGTGAGCGACAGGCGATCGTGTCGACCACCGACTTCTTCATGCCCATCGTCGATGATCCCTTCGACTTCGGCCGCATCGCGGCGACCAACGCGCTTTCCGATATCTATGCGATGGGTGGCCGACCGCTGCTGGCGCTGGCGATACTCGCCATGCCGGTCAATGTCCTGTCGAAGCAGACGATCCGCGACATTCTGCGCGGCGGAGAAGCCATGTGTCGGCTCGCGGGCATACCCATTGCGGGCGGTCACAGCATCGATTCGATTGAGCCGATCTACGGGCTTGCGGTCACGGGCGTCGTGGATACAGCCCATGTGAAGCGAAACAGCACTGCACGCAACGGCGACGCGCTGATGCTTGGAAAGCCGCTGGGCGTCGGCATCTTGTCGGCGGCGATCAAAAAAGGCTCGTTGGATGAGGCCTCTTATCGTGCGATGATCGAGACAACCACGCAGCTTAACCTTCCGGGCGATGCCCTGGCGCGCCTGGAGGGCGTGCACGCGATGACGGACGTCACCGGGTTCGGATTGCTCGGCCATCTGCTCGAGATGTGCCGGGGAAGTGGGCTCGGCGCTCGAGTCGACAGCGAGAGCCTGCCGCTGCTCCCCGGTGTGATCGACCTCATCAACGAGGGCATCGTGACCGGTGCCTCCGCGCGCAACTGGCATTCCTACGGCGAGTGGGTGCGACTCGCGCCGAACCTCGACAGCAGCCTTCGCACGATCGTCACGGATCCACAGACGTCCGGCGGGCTGCTCGTCGCGTGCGCCCCCGCGGACGTCTCGAACGCATTGCAGGTTTTCAAGGATCTCGGCTTCGCACAAGCGCGAGTGATCGGCCGATTGAGCGCTGGAGCGGCGGAGGTCGAGGTGCGCTAGCCGGCTGAGCGACAGGGACGTTCGACCGGCGGGCCTCAGCGCTCCCGCTTGCGGTTGACAAACTCCCACACCTTGGCGATCACGACCGATCCTTCGCCGACCGAGGACGCGACCCGCTTGACCGAGCCTGCGCGCACGTCGCCCACCGCGAAGATGCCGGGCACCGAGGTGGCGAAAGGTGAGGAGGCTGAGTCTTCTCCGGAACCGGTGATCACGAATCCCTTATCGTCGAGTTTCACGAGGCCGGAGAGCCATTCGGTATTCGGCGAGGCGCCCACCATGATGAACAGCGCGCGGGTCTCGATGCGGCGGGTCGCCCCGGTCTTGACGTCGCGAACGGTCAGTGCCTGCAGATGCTCGGTGCCGTGCAATGCGCTCACTTCGGTGCCATATTCAACCGAGATGCCGGGATCCGCGGCCAACCGGCTCGAGAGGTAGCTCGACATCGACGCCGCAAGCGAGGGACCGCGAACCAACAGGCGCACGCAGCTCGCGGAGCGGCTCAGAAACATCGCCGCCTGACCCGCCGAGTTACCACCGCCCACGATGACCGCTTCCGTACCCTTGCAATAGCGCGCTTCCATCTCGGTCGCAGCGTAATAAACGCCGGCGCCCTCGAAGTCGGCGAGGCGATCGAGCTGCGGCCGCCGATATTGCACGCCGGTCGCGACCACCACGGCCTTGGCGCGGACACGCTGTTCGTTGTCGAAAGTGGCACAAAAGCTTTGGTCCGCGAGCTTCTCGAGGCGCATCACGCGTCTCGGCATCGCGAAACGAGTCCTGAATTTCATGGCCTGAACCTCGCCGCGCCAGACCAGGTCCGCGCCGGAAATGCCGGTCGGGAAGCCCATGTAATTCTCGATCCGGCTCGAGGTGCCGGCCTGGCCGCCGATCGCGATGTCCTCCACCACCAGCGCGCACAGGCCTTCGGCTCCCGCGTACACGCCCGCGGCGACTCCCGCCGGACCGCCCCCGACGATGAGCACATCGAAGGCCTCGTCGTTCTGGAAGTCGAGATGCAGGCCGAGGAGCCGCGCAACCTTGTCGGGGGTGGGGTCGGTGACGACGACGTCGCGCCCGAAAATCACCGCGGGTTCGCCCGGAGCAATCGAGCAGGCCCGGGCCATCTCCTGCGCTTCAGGACTTCGCAGTGCCAGGGAGCTGTAGGGGATGCGGTTTCTGCTGGCGAACTCCGCGATACGTCGCACGTTGCGATCTTCATCCTCGCCGATCAAGCGCAGGCTGCCGTCGCCCTCCTCGAGCATACGGCGACGGCGCGCGGAAAACACGGTGATGATGATGTCCGACATCTCGGGGATTTCGGACATCAACTTGAGCACTGCCTCACGCGGAGTTTCGATCACCCGCGTTTCGCGAGCGGCGCGCATCGGCATCGACCAGGCGCCGCCGTTCAGAAAGGAAATTTCGCCCATGAACTGGGTCGGGCCGAGGGTGGAGGGCAAGTGGCGCTTGTCCGTGTAGGGGTTGACCACCTCGATCTCGCCCTCCTCGACATACACAAAGCGATCGACGGGCTCGCCCGGCTTGGCGAGAAAAGTACCCGCAGGGTAGGTGACGACCTTGCCCGCTTCCCGCAAGGCCTGAACGTGCGATGCGGCCAGGGGGGTTCGCTGCATCTGGCGTAGATCCGCGCCGATCGTTTCCATGGTTGAGCTCGTCCTCTATGGCGTGGGGCTGATCGACTCGTAAAGTCTCGAGTCGACATCAAGCCTACTGTACTACTGATCCTGTGGCGGTTTCGCAGTGGCCCCGTACGGCCCGCTCGACGGCCGCCTCGTACAGCAGGGGCGGATTTTTGTTGTTCAACCGCGACGGGGAGGCTTGGTCGTGCAGGCATTGCATTCCGTCGCGGGCGAGGTGGAGACGGGGTGATGACCGGACTGGTGGAGGACCAGCGCGCACAATCTTGACTTGTGGAGGACCACTGCGTAGAAGCCCGAGCAGGATGTGCGCTTCGAGCTCTTCCCGAACGATGCCGCCCGCGATCGAGACTCGCTCGATCGACTATGTGCCTGATGATGAGCGACACGGCGGGCTGGCGAGTCAGTTCACGCTGTGGCTCGCGGCCAACCTGCAGATCACCGCGATCGTGACCGGGGCGCTGGCCGTCGTGCTCGGCGGCGATGTGTTCTGGTCGCTGATCGCCTTGTGCCTGGGTCAGATCATCGGCGGGGCGATCATGGCGCTGCACGCGGCGCAGGGTCCCCAGCTCGGCTTACCCCAGATGATCTCGAGCCGCGTCCAGTTCGGCGTGTACGGCGCGATCATACCCATCGTCGCGGTGTGCCTCATGTACATCGGATTCTCTGCGAGTGGCTGTGTGCTGGCGGGGCAGGCCATCGGGCAGCTGTTGAACGTGGGTGATGCCAGTGGCATCGTTGTTTTCACGATCTTGATCGTGATCGTCACGCTGCTCGGCTATCGGGTGATCCACGCCCTCGGGCGAGTGGCCAGCGTCGTGGGCGTCGTCGCATTCACGTACATGTTCAGCCGTCTGCTTGCGGTCCACGACGTCATGGCGCTCCTCTCGCAGCGCCATTTTTCGCCGAGCAGTTTTCTGACCTCGATGTCCTTGTCGGCGTCGTGGCAGATCGCCTACGGACCCTATGTGGCCGACTATTCCCGCTATCTGCCCCGCTCGACGTCAACAGCCCAGGTGTTCGCCGCCGTGGGGCTCGGATCCGTGATCGGCTCGCAGATCTCCATGACTTTCGGGGTGCTGGCCGCGGCCTTGGCCGGGACGCAGTTCGAGCATCACGAAGTGGCTTATATCGTCAGACTCGGCTCCGCAGGCGCGGTCTCCGGGCTGCTCTATTTCAGCATCGCATTCGGCAAGCTGACGGTCACCTCGCTGAACGCCTATGGAAGCTTCATGTCGATGGCGACGGTGGTCAGCGGCCTGCGCCGGGGGGTGCGCATCTCGATGCGACACCGATTCTTGTACATCGTCTGCATGGTGGGTATCTCGGCTCTGCTTGCGCTGATGGGCCGCAACTCCTTTCTGAAGGGGTTCGAGGCATTCATCCTCTGTCTGCTCGCCGTGTTCACCCCCTGGAGCGCGATCAATCTGATCGACTATTACTGCTTCACGCGCTCGCGCTATGACGTGCCGGCACTCTCTGATCCCGATGGACGCTATGGCCGGTGGAATGGGACCGGCATCTCGATCTACTTGATTGGGATCCTGGTCCAGATCCCCTTCCTGTCCACGGCGTTCTACACCGGGCCGCTGGTGGCGAGGCTGGGCGGCGTGGACATCTCCTGGATACTGGGCTTGATCGTCCCGGGGATCCTCTACTACTTGTTCGGGCGAGCCTCGCAGAGACGCGCACCGTCGCATCTGATCTTGCCCAACGAGGCTCGCGCCAGCTCCCTCCAGTCCGCCACTGCGTAGGGGAGGATAGAGGGCTCGCTTGAGATCCCCCGCGACGCTGATCATCGGTGCGGGACCCGCAGGCCTTGCGGCAGCGGCCTGCCTGCGCAAGGGGGGCCACTCCTTCCTCATCCTCGAGCGCGAAGCCACGGTCGGCGCGAGCTGGCAGCGACACTACGATCGGCTGCACTTGCATTCCGAGGCGCGCCACTCTGCTTTGCCGTACCTCGGCTTCCCGAAAGGAACGCCGCGTTATCCCTCGCGCGAGCAGATGGTCCATTATCTTCATCGATACGCCCGGCACTTCGGCCTGGCGCCGCTCCTCGGGGAAGAGGTGCGCAGCGTAGGCCGCGTGGGGGATGAGTGGATGACGAGCACCCTCAAGGGCAACTCCTACCGGTCGCGCCACGTCATCATCGCCACAGGCCACAACGCCGTTCCTCACCTGCCGTCCTGGCCCGGCCAGGACGGATTTCGGGGCCGTATCATGCACAGCAGCGCGTATCGAAACGGCGAGCCGTTTCGTGGCCAGCGTGTGCTCGTCGTCGGCCTCGGCAACAGTGGGGGCGAGATCGCCCTTGATCTGCACGAGCATGGCGCGCGCGTCGCGATTGCGGTGCGTTCCGCGGTCAACATCGTCCCTCGGGACCTTCTCGGCGTGCCGATACTCAGCATATCCATCGCCCTGAGTCGGCTGCCCGCACGGCTCGCCGATGCGTTGGCCGCACCGCTGCTGCGGTTCACGATCGGTGATCTTTCGCGCCTTGGTTTTCGCAAGCCCGACACCGGACCCATCACCCAGATCAAGGCGTCGGGCCGCGTTCCGCTCATCGACATCGGCACGGTCAATCTGGTGCGCGCGGGACACATCGAGGTGCTGGGCTCGATTCGCTCGCTGAGCGAGACCCATGTCGACTTCACGGATGGGACCTCGCAGCGTTTCGATGCGCTCGTGCTCGCGACCGGCTTCCGCCCGGAAACGCAGCGTTTTCTGCAAGAAGTCGAGGTTCCGGGAGCAGGAGCGCTCGGCCGGGAGAGGATCGGCGGTCGTGCCGGGCTCTACTTCTGCGGCTTCTTCGTATCCCCTCGGGGAATGTTGCGCGACATCGCCACGGAAGCCCGCTGGATTGCGCAGGACATCGGCGCGAAGGGGAGTGAGCTGCCCGCGCGAGCTTGATGAGCTTACCAAACAGACATGCCGGTTGTCGGCGCGCGGGCCGGACGCGAGACCGATGGCTTCGGGGACTCGATGAAATGCCCTCGGTGCTGCGTAACGGACGGTCCCGTTAAGCCTCCTCCTATAGTCAGCATCTATGGGAATCGTAGAGACAATTGATTGGATGTCCAGGCTGCGATCTCATAGGGTGGCGGACATGCGGAACGATTCGGGAACTGGGAAAACTGCAGCCGACCGCAGACCTCCTGACACAAAGGCTGGACATATACGAGAAGACCGCCGGGATGCTGCGCAGTCTTCTCGAGGACTCATCACCGGAGAGGAACATGGCAACTGAGAGCAAGTGTCCGTTTACAAGTGGAAGTCAGGCACATACCAACCGTGACTGGTGGCCTAACCAGGTAAGCCTTCAGGTCCTCCACCAGCGCTCCGGCCTGTCCGATCCGATGGGCGAGGCGTTCGACTACGCCAAAGAATTCCAGAGCCTCGACCTCAATGCCGTGATCAAGGACCTGCACACACTGATGACCGAGTCGCAGGACTGGTGGCCAGCCGACTTTGGGCACTACGGGCCGCTGTTCATCCGGATGGCGTGGCACAGCGCTGGGACGTACCGCATCGGCGACGGCCGCGGTGGGGCTGGGGCCGGGCAGCAGCGCTTTGCGCCGCTCAACAGCTGGCCCGATAACGCGAATCTCGACAAGGCGCGCCGGCTGCTCTGGCCGGTCAAGCAGAAATATGGCCGGAAAATCTCGTGGGCCGACCTCATGATTCTCGCGGGTAACGTCGCTCTCGAGTCGATGGGCTTCAAGACGTTCGGTTTTGGCGGCGGCCGCGCGGATGTCTGGGAGACCGAAGAGGACATCTACTGGGGTCCCGAAGGCAAGTGGCTGGCAGAGGAGCGCTACAGCGGCGAGCGTGAGCTGCGGAATCCCCTCGCCGCCGTGCAAATGGGACTGATTTACGTGAATCCGGAAGGGCCCAACGGCAACCCGGATCCAATCGCGGCGGCCAAGGATATTCGCGAAACGTTCGCCCGTATGGCGATGAACGACGAGGAAACGGTCGCACTGATTGCCGGCGGGCATACCTTCGGCAAGACCCACGGCGCGGGCAATGCCTCTCTCGTGGGCCCGGAGCCCGAAGCCGCCCCCATCGAGGAGCAGGGTCTCGGCTGGAGGCGCAGATTCGGCACGGGCAAAGGCGAGGACACGATTACCAGCGGGCTGGAAGTCACCTGGACCACTACCCCGACGAGGTGGAGCAGCAATTTTTTCCAGAACCTGTTCGGCTACGAATGGGAGCTCACCCAGAGCCCCGCCGGTGCGCATCAGTGGCGACCGAAGGACGGCGCAGGCGCCGTTACGGTGCCCGACGCGCATGACAAGTCAAAGCGCCACGCGCCCTCCATGCTGACCACTGACCTCGCCTTGCGGTTCGACCCTGTGTACGAAAAGATCTCGAGGCGCTTTTACGAGCATCCTGATCAGTTTGCCGATGCGTTCGCCCGGGCGTGGTTCAAGCTGACGCACCGGGACATGGGTCCAATCACGCGCTATCTCGGCCCGCTCGTGCCGAAGGAGCCGCTGCCGTTCCAGGATCCGATCCCCGCTGCGAATCATCCGCTGATCGACGAGCAGGACATGGCTACTCTGAAAGGGAAGGTTCTTGGGTCCGGCCTCACCGTCTCCGAGCTGGTCTCGACGGCCTGGGCGTCGGCATCGACGTTCCGCGGCTCGGATAAGCGCGGCGGAGCAAACGGCGCGCGCATTCGCCTCGCCCCACAAAGGAGCTGGGAGGTCAATCAACCCGCGCAGCTAAACAGGGTGCTGCAGACGCTCGAAGCGATCCAGGAGGAGTTCAACGCCGCGCAGTCTGGCGGGACAAGGGTCTCCCTGGCCGACCTGATCGTTCTGGGGGGCTGCGCGGCGGTTGAGAAAGCCGCGAAGGACGCAGGGCACACCGTCAAAGTGCCCTTCACTCCCGGCCGGATGGACGCCTCGCAAGAGCAAACGGATGTCGCCTCCTTCGCGCCGCTGGAGCCGACCGCTGACGGGTTCCGCAATTATCTTCGCGGCCAGGAGCCGCTGTCCGCCGAGGAGCGGTTGGTGGATCGGGCGCAATTGCTGACCCTCACAGCACCTCAGATGACCGTGCTCATCGGCGGCCTGCGCGTCCTGGGTGCCAATGCAGGGAAGTCCGCGCACGGCGTCTTTACAAAGCGGCCCGAGACGCTGACGAACGACTTCTTCGTGAACCTTCTCGACATGCGCACGCACTGGCAGCCGTCCGCCGACTTTGAGGGCGTGTACGAGGGGCGCGACCGTAAGACCCACGAGCGCAAATGGACGGGCACCCGAGTCGACCTGATCTTCGGTTCGCACTCGCACTTACGCGCCATCGCGGAAGTCTATGCGTGCGCGGACTCGAAGGCGAAGTTCGTAAAAGACTTCGTGGCGGCCTGGAGCAAGGTGATGGACCTCGATCGCTTCGACGTTCCCTGATCTGCGTGGAGGGGTCCAGGTCTTCAAGTCCGTGACCGTGCAACGTAGCCAACGGGGGGCACGATGCAGGCAGCTGCCGCGCTCACCGTCCTGGCGAGCTGCTCGCCTATTTGATCTCGCGGCCGCGCGGAAGTCTTCGATTGCGCTTCGAAGAGCGGTCTAACAGGAGCTCAGTGATTGGGGTGACGATATTTTCTCGCTGTCCGCCCATGTGACTTCGCGGCTGTTGATGCTTACATCTGAATGGCCGGAAACCGGCAGGGCATCGGACGCCACTTAGCAGCCATTCGTCAGGAGCGCTAGACTCCATGGAGGGAAGGATCGCGGTAGATGCCGGACCCTGCTACGGCGGGTCACGCCGGAGGGTCACATGACAGATGAAGAGAGACGCGCGGCCCTGGATCGGCATTGGACTGCATCTGATGCCAATGACTTTGATGCGGAGCACGACATTTATCTCGAAGATGCGGTTCTGGAGTATCCACAGTCCGGCGAGCGAATCCGCGGACGGCACAACATACAGATCACGCGAAGCAAGCAGCCGAGCAAAAAACGCTTCGCGGTGCGGCGAGTCCTAGGTTGCGGTGAATTGTGGATCACCGAATATATTCTTTCGTATGACGGTAAGCCTTCCTACACGGTGAGCATCATGGAATTCCGCGGCAACAAAGTTGCACGGGAAACTCAGTACTTTGCGGATCCGTTCGAGGCCAGCCGGTGGCGCGCTCCGTGGGTCGAGCGGATGGGCGCAGATGAAGGCCAAGCGACCCAGAATTGACACCCGCATTTCATCGCCCCGAATCGGACCTGCGAGAGCGGGGCCCCAGGCGCATCGTCCCGCGCTTCGAGGCCGTGCGCCCCGTCGTTTTTTTCTTCTTGCTCTTTTTCTCGCTTTTAGCGGTCGCCTCGAGCTTCCGTTTCGCCTTGCGTCTCATCTTGATGAGCGCATCGATCAGCTCGTCGACCGGTTGGTGTTTCTTGGCTTTGCGACGCATCCATACGAGAGCGTCCAGAAACTCATCAACGGCTTTTTCTTTTTTCCCCATGCGCCATATTAATGTCCCGAATTAGAAATTGGCTGGCATTCGAGCGGCGTTGCATTCCCGGTATCGCTTCTCCTTTGAAGAACCTTCCGGTACTCGCGGTCGTCGCGCCCTGCGCCAAGCGTCGATGCTCGCGTTCTGGCACAGCGAACTTCTAGGCCGCCGGGCAAATTTCCGTTCAGCGCCAGCAGCTTAAGTCCCGTGTGCATTTGTGATTCAAATGTCATTATTGATCTCTCTGCTCCTGCCTCCGCCCGCTCGTGACATAGTTAACTCACTTTATCGGTGCACAAGCCTGTGCATAACCTGCGATTTTTAAGGTGACCGTCATCCAATTCAGTCCCTTGCGTTGAGCTGGCGATTTTTTGAGCATCTCGGAAGGGGCCATCGACTCGACTGCGACGCGCGCGGCGTTCGCTTTCTTCCGCTCGCGGATGGGAACGGCGACGCCCATCTACCTGCGCCCACGCCCTCGCACGGGGGCGAGCATGAGCGCTGCCGCGTTGTCGCACGCCATTGCGCTCCTCATCGTCCACGCGAGATCGAAGCCTCAATTGCGCGTGAGCGACGGCAGGCAGCGGGACGTTAGGCCGCCGCTGGATACGGCCTCGACGAAGGGCGAGGATAGTGCGCTAACTGCTTGATGTGTGGGCTGGGCGGATCCGCAATCGCAAAGAAATCACCGGGAATCTCAGCTCTTTTGTGGTTTGCTTGTTCCTGGGCGCGACGGGGCTGCAACCGGCCCAAAACCGCGCGATGGGGACACTCACGCGGAGGTCGTCGGCGCCGCTCTCCCGGGGGTAGAATAGGGGCTGCTGCTGGCCCACAACCATAACTAATGGCCGGGATTGTAAGCGCCGGAGGCATGAGGAAGCGCATTTCCGGTCGGACGGGGAGAAGCGAATGGATTCCATCAGGCACACAGCTTGCCGTCTCATCGCCGTTGCGCTCGCTCTCATAGCCTCGCTCGGCGCGCTGAATGCGCAGGCTCAAAAATTCTCAATCACAACCCTCCAGAACCTTCCAGATAGCGTCTCAGTGCAGGGTGTCGCAATCAACAACAGCGGCCAGGTCGCGGGCAACTCCATCGATGCAAATGGCGTGAGCTTTGCCGTCCTGTGGAACGGAACGACGCCGACGGTCCTTGCAGGCGAGGACGACGTCATGCAAGACGCCGCCTACGTGGGTGGCATGAACAACCTCGGGCTCGTGGTTGGCTATGACACATTCTTTAAGGGGTATGCCGATCTGTGGTTTGGCGTCTCGGACTACTGCGACGGGGGAGGAAGCGGGTCGGGATTCTCTAAGGCGACCGGCATTAACGACGCGGGACAGATCGTCGGTAATTTGGGCGGCTACGATATTCCGTCCGCAGTACTCTGGCCGACTGCGTGCATTTCCAACGCCTCTGGGGAGTTTCTCGCCGCCCCAAACTTCTATGGGACCGACGCCACGAGCATCAACAACAAGGGTGAAGTGGTGGGATTCGTTTACCTGACGCCGGTATGGGAAAACAATCCGACGCAGCACGCGGCACAGTTGAGTCCCAACTTCAGAGACATGGGGACCCTCGGTGGCGAGAACAGCGGGGCAAATCAGGTCAATGACCGCGGCTACGTCGTTGGTTGGGCCAACATCCCAAACAACCGGTCTCACGCCGCCCTTTGGGGTCCCCATACGGTCCCCTCCGATCTCGGCACATTGGGCGGAAAGACGAGTTCCGCCAACGGTATCAATACTCAGGGGGACGCGGTAGGCTCATCGCAGACGCTGTCCGGTGCATCGCACGCCGTGCTGTGGACGCACCTGCATTACTTGCCTGAGGATCTCAATAATGAGATCGGCGCCTTGACGAAACAGATTACGCTCACCGAGGCAGCGGGCACGAACGACCATTGTCAGGTGCTCGCGAACGGTTACGACAACAAGACCAAGGTCTCGCACATCTATGTGCTTTCGCTCATCGACCCCCGGAAATGCGCGGTGGTGACCGAAGACGAGGCGATGCCGGATCGCGAGGCGACGGGCGCCGCGACCGCGGCCCGTTAAGCACTCGAACCCCGGCTCGGTTCATGAAGTGGAAGGGTGGCTTTCGGATGCTCGTCTAAGGCAATCGTGGTTATTCAGAGCCGCCGTTCGTCACTGATAGGGTCTGGCCGTGACGCGCTGGTTCTCAGGCGGATTGAACGATAACAGCTGTCGGAGCACGCACCTTCGTTGCATGCAAAGTTGCGGCATTTGAGTTGAACCACGTGAAGAAAGAATCTTTTTTAAAAAAATGCGGCGGCTAGATCTGTGGCTATGGGTCTGCGTGCTGATGGGTCTCTGTGCCGGGGTGCGGTGCGCAGAAGCTCAAAGCGGCGGTGTTTGCGAGGCTACAGTCTATGGCGTCAGCACCTCGTCCACAGACAACACCGCTGCCCTCACTAATGCCCTGCAGGCATGCCAGGGCCGCACCCTCCACCTGGCAGCTGGCACCTACCGATTCGCGCCGGGGCAATTCGTCCGTGGCATCTTTGTGCCTGATGCGACTTCGATCGTCGGGGACGGCGCCAGTACCACGACGCTCCTGATCAGCGGCCCGGGAAACTACGACTCCTTTTTCTGGATTGTTGATGTGAGCAATGTGTCCATACGCGGTCTCACGTTGCAAGGGAACGGCACGCCCTACCAAGCGGGCTCCTGTACGTACGACTACGGGCGCGCCATCTCGATCTATGCCAATGCCGCCTTGGGACGACCGGTGGTGAACGTCTCGATTGCCTCTAATCTTCTGCGCAACTTCGTCGGCTCAGGATGGATCTCGATCTATGCGGCTCCCCACAGCGGCGGCGTCGGCACAATCCCTGCGGGTGCCAATATCAGCGTGCAGGGGAATTTTTTCCAGAGCGTCCCGGGCAATTCGGTCGCACCCGGCAATCCTGATTGCAATTCCAGCGCCGTTCAGATTTTCGGGGGCAGCACGACGCCGAATGTGAGCAACATCTCGGTTTTCGGCAACGGTTTCGATACCAGCTATTTGAAGCAGGGCATCATCGTCTACGGCAGCGCTAACGAGGTGACCATCGCCGCCAATTCCATCAGCGGCACCGGCGAAAAGCTGCCGTCGAGCAAGGACAGCAGCCTTTACGGCGTTATCATCTATCAGAAGGACTTGCCTCCGAATTTTATCGACGTCATCGGCAACAAAATCATCGACCCCTTCTCCTGCGGCGTTTATGTGGCTGCGGGCCGCAACATCACCATTAACGGCAATACCATTTCCGGTCAGATCGATACGAACGACGGAATCGAGCCGAAAGGTGCGATCTGTCTCAATCAGATGGATAACGGACACGACGGCGAATCCGCCACCGTCCTTGGCAACACCATCACCCACAGCCATGTGGGCATCTCGATCGCGCGCGGCAGGGTACCGAACGTCCGCCAGAATACGATCAGCGAGATCCCGGCCGGAGGCATCGGCATCAAGGTTGCAGCCGACGCGGGGACCAGCATCTCCCTCATCGACAACAGTGTGTCGTCCACGTCTCAGCACGTGACCGGTCTCCTCGGGAGTGGCACCTCGCCGTCGCTCTCAATACGCGACCTTTTTGTTACAGGCGCTGCCTACCCGACGCGGTGGTTTCGTGATCCCGATGGCGCCCAGCCGATTTGCAAATTCAGCGACGTAGGCACCATTGTCGGCATCTTCGAGCGAAACACGTCCTCGCTCGCTTTCACAGCACAGTCCGTGCTTTCTCCCGACTGCCACTAATCTTGCAGTGCGAGCCACGAGTTCTGTCCGGCATCTAAGCTTTTAGTTTGGCGAGCAGATAGGCGGCTGTCTGGCCATGACCTGTCATTGACAGTGCGTTGCCGCGAAGCGGACGCCGATGGCCTGCGCTAATCAACACCTCATGAGCCGACCCTATCGCATTGTTCTTCTTACGGTGAGTGGACTCATCTTCGTTCACCAGAGTTGGTGGCGATTGAAGACTCATCTGCTGGCTGGATAGCGATACTCATTTCGGAAGTCCAGGCGGCGCTATCCAATTTTTCGGAAAGGTCCGACAGTACCGCCTAGCAGTCCAAGCGAATCCAGAGTGTCGAATCGAACCGCGGCCCAGAGTTAGGATTCAAAAAGGGTAAACGCGAGGTCCAGACGTAGTAGCGTAGTAGATTATTAGAAAAGTGATGTAAGTGATTAATTTTATTGGCTCCCCGGGACGGATTCGAACCGCCGACCAACGGATTAACAGTCCGTCGCTCTACCACTGAGCTACCGGGGAATGCACAAGAAGGCCGCGGATTGTCGGAAAGCACCACGGTGAAGTCAAGGAAAGCGGGCCACCCAGGAGGGCCGATCAATGGTGGCCGGCAAGGGCGTGCGGGACGTAGGCCGCCTCGAGCGATCCGACCTCGTCTGGCTCGAGTTTCAGTTCGAGCGCGCCCACGGCATCCTCGAGGTGCTCGAGCTTGGTGGCTCCGACGATCGGGGCGGTGACGGCGCGCTTGTGCAGGAGCCAGGCGAGGGCGATCTGTGCCCGAGGCACGGCGCGCTTCTCAGCGAGTGCCCCGACGCGCTCGACGATCATGCGGTCGGCCTCGAAGGAGTGCTTGAAGAGATTGTTGCCATAGGAATCGGTGCGGATGCGCTCGGTCTCGGTGTCCCAGGGTCGCGCCAGGCGGCCGCGCGCAAGAGGACTCCAGGGAAGCACGCCGATGCCGGCATCGAGGCACAGCGGCAGCATCTCGCGCTCCTCCTCGCGGTAGAGGAGGTTGTAGAAGTTCTGCATGCTGACGAAGGGCGTCCAGCGGTGCTCGCGGGCGAGGCTCAAGGCCTTGGAGAATTGCCAGGCGAACATCGAGGAGGCGCCGAGGTAGCGCGCCTTGCCGGCTTTGACGACGTCGTGCAGCGCCTCGAGCGTCTCCTCGATCGGCGTCGTGTAATCCCAGCGGTGGATCTGGTAGAGGTCGACGTAGTCGGTCCCGAGACGCCGCAGGCTCGCATCGATGGCGCTCATGATCGACTTCCTCGAAAGGCCACCGCCATTCGGGCCCTTGCTCATCGGAAAGTAGACCTTGGTGGCGATCACCACCTCATCGCGCCGCGCGTAATCCTTGAGCGCCTGCCCGACGATCTCCTCTGAAGTGCCGTCGGAGTAGGCATTGGCGGTGTCGAAGAAGTTGATGCCAAGCTCGAGCGCCTTGCGAAGGATCGGTCGGCTTTGCGCCTCGGGCAGCGTCCACGGGTGATCGCCGCGCTCCGGCACGCCAAAGCCCATGCATCCGAGGCACAGCGGCGAGACGGTGAGGCCAGTGCGGCCGAGTTGTCGATATTGCATGGCACCCTGTGCGAACGCGGAAAGCCTACCCGATTCTCTCTCGCGGCAATATCAGGTGCGCAGCAGTCTCAGGCGCGCTTGGCGAGCGCGACCTTGAGCGCGCGCTCGATGCGCCGCATCGCCTCCTCGAGGAGGGTCATGCTGGTCGCGAAGGAGATGCGCATGTGCCCGGGAGCACCGAAACCGCTGCCCGGCACCACGGCGACACCCGCCTCGAGCAGATACTCGGCGAAGGCGTTGTCGTCCTTGAGCCCAAGCGATTGCATCGCGACGTGCACGTCGGCGAACGCATAAAAGGTGCCCGCGCCGGGCCGGCAGGAAACGCCGGGAATGGCATTGAGGGCCGCCACCACGAAGTCATGGCGCTCCTTGAAGGCGCGGTTCATATCCGCGACGCAGCGCTGATCCGAGTTGAGCGCCACGGTCGCTGCGCGCTGCGAGATGCTCGAGGCATTCGAGGTCGACTGCCCCTGCACCGTCGCCATCGCCGCAATCAGCTCCTTCGGGCCTCCGCAATAGCCGATGCGCCATCCCGTCATCGCGTAGGCCTTGGAGACCCCGTTGATCGTCACCGTCCGGTCGTAAAGCCCGGGGTTTGCTTGCGCGAAGCTCTGGAAGGGCTCGGCGGCCCAGTAGATGTGCTCGTACATCTCATCGGAGGCGATGACGATCTGCGGGTGGCGCTCGAGGACGCTCCCCAGCGCCTTGAGCTCGGCTGCCGTGTACGCCGCGCCCGTCGGATTGCTCGGGCTGTTGAGAAACAGGAGCTTCGAGCGCGGGGTGATGGCCGCCTCGAGCTGAGCCGGGGTGATCTTGTATCCCTGCTCGGGACCTGCGAACACCGTCACCGGGACGGCATCGGCCAGCAACGCCATGTCCGGATAGGAGACCCAGTAGGGCGCCGGAATGATGCACTCATCGCCGGGATCGAGAAGCGCGGCGCACACGTTGAAGCAGGTCTGCTTGGCGCCCGAGGAGACGAGGATCTGATTGCGCGCATACGTGAG
>DATGIA010000090.1:0-2783 GCA_035307465.1 Steroidobacteraceae bacterium
ATCTGCCAGGGTGGCACGCAACGCGCCTCGCACGCCGCAATGTCGAGCGGATTAAGGCCGATGAGTCGCTCCCCCATCGCGAGGACCGCGGAGTGCAAGCCGGTGGACGGCGCTTCACCCAAGCCGACCAGCCCCGCGTCGGTCTCGAGCTCGATCACGAGTTTCGAGGTGCCCGGGTACAACCCGCCCGCCCACCAGAGAGGCGCCTCGAGGGGGATATTGACCGGCGTTGCCCGAAGTCCAGTGATACGCACGTAACTACCCCCCAGAGCGCGTTAGCCTACGCTCTCATTCGCGCGCCGCCGGGATCGATCGCGGGCTCGCGAAGTATCCGGCACCTGCGCTGCTCACCCAAAATGCTCACCCAAAGCTCCGTTTCGCCCTCTGCGACGCCCGAGTCCAGATAACCCATCGCGAGACTCGTCCCGGCGCAATGCCCGTACCCCCCCGAAGTGATGAAACCGGATATCTGCCCCCGGTGCCAGATCGGCTCATAGCCTGCGGCATCGGCATCCGGCGTATCAAGGGCGAGCGTGACCAACCGCTTCTTGGGATTCGATACCCGGTCACGCAAAGCCGCATCGCGCCCCACGAAGTGGGGTTTCTCGTAAGCGATGAACCGATCGAGACCGCACATCCGCGGCGTGTAGTCGCGCGAGAACTCGCGCGACCAGACGCCAAAGCCCTTCTCGAGGCGCAGCGAGTTGAGCGCATACATGCCGATGGGCCGCATCCCCAAGCCCACCGCCGCCTCCCCGACTTCGGCGTAGAGCGCCGCGAGATGCACGCTCGGCACGTAGACCTCGTAGGCGAGCTCGCCCGTCACCGAGATCCGGACCACGATCGCGGGCGCAAAGGCGAGATCCATCATCGTCACGCTCATGAAGGGCAGTGCCGAGTTTGAGACATCGCTTTGAGTGAGCCGTCCCAGCAGCTCACGCGAGCGCGGCCCAATCAGCGCGAGAGCGCCATACGCATCGGTGAGATTTTTGATCTCGACCCCCTCCCCCGCCAGGTGCTCGGCGAACCAGCGCATATGCCAGGTTTGAAGATACCCCGAGCCGCCGATGCGAAAGCGATCCTCAGCTAAGCGCAACGTCGTCAAGTCGCCCATCAAGCATCCCGAGGGCGCGAGCATCGGGGTCAACCGAACGCGCCCCACGGCCGGCAGGCGGCCCGCCAGGAGCGTATCGAGCGCGCGCTCCGCCCGCGGGCCCGCGACTTCATATTTTGAGAACGAGGAGATATCGAGGAGCGCGACCGAACTGCGCGCCGCCCGACACTCCTCGCCGACCGCGTGAAAGGCGTTTGACCGTCGCAGCGTCGGCACTTCAACGGGCTCCTGGCCCGCCGGCGAGAAGTAAAGCGGATACTCGAGCCCGTAACTGACCCCAAAGACCGCGTTCGCCGCTTTGAGCATCTCATGCGCCGCAGAAGTTTTTGACGGTCGTCCCGCGGGCCAGTGCTCATTGGGATAGGGAATCTGAAAACGACGGCTGTAGAACTCGCGTGCCTTGTCGAGCACGTAGCGGCGCGTGACGTAGGCGCCAAAGCGCGCCACGTCCGCAGCAAACACATCGCCCTGCGGCTCGCCCTCGACAATCCATTGCGAGAGCACCCGTCCCACGCCGCCGCCCTGACAAAAGCCCGCCATCACGCCGCAGGCGGCCCAGTAGTTGGGCACGCCCGGGACCGGGCCGACGAGCGGATTTCCATCGGGCGTGAAGGTGAAGGGGCCATTCACGATCCGTCGTATTCCGGCGCGGCCGAGTGCGGGAAATCGCTCAAAGCCCTTGGCGAGCGTATCGGCCAGCCGGTCGAGATTGTTGGGTAGAAGCTCCGTTTCGGGATAGTCCCACGGCGTGCCGTCGAGCGCCCAGGGCGTTGCCTGCTTCTCGTAGACGCCGAGCAGCATGCCCTGCCCCTCCTGGCGCAGGTAAATCTCCCCATCGAGGTCGATGATTCCCGGCACCTCGCGCGATCGGGCCTTGAGCTCCTCGAGCTCTTCGGTGACCAAGTAGTGATGCTCCATCGGAAGGAGCGGCAGGTGCGCGCCCACCATGTGCCCCACCTCCCGCGCCCACAGTCCCGCCGCATTGACCACATGCTCACACTCGATCGTTCCCTGATCCGTCACCACCCTCCACGCGCCGCCTCCGTTCGGCACCACTTCAAGCACCCGGGTGCGACGGTAAATCTCCGCGCCCTTGAGGCGCGCCGCCTTCGCGAAGGCGTGGGTCGCGCCCGAGGGGTCCACATGCCCTTCGCGCGGATCGTAAATCGCGCCGCGGATGCGCGAGGTGTCGACCAACGGACAGAGCTCGCGGATTTGCGCCGGTGACACCAGCTCCGTCGCCGCACCGAAGAGCTGCTGCCGGGCGCAATCGGCGCGCAGGAAATCCCACCGCTCCTCGGTCTCCGCGAGGATCAGCCCGCCCGTGATGTGCAGCCCCACGTCCTGACCTGATAGTTCCTCAAGCTCGCGGTACAGGCCGATCGTATAGCTTTGCAGCCGGGCGACGGACGGATCGGCATTGATGGCATGGATCTGCCCCGCCGCATGCCAGCTCGAGCCCGCAGTCAACTCCTTGCGCTCGCACAGCACGACGTCTTTCCAGCCCAGGGCCGTCAAGTGATAGAGCACGCTGCAGCCGACGATGCCTCCCCCAATGACCACGACCCGCGCGTGAGACTTCATAGCGAGGCTTGCACGTCGCACATAGCGCACCGAGATTAAGCGCGAGTGGCCCTGATCGCCTTGGCGTGCAGGCAGGACTTGCTAG
>DATGIA010000091.1:0-8983 GCA_035307465.1 Steroidobacteraceae bacterium
CCCCTGCTCGAGAAGCAGTTCGGCGAGTCGCGAGACGCTCGCGACCTTGGATTGCTTGACGCGCTCACCCACCAGGCTCGCGGAAATATTCACGCTGTTGAGAATGTTGCCGACATTGTGCAGAACATTCGTGGCCACCTCGGCCCGACCCGCCTGGAAGGATTGATCTCGCAGCTGCCGGCGCGACTCCGCGACGCGCTCGACCATGCGGTCGAATTCGCGCGCGAGCGCGCTCATCTCGTCATTCCCCTTGAAGTCGAGGCGCGTGGTCAGATCCCGCCCCTCGCCGATCGCCACGGCGTGGCGGGTGATGACGGCGAGCGGGTTGAGCACGACCCGACCCAGGATGACGACCAGCATCACGACCACCAGGACGGCGGTGAGGGTCAGGCAGCCGGTGGCGTAGTACACCGCGGAATAGCCGCGGCGCGTGATTTCCCGCGGCACATCCACCCGCAGCATCATGATCGGGCGGCCATAGAGATCGTTCATGGTCCGATAGACCTGGATGACCTCCCCGCCTCGGAGCGATGAGTCGGGACTTGCCGCGGGCCGCGGCGGCAACACGGCCAGGTTCGCCTGCGCGCGCGCCCCGATGCGCTGTACCTCGCTCGTCGTCAAGAGACGTCCGATGATGACCATGCCGCGGCTCGGTCCGTGGCCGAAGCCGTCGAGGATCGGCGCGGCGGCCAACATGAGAACGCCATATTTGCTGCGCAGCAGCCCCTGCGCGGCGTGGCCGCTCTCGAGCTGAGACCGCCAGGGAAAATCGAGCGGTAGATCCGCCTGCCCCGTCAGCTCCAGATCGAGGGGCCGCTCAGAGACGAGATCCATCGCCCGTGAGGCGAGGACATGGCCGGAGAGGTCGACGAAGAGCAGCGCATTGATATTGAGCTGCTTGAGCCCGGCGGGGGTGACTTGCTCGGCGGGGAAGACGCGATTGTGGTCCTGGGCGAAGCGATAGGCGTCGGTCCAGTTACCCCAGCTTCCGGCGGCGAGCGCGAGCTGATCGAGAGTCTGGTCCAGGCCGTACTCAGCACGCTTCATCGAGATATCGGCCTCGCGGCTCTCGAGCTGGGCGAAACTCGGCATCAGGACGCCCTCGACGACGAGCACCGCCGCGCCGGCGAGTACGCCGAACAAGATCGCGATGAGTGCCGCGATCTTCCATTTGATCTTCATTGGGTCAACTTACAAGATAACCGCGATCATGCCTTGCGCTCGGTTCTCAAATCGACTAAAGCGGAGCGCGGCGCCTGGCACCGCGGCCTTGACCTGCATCACATTTTCAAGAAGATGCAACGCCCGCTGCGCCCCCCGGACCTCAACGGCAGGAGGAGGAATCTCGGGGCGGCTCGCTCAGTCTTCCGCGACGGGCTGGTAGCCGGCGCCCTTGAGACCCGCCTCGACCCGGGCGATCGTCGCCTGGTCGAAACTTGCGACGGTGCGCGTGTCGTAGTGAGCGCCGCTCGGTAACCTGAGCTCGTCCCTGACGAAGGGCACGACCTCGTCACAAGAGACGGAGCTGCCCTGCGGCTCATCCTTGAGAGCGACCACGCAGGCATGGCGCTTGCCATCGAACGTCACGAGCACATCGGCGCTCGCGACGTGCCCCGCGGGCGAGGATGCCCCGCAGCCCGCGAGCGCGAGCGCGCACGTCCCGACGCGCAAGGCCTTCTTCAGCGCGGAAGCGTCGAGGCTCATATCGACATCGCAGCTCGATTCCGTAAACCAGGGGCGCGAGCCATGATGCCAGTGCGCCTGCTCAGAAGGCAAAGAGCGCGAGGGCGCTGGTGTAGGCGGACAGCACGAGGCAGGTCGCCCATTCCCAGAACGCAAAGCTCAGGTACATGGGCACACCCCGAGCGCGCCATTCCAGTCCGACCCACGGCAGCTGCGGAAGCGCATGCGAGACATAGGCCTGCGTGGCGCTCACGAGCAGGAGCGGAAGCAACGCCGCGCCGGCGATGACCGCGGCATAGACACGACCCGAACCACGCGCTCCGAGCGCCCGCCGGTGCTGCCGCTCCGCGAGCGCCTGGAATGTGAGCTGCACCGTTCCCAGGCAGATCGCCAGGAAGGCGAGCAACGCCAGCAGATCGTGCCCGCGCGGCAGCCGCAACCAGCGCGTCGACAAGGCAGCGCACCCCACCATGCAGGCATAACCTGCCCCGAGCACCCACAAACCGCTCGGCACGGATCCACGCGCCCTGCCTCGTTGCACGAGGCGCGCGACCCAAAAAAGTCCCCCGAGACCGCACAGCGCGACGCCGCCCCACGCCCACGCATACCCGCCCGGATTTCGCTCGGGGTAGACCAGGGTCGAAATCGTCATGTAGCGCCAATCATAGTCCGACGGATAGCGTCGTTGCGCCATCCAGAGGCCCGCCCAGAACGCGAGCACTCCGAGCGGAGCCACGGTGCTCAGGATCTCGCGCCGGCGCGGCAACGGCTCAGCTGCCTCGCGGCTGCAGGAGCTTCGCCACGAGTCCCGTCCAGCCGGTCTGATGGGACGCGCCGATTCCACGGCCACAATCGCCGTGGAAGTACTCGTAGAAAAGGACGTGATCCTTGAAGTGCGGGTCCGTTTGCAGGCGCTCATCATCGCCGAACACCGCACGCCGCCCGCGCGCATCGCGCAGAAACAGGCGCGTCAGCCGCTTCGAGATCTCATCGGCGACCTGTGCGATCGAGGCGAAGCGCCCCGAGCCGGTCGGACACTCGATGCGGAACTCATCACCGTAATAGTGATGAAATTTCTGCAACGACTCGATCAGAAGGAAGTTCACCGGAAACCAGATCGGTCCGCGCCAGTTAGAGTTGCCGCCGAAGATCCGGGTGTCGGACTCACCCGGAAGGTAGCGCACCTTGAGCTCGCTTCCGTCGACGCGGAACACATAGGGCTCGCGCTCGTGATGCTTGGACAGTGCGCGCACGCCGTATTCGGACAGGAACTCGGTCTCGTCGAGCATGCGCTTCAACAGCCGCTTCATGCGATGTCCGCGCAGCAGCGACAACAGCCGCCGGTGCCCCAGACCTTCGACGTTCCAGTGCGAGACCAGCGCGGCCAGGCTCGGCCGGTAATGCAGGAACCATTCCAGTCGCGCTTTGAATTCGGGCAGGCGATCGAGCAGCTCGGGCTCGAGTGTCTCGACCGCGAAAAGCGGAATCAGTCCGACCATCGAGCGCACCTTGAGCGGCTGCTTGGTGCCGTCCGGCGTGTGCAGCACGTCGTAGAAGAACTCATCCTCGGCGTCCCAAAGGCCGATGCCCGCATCGCCCAGGTTGTTCATGGCCTCGGCGATGTGCAGGAAATGCTCGAAGAACTTCGTGGCAATGTCCTCGTACACCGGATTGTGCTGCGCCAGCTCCAGCGCGATGCGCATGAGATTGAGCGCGTACATCGCCATCCAGCTGGTGCCGTCCGCCTGATCGATGTGGCCGCCGGTCGGCAGCGTCGCGCTGCGATCGAACACACCGATGTTGTCGAGTCCGAGGAACCCGCCCTGGAAGACGTTGCGGCCCTCGGCGTCCTTGCGATTCACCCACCAGGTGAAGTTGAGCATGAGCTTGTGGAACACGCGCTCGAGGAAGGCGATGTCGCCGCTGCCGCCGTGCTGCTTGCGATCGATCTGGAAAACGCGCCACGCAGCCCACGCGTGCACAGGCGGATTGACGTCGCCGAAGGCCCATTCGTATGCGGGAATCTGCCCGTTCGGGTGCATGTACCATTCGCGGGTCAACAGCACGAGCTGCTCCTTGGCGAAATCCGCATCGATCATCGCGAGCGCCACGGTGTGAAAAGCGAGATCCCAGGCGGCAAACCACGGATACTCCCACTTGTCGGGCATCGAGATCACATCGGCGTTGTTGAGATGGGCCCAGTCATGGTTGCGCCCATGACGTCGCTCGGCGGGTGGGGCCGGCTGCGCCGGATCTCCGGCGAGCCATTCCGGCACGTCGAAATAGAAGAACTGCTTGCTGCAGATCAATCCGGCAAACGCCTGCCGCTGCACCAGGCGCGCATCCCCGCCGACGACCTCGCGCTGGATGTCGGCGTAGAACTCGTCCGCCTCACTCGCCCGCTCCGCGACCAGCGCATCGAAGCGCTCGAAAGGCGGCTCCATCGCCTGCTCCTGTTCGCGCCTCAGGCGCAGGCGCACCGTCACCGCCTGCCGTGCAGGCACCAGGAACCGATGCTGTGCGGCGCACTTGGTTCCGACCTCGGCGGAGTTCACCGCGGCGTGCATGCCGGCCACGATGTAGTCGTGGAATGCATCCTTGTAATGGCGGCGACTGGTCTGCATCTCCCAACCGGCATCGACCGGCGCGACGCCGAAGAGTCGCTCGGCGTTGGTCTCGTTCTCGGTGAATAGCCACTCGGCACCCGGCTGCGCGTAACACAGATATCTGCCGAGCTCGGCGTGCACGGCGCGCACGCACGGGCCCTCTCGCTCGAAGCAGGGCTTCTCGGTGCGCCCATCCCAGCTCCAGGTATTGCGAAAGGTCAGTTGCGGCAGCACCCGAAGCGGCGCTGCCTCGGCGCCTCGATTGTGGACCGTGATCTTGAGAAGAATGTCCTCGGGGCTCGCCTGGGCGTACTCGACGAACACGTCGAAGTAGCGGTCGGCATCGAACACTCCGGTGTCCAGCAGCTCGTACTCGCCTCCCACCACGCCGCGCCGGCGGTTCTCGGCGAGCAACTCCGCGTAAGGGTACGGGCTCTGTGGATACTTGTAGAGCATCCGGCAGTACGAATGCGAGGGCGTCGCATCGAGATAATAGTAGAGCTCCTTCACGTCCTCGCCATGATTGCCCTCGCCGTTCGTCAGGCCGAAGAGCCGTTCCTTGAGGATCGGATCCCGTTCGTTCCACAGGGCGAGCGAGAGATTGAGCCGCTGATGATCGTCGCAGAAACCGAGCAGCCCGTCCTCGCCCCAGCGGTACGCGCGGCTGCGGGCGTGATCGTGCGGAAAGTATTCCCAGGCCGTGCCGTGTGCGCTGTAGTCCTCGCGCACCGTGCCCCACTGCCGCTCGCTCAAGTACGGCCCCCACAGCTTCCAGCGCGGATCGCGCGAGGTGCACTCGGCAAGACGCCGGTGCTCGCGCGTCGCAGGCCGTCGCGCGGGCACCGTCCGATGCAGAGAGCTCATGGCCTGGGGTCGTTGCACGTACTCTTCTTCGCCGCCTTCGGCTGTTTCGGATGGGTCGAATCGGGCGCCGCCCCCCTGCGCCTCGGCGGCGCGTCCGCCGCGCTGACCGCCTGATCCGCCGGGGCGCTCGCTGCCTTCTTCTTTGCCTCGTCGCGCTCGGCGAGCGCCCAGCATAGCGCTTGTCGTGCAGCGGGTCGCACGAGTGCTTCGGCGCACGTCCACACGTTGCGCAAGTCCTGCATGGGGCGGTCGCCGGCGAACACCGAGCGCTCGAGATCCGCGGTCCAGCCACAGCCCTCGCGCAGCTTCTGCTCGAAAGCCGCCGAGCGCGGGCCGAGCACTTGCTCTTCGGGCTCCGACAGCCAGTAGGGATCCTTGCGGGTATGCTCGAGGAGGCGCTCGAGCAGATCCGAGGGGACCTGGTTCGCCGTCAAAAAGTCGATGACCCTTTGGCGCTCCTCTGGCTCGGCCGCCGGCGGCGCATACAGCCCGAGCAACCCCGCTCCATCGGCCCCGCGCCGCGCCGCCGCCGCGTAGATGAGGAAGCAGGGACCACTGCATGGGCCGGTCAGCGGTCCCACATCGACCTGCGTGAGCATTGCGCGCAACAGCTCGCCGATCCGGATGGCTTCGGTCACATCCCCTTCATCGGCGCTGACGATGATCCGGTTCGTCGCCAGGAACTGCTGTGGATTCTCCGCGATCCGTGTGAGCAAGCGATCGTAGTCTCCAGCCAGGATGTCCCCCGACAGCACCAGCGGCCCGGTCGGACCCGTGTAGGTGCTCGAGAGAGGATCCCGGTCCAAGGTGAAGAGCTCCGCAGCCATCGGCGCAGCCGCAACCGCCATCAGCGAGACCAGGACTGCAGCTCGACGAACCATGAGCTGATCGCCCGCCCGCGCCTCGCTAGCCTGCCGCCATCCGCCGAGGTGCCTGGCGGCTGCATTCGTACGCGAGCGCGGACAGCAGTACCGGTCGATGCAGATGGTACCCCTGCGCGTAATCCACCCCGATCCGCAGCAACGCCTGGAGCGTCGCTTCATCCTCGACGCACTCAGCCACCGTCTTCAGACCCATGAGCCGCGCGATGCGCTGGATGGATTCCACCAGCGCGAGGTCGATGGGGTCGGCGGTGAGATTGCGCACGTACACCCCGTCGATCTTGAGGAAATCGATCGGCAGCGCCTTCAGATAGGAAAAGGAGGACATTCCACTGCCGAAATCATCGAGCGCGATCGGGCACCCGAGCTCGCGCAACCGCGTCATGAGCTGCGACGCACTGGCCAGGTTTCCGATCGCCGCCGTCTCGGTGACTTCGAATCCGAAACTGCCCGCCTCGAGCCCATTCTTCTCAAGGCAGTGCTGCACGTGATCGGCCAGACCGAGATCGCTCACCGAGGCGCCCGACAGGTTGATCATGCAGATCGGCAGAGCGACGCCGCGGCTGCGCAGGGCACCGAGCTCCAGGCACGCGTGGCTCACGACCCAGCGATCGATGCGCGGCATGAGCCCGTAACGCTCGGCAGCCGGAATGAACGCCATCGGCGCGATCAGCTGTCCGTCCCCATCCACCATGCGCACCAGCAGCTCGAAGCGTCGCTCGGCCCACGGGCCGGGCGCGCGCCCCATGCCGATCGGGTGGATTTCCTGCGCAACGAGCACGAAACTGTCCTCGTCGAGCGCGGCATGCAACCGCTCCACCCAGCGCATCTCACCGTGCCGGTTCTGCATCTGCAGGTCGTCCGGGTGATAAAGGGTGATCCGATTGCGGCCGCTGTCCTTGGCGTGATAACACGCATGATCCGCCGCGCTCATTGCGGCATTCACCGTCGGCAGCGCCGCACCGAGCGCCACTACGCCGATGCTTGCATTCACCACGAATAGCTTATGCTCCCAGCGAAAGCGCAGCTCCTCGATGCGTCGGCGGATCAGATCCGCAATCTCGCCGGCATGCTCGACCGTGCAGCCGGGCAGCAGCACGCCGAACTCATCGCCGCCCAGACGCGCAAGCAGATCCCCTTCGCGCAGCTCCCCGCGCACCAACCAGGCGACCTGGCGGATGAGCTCATCGCCGGCCGCATGACCGCACGTGTCGTTGATCACCTTGAACTGATCGAGGTCGAGATACAGAAGCGACGCATCACCGCCCGTGCGCCCCTGCTGCTCGATCGCCGCGGCGAGCCGGGCTTCGAATTCGCTGCGGTTGCGCAGCCCCGTGAGCGCATCGTGCGTCGCCTGATACTCGAGGCGGCTCGCCAGCGCCCGCTCCTGCGTGATGTCTCGCAGCATCAGCACGACCCCGCTCGTGACGCCCTGCTGGTCGCGAATCGGCGCCGCGCGCTCGTGCACCGGTACGAGCGTGCCGTCACGGCGCTCGAGCATGACGCCCCCCGGCGCACCGGCAACCGGCTCACCGGCGAGCACACGATCGAGCTGCGGCAGCACGCCCCGCTCGACCCCCTCGCCGCGGACCTTCAGTACAGAACCGATCTCCTCGCCGCGCGCCTCGCGCTGGGCCCACCCGGTGAGCCATTCCGCCGCAGCATTCATGTACGTGATGCGCCGATCGAGACCGATCGAGATCACGGCCGAAGAGATCGAGCCCAGTGTGACCGCGGCGCGCTCCTGCTCGAAGTGGGCCTGCGCCTCGCTCGCACGCAGCGCGTGCTCGAGCCGCTCACTGCGCTTCAGGTTCGCTCGCACGATGAGCGTGCCGGCCAGACCCAGCCCGGCCGCGCAGGCGCTGAGCAGCACGAACAGCACGCCCTTCAAGCGACGCGAGGCTTCGCCGAGGGAGGCCGAAAACTCATCCTCCAGCGGTGCCACCGCCACATGTATCTGCTCCGCCTTCGCCGCCAGCACCGCAAGGCGGGTATCGTGGCGACGCGCATGAGAGTCCGCATCGACCTGGCGGCGGGCGAGCGGCGAGACCTCCCGGTCGCCGTCGAGCACCTGCACGGTCTCATGCATTTCCTCGCCGATCGCCGCGAGCTCCACCATCAGCTCATCGCCCTTGCGCCAGCACTGAACCGCATGCTCGATCAGCGGGAAGTGATGGAAGAGTCGGAACACGCGGATCATGCCCGGTACGTCGCGCGCATCGTTGCGGCCGGCCAGAAGGCCCGCGCGCGCACGCTCGATATCGGGATGCGGCTGCTCGAGCGCCTCACGCGCTTCCCGGTCGGCCTGTGGAACGCCGAGCTCCGTCAAGAAGCTTTTGTAGTCGACTTCCGCATGACTGATGCTGTAGCGACGCAGCTCCGCGATCGACTGCCGCTCGGCCTTCGACCAGAGACCCTCGCCATTCACAAAGGCACGGAGCGATGAGATGGCGGAGATGCTGGCGAGGCTCAGCATCAGCATGATGAATATGATGAGGAGCAGCGGCCAGGTCACTGCCAGCAGCTTGCGATCGGCACCGCGCGTGCTTGGTGACACCGGCGATGTGAACAACCCGTACTCCTCGCAGCCTCGGGACCCTGCGCCCCGCAATCCCTGATATTGGCAACCGGTCACGTTTCCTGACGCGCGCCAAGTCTCAGCGGCGTAAAAATGTGACCCTGAGCCCGACCCCGTGTCGAAAGCCGGGGGTACCCTTACCGCAGGGGTGCTGGATTGATCGGCTCCGCGCCCTCATTTGCCCGATTCGCGTCACGGCAGGGCCCGGATTCGACGTGATGCTCGTCGGTCATGAATACTCGTTTCGAGCGAGTGCCGACCGGGCGAGGCGTATTCCGCGGCAGCCTTGCGCTTCTGGTCGTGACGATCGCCTGCGCCGCGGCCGTGCCGGCAGCACCGCCTGACGCCTCCGCACCGCCCGTGCCCGCCGC
>DATGIA010000092.1:0-89656 GCA_035307465.1 Steroidobacteraceae bacterium
GCCGGTGTCGGTCCCGGTGGCGAGCGGCGTGAGCCGCGCGGCGAGCGCGGCCGCCGAGCCGCCCGAGGAGCCGCCCGGCACCTTGCCGAGGTCCCAGGGATTGCGCACCGGGCCGTAGTGGCTCGTCTCGTTCGAGGAACCCATGGCAAATTCGTCCATGTTGGCCTTGCCGAGCATGACGGTGCCCGCCTGCCTCAGGCGCTCCACCACGGTCGCATCGTAGGGGGCCACGAAGTTGTCCAGCATGCGCGACCCGCAGCTGGTCTTCACCCCATCGGTGCAGAAAATATCTTTATGAATGAGGGGGATGCCCAGAAGCGGACCGCTCTCGCCGCGAGCGCGGCGGGAGTCCGCCTGCTGCGCGCTCGCGAGCGCTTCCTCCGCCGTCACGGTGATGAGGGCGTTCAAGGGGCCGTTCAAGCGCTCGATACGCTCGAGGAAGTGGCGCGTGAGCTCGACGCTCGAGAGCTCGCGGCGGGCGAGACGCGTGGCCAGCTCGCCAAGGGTCAGGCTGTGCAGCATCGGCGGATCGACTCGAGGCTACTCGATGACGCGCGGCACGAGGTACAGGCCCGACTGCACGGCCGGGGCGTTGGCCTGGTACTTCTCGTGGCAGTCGCTCTCGGTGACCTCGTCGGGACGCAGGCGCTGGCGCTGGCCGTCGAGCGGGTGCGCCATCGGCTCGACGCTCGCGGTGTCGACGCGCGCGAGCTCATCGACGAAGGCGACGATGCTCGAGAGGCTGCTCACGTAGACCGGCATCTCGCGCTCGGTGATGGCGAGACGCGCAAGGTGCGCGATCTTTTCGACGTCTTGACGGGTCAGGCTCATGCGAGTGCTGAAAAATGCGCGCGAGTGCGCAGAAATAAGCGTCTCGGATGATACACGTTGCCTTGCTCAATGTCGCATCGGTTGTTAAATTACCGCAACTTTTTTAACCCCCCTCCGGCCCTAGAAAATCCACATGTTCAAGCGCCTTCGCGGCTACTTCTCCAATGATCTCTCGATCGATCTCGGTACCGCCAATACGCTGATCTATGTGCGCGAGCGGGGCATCGTCTTGAACGAGCCCTCCGTGGTCGCGGTGCAGGACGAGCCCACCCGCGGCGGCAAGGTGATCGTCGCGGTCGGCGTCGAGGCCAAGAACATGCTCGGCCGGACCCCCGGACACATCACGGCCGTGCGGCCGATGAAGGATGGGGTCATCGCGGATTTCACCTACACCGAGAAGATGCTGCAGTTCTTCATCAAGAAGGTGCACGGCAATCGCTTTCTCTCCCCGAGCCCTCGCGTCCTGGTGTGCGTGCCCTTCGGCTCGACCCAGGTCGAGCGGCGCGCGATCAAGGAGTCGGCCGAAGGCGCCGGCGCGCGCAGCGTCGACATCGTGCCCGAGCCGATGGCGGCCGCGGTCGGCGCGGGCCTCCCGGTGCAGGAGGCGCGCGGCTCGATGGTGCTCGACATCGGCGGCGGCACCTCGGAAGTGGCCGTGATCTCGCTCAATGGCATCGTGTACGCCGCGAGCGTGCGCATCGGCGGCGACAAATTCGACGAGGCGATCACCAATTACGTGCGCCGTAATTACGGCATCCTGATCGGCGAGGCGACCGCCGAGCGCATCAAGCTCGAGATCGGCTCGGCTTATCCCGGGCAGCAGGTGCGCGAGATCTCGGTGAAGGGGCGCAATCTCTCCGAGGGCGTGCCGCGCAGCTTCACCCTGAACTCGAACGAGATCCTCGAGGCGCTGCAGGAACCGCTGCAGGGCATCGTCGGCGCCGTCAAGCAGGCGCTCGAGCAAACCCCGCCCGAGCTCGGCGCGGACGTGGCCGAGCGCGGCATCGTGCTCACCGGCGGCGGCGCACTGCTGCGCGACGTCGACAAGCTCCTGATGGAGGAGACCGGTCTGCCGGTGGTGGTGGCCGACGATCCGCTCACCTGTGTCGCGCGCGGCGGCGGGCGTATCCTCGAGCTCACGGAGGAGCACGGACCGGGTATTTTCGGGCTGGAGTGAGCGAAGAGGTGGGCGAGACTGGAGTGATGCACGCTGGTCGCATTCCGTAACACCGATACGTCCGGCCGCCCCACCGGGCTCCTTCTTCGCTGCGTGCTGTACTCCCTGCTCGCACTCGCTTTGATGATCGTCGACAAGCATTACGATCACCTCGGGCACATCCGCCGCTGGCTCTCGATCGTCGCCTATCCCGTGCAGGTGGCCGTGGCGAGTCCCTTTCAGGGCTGGCACTGGTTTCGCGAGAGCGTGAGCACACGCGATGCGCTGCGCGCGGACAAGGCGCGTCTCGAGGCGGAGCTGCGGTTGGCGCAGTTCAAGCTGCAGCGCTATCAGGCGCTCGAGACCGAGACGCAGCGCCTGCGGGGCTTGCGCACCAGCGCCGCGGATTTTGCCGACCGCTTCACGATCGGCGACATCATGGATGTCGATCTCGACGCGTTCCGCGAACGGGTGCTGGTGGATAAAGGCGCCCTCGACGGTATCTTCGTCGGTCAGGCGGTGCTCGATGCGGGCGGGGTGTTCGGGCAAGTGGCGCGCGTCGAGCAGCTGACGAGCGAAGTGATCCTGGTGAGTGACCCCGCGCATGCGATTCCGGTGCAGGTCAACCGCAACGGGCTGCGCACCATCGCGGTGGGCACGGGGGATGCCACGCGCCTGAAGCTCCCGTACTTGCCGACGAGCGCCGACGTCATCGTCGGGGATCTGCTCGTGACCTCAGGCCTCGGGGGCGGCTTTCCCGAAGGCTATCCCGTCGGCACCGTGGTCGAGGTGCGGCGCGATCCCGCCCAGTCGCTCGCCGAGGTGGAGGTCCGACCGGCGGCGCATCTCGACCGCTCGCGCGAGCTGATGTTCGTCTGGCTCAAGCCCGGCGCCACGCTCGCCGCAACGGAAGAGGCCGCTGCAAGCGGCAAGGTCTCGACCGGCAAGCCCGCGGCGGGCGCGGTTTCTGTGACGGGCCGCACATCGGCGACGACGGGCGCAACCAACGGCGCCGCGATCCGGTCCAATGGAGCCGGCCAGCCTGCGGCCTCGGTGCCCAAACCCGCGGCCTCGGTGCCCAAACCCGCGGCCTCGGAGCCCAAACCTTCGGCCTCGGAGCCCAAACCTTCGGCCTCGGCGCCCAAACCTGCGGACTCCAACGACGAATGATGCGCGAACACCGTCTGCGACGTGTACCGATGGCGCTCTCCGCGCTGGTCGCCCTATCGCTTGCGGTGATTCCGCTGCCGCCGGTGCTCGACATGCTGCGGCCGGATTTTCTGGTGCTGGTGGTGTTCTACTGGTCGATCGAGTCCCCGCGAGCGGGCGGTCTCGCGCTCGCCTTCTTCGCGGGCCTCGCGCTCGACATCATCAAAGGCGTGGTGCTCGGCCAGCACGCGCTCGCGCTCACGCTGATGACGGCCTGGACCATCCATCTGAGGTTGCGCCTGCGGGTGTTCTCGGTGCTCTCGCAGTGCCTGACGATCTTCGCATTGCTCACCGGGTATCAGTTCATCCTCTTCTGGGTGGACGGCGCGACCGGCAACCCGGTGACGAATTTCAGCCGCTGGCTCGCCCCCATCACGGGCGCGATTCTCTGGCCGCTCGTGGCCGATACACTCGCGCGCCTGCATGAGCGCTGAGGCCCGCAACACGGCGCGGCGGGGTGCCCCCGGGCGGCAGCCCGGGCGCCCGGCAGGGCGTGGAGCGGGCTGATGGCGCGCAGCGTGCGCATCAAGGATCACTGGGCCGAGCAGCGCATCTTCACCCTGCGCAGCATCCTCGCCGGGATCATCGTCGCCGCCCTCCTCCTCACCGTGGCGGGACGGCTCTTCTATCTGCAGGTCATCAAGCACGATTACTACGCCGAGCTCTCGCAGGGCAATCGCGTGCGGACCGAGCCCATACCGCCGAGCCGCGGGCTCATCCTCGACCGGCACGGGGTGGTGATGGCGGACAACATGCCCTCCTTCCAGCTCGAGCTGGTCCGCGAGCAGGTCGGGGGGCCGGCCGAGCTCGATGCGGCGCTCGCGCGCCTGGTCGCGATCGGACTGCTCGATGCGGAGGAGGTGCCGAGCATCCGGCGCAGCATCCTCTCGCACCGCGTGTACGAGAGCGTGCCCGTCAAGCTCGCGCTCGATGACGAGGAGATGGCCCGCTTCGCGCTGCATCGCTACGAGTTCACCGGCGTCGACATCCGCACCCGTCTCTCGCGCCATTATCCCTTCGGTCCCGTGGCCGTGCACGCCATCGGCTACGTGGCGGCGATCAGCGAGCAGGACTTGAAGCACATCGATGCCGCCGAATATGCGGGCACCACGCTCATCGGCAAGCTCGGCATCGAGGGCGCCTACGAGGGTCAGCTGCACGGCACGCCGGGCTATCGCGAGGTGCTGGTGAATGCCGCCGGTCGGCCCGTCGAGCGCCAGGGCGCCTATACCCCGAGGCTCAACGTGAAGCCGCCGATCGCGGGCAACGATCTCGTCTTGAGCATCGACATGCGGGTGCAGCGCGCCGCCGAGGCGGCGCTCGAGGGCAAGCGCGGCGCGGCGATCGCCATCGATCCGCACAATGGCGATGTCATTGCGCTCGCGAGCACGCCCGGTTTCGATCCGAACGCCTTCGCGCGCGGCCTCACCGGCAAGCAGTTCGATGCCCTGCAGGGAGACATCGACAAGCCGCTCATCAATCGCGCACTGCGCGGCGCCTACCCGCCGGGATCGACCGTGAAGCCCTTCTTCGCGCTCGCCGCGCTCAAGTACGGGGTGATGACGCCCGAGAAGACCATCTTCTGTCCCGGGCACTTCGCCCTGCCGGGGGCCGCGCACATCTTCCATGACTGGAAGCCGAAGGGCCACGGCACGATCTCCATGCGCCACGCGATCATGCAATCCTGCGACGTGTACTTCTATACCGTCGCCGAGCGCATGGGCATCGATCGCATGCACGATTTCATGGTGCAGTTCGGCTTCGGACAGCCGACCGGCATCGACATTCCGGGCGAGAAGTCCGGGCTCATGCCCTCCACCGAATGGAAGCGCCATGCCTACAAGCGCGCCGCAGAGCAGGTGTGGTTCCCGGGCGAGACGATCAGCGTCGGCATCGGCCAGGGCTACATGCTCGCAACACCCATGCAGCTCGCACACGCGGTCGCGGGCATCGCCTCGCGCGGCCACCCCTACAAGCCGCACCTCGTCACCGGCATACGGCCGGCCGGGGCCACCGTCATCACCCCGAAGCCCCCCGAGCCCGAGCCGCCGATCACGACCGTGAGCGCGGATCAGTGGGATGTCGTGTTCGATGGCATGGAGCTCGTCACGACGCCGGGCGGCACGGCGGCCGCCGCCGCCGCGGGCTCGCCGTACAAGATCGCCGGCAAGACGGGCTCCGCCCAGGTGTTCTCGATTGCCGAGGGCCAGAAATACAACGAGAAGCAGCTCTCCGAGCGCATGCTCGATCACGCGCTGTTCATCTCCTTCGCCCCCGCGGAGAGCCCGAAGCTCGCGGTGGCGGTGTTCGTCGAGAACGGCAAGCACGGCGGCAGCGCCGCCGCCCCCGTGGCCCGCAAGATCCTCGACGCCTATCTGCTGCCGGACAAGACCTCATGATCCTCGATGAGCTCTCGCCCTCGCGCACGCGTCGCACGATCTCCGCGGGCAGCCGCACGCTGCGCGCGCTCGGGCTCGACGGACCTCTGACGGGCGTGCTCGCGATCATCGTGTGCCTGGGCGTGCTCGTGGTCTACAGCGCGTCGGGACAGAACATCAAGATGGTGGAGCACCATCTCGTGAACATCGCGATTGCGGTGGCTGCGATGCTCGCGCTCGCGCGCCTCTCGACCCCGCAGTATCTGCGCCTGTTCACCCCGGTCGCCTATGCGCTCGGCATCCTGCTGCTGCTCGTCGTGGCGGCGAAAGGCCACATCGGCAAGGGTGCGCAGCGCTGGCTCGACATCGGCTTCATCCGCTTCCAGCCCTCCGAGATCATGAAGCTCGCCGTGCCGATGATCTGCGCCTGGTACATGCACGAGCGCCCGCTGCCGCCGACGATCAAGGACCTGCTGGTGATGGGCCTGCTGATCGCCGTGCCGACGGGACTCATCGTGCTGCAGCCGGATCTCGGAACGGCGCTGCTCATCGCCACCTCGGGGCTGATCGTGATGCTGCTCGCGGGGCTCCCCCTGCGGATCATCCTCATCTCGATTCCCCTCATCGGCGGGGCGGCCTTCGGCGCCTGGCACTTCATCCACGACTATCAGCGCCAGCGCATCCTCACCTTCCTCGATCCGCAGAACGATCCCTTGGGCGCCGGCTATCACATCATCCAGTCGCAGATCGCCATCGGCTCGGGCGGCGTGTTCGGCAAGGGCTACATGAACGGCAGCCAGGCGCAGCTCGAATTCCTGCCTGAGCGCTCCACCGACTTCATCTTCGCGGTGATCGGCGAGGAGTTCGGGCTGCTCGGGCAGCTCTTGCTGCTCGCCCTCTATGCCATCGTGATCGGCCGGGCGCTCTACCTCGCGATGCAGGGGCAGGACACCTTCGCGAGACTCACGGGCGGCGCCATCGCGCTCTCCTTCTTCGTGTACGTGTTCGTGAATTCCGGCATGGTGAGCGGCATCCTGCCGGTGGTCGGCGTGCCCTTGCCGATGATCAGCTACGGCGGCACCTCGATGGTCACGCTGCTCGCGGGCTTCGGCATCCTCATGTCGCTGCACTCGCATCGCAAGCTCATCGGCTCCTAGCAATGCTCCCGCGCATGCGCCTGCTGATCCTGCTCACCGCGATGCTCGGCGCAACGCTCGCGCCGCCGGCCCGGGCCATCAACGTGCATCGCTCCGAGGTCAAGGGCTTCATCAAGCACATGGCGAAGGATTACCGCTTCGATGCCCGCGCGGTGCGCAAGCTCCTGCGCGCCGCCCAGGAGCAGCCGGCGATTCTCGAGGCCATGGAGCGGCCGGCCGAGAAAGCCAAGGCCTGGTACGAGTACCGCGCCGTGTTCCTGACCGACCGGCGCATCGCCGAGGGCACGGCCTTCTGGATCGCGAACCGGCAGGCGCTCGACCGCGCCGCGGTGCGCTCCGGCGTGGCGCCGGAGTATCTCGCCGCCATCCTGGGGGTCGAGACCTTCTACGGGCGGCTCACCGGCTCGTATCGGGTCATCGATGCGCTCGCGACGCTCGCCTTCGACTACCCCGCACGGGCGCCTTTCTTCCGCGGCGAGCTCGAGCAGTACCTGTTGCTCGTGCGCGAGATGCGGGTCGATCCGCTCGCCTTGAAGGGCTCCTATGCGGGCGCGATGGGCGCACCGCAGTTCATGCCCTCGAATTATCGCCGCTATGCGGTCGATGCCGACGCCGATGGGCGCGTCGATCTGTGGTCGAACTGGCACGATGTGTGCGCGAGCGTCGGGAATTACCTCAAGGAGCACGGCTGGAACGAGGGCGAGCCCGTGCTCGCCGAAGCCGCCGTCGATGCGGAGCAGGCCGCGGCGCTCGATGGACACACGCTCGCGCTCAACGAGACGATCGCGAGCCTGGCATCGAAAGGCGTGCACATCGAGAGCCTCCTGCCGCCGGAGACCCCGGCGTTGCTGATCGCCGCGGAGGAGCCCGACGGCACGCACTGGCGCGTGGGCTTCAACAATTTCTACGTGATCACGCGCTATAACCACAGCGCGCTCTATGCCATGGCCGTGTACGAGCTCGGCTCCCTCCTCAAGCAGCGCATGCTCGAGTACGATGCATCGCGCTCAAGGGTTCCGCCGCTCGAGTCGGCGGCGAACAGCGCTTCAACCCCATGAGCTCGAAAGCGGCGCGAGGCGCGCTCGGCATGGCGCTCACCCTTGGCCTCGCCGGCTGCTTCACCGGGCGCGCCCCGCAGCACGCGCCGGCCGAGCCGCCGCGCACGCCCGAGTCGCCCACTCCGACGAGTCCGGCCGGCCCCGACTCGATCGCGGACGCCGTGCCGCGCATCGAGCCGCGCTCGCGCTACGGCAACCCGCCCTTCTATGACGTCTTCGGCGTGCGCTACTACGTGCTCTCCTCGAGCGCCGACTATGTCGAGCGCGGGGTGGCGTCCTGGTACGGCCCGGGCTTTCACAAGATCCGCACCTCGACCGGCGAGCCGTACGACATGTACGCCATGACCGCCGCCCACAAAACGCTGCCGCTGCCGGCCTACGTGCGCGTCACCAACCTGACGAACGGGCGTAGCGTCATCGTGCGGGTGAACGATCGGGGGCCGTTCGTGGGCCACCGCATCATCGATCTTTCCTACAGTGCGGCCGCGAAGCTCGACATGCTGCGCGACGGGACGGCGATGGTCGAGGTGCGCAGCATCGATCCGGGCGCGCCGCTGGCTGCGCCGGGCTCACCGCTCACGGCGCGGGCCTCATCGCCGGCCGAGCTCGCTCCGCGCGCCGCGACGAGCTCGACGTCCGCGGCCCCCACGGCCGCTCGAGCGACCGCAACGACCTCGGCCCCCGCGGCCGCTCCGGCGACCGCGACTCCGGCGACCGCGACTCCGGCCACCGCGACGACCCCGGCGGCGGGCGCGACGGTCATCACGCCCTTGCCGCCGCCGCTTTTCATCCAGGCCGGCGCATTTGCCGACCCCAGAAATGCGATGCGTCTCGCGGATCGGCTCAAAGGGGGCGGCTATGGTGGGGTGTTCGTGCGCGAGGACCCGATCGCGGGTCGCACGCTGTATCGGGTGCGCATCGGTCCGGTGGCGAACGTTCCCGAGTACGACCGCATCGTCACGTCGCTCGAGAAGGCGGGCGTGCATGATGCGCATCTCGCGCTCGACTAGCTCGCTCGATTCAGGAACCGGCCCGATGCCGTCCCTGCGAGGCATCTGTTTTGAGTAAACTCCACCCCTTTTCCGCGGAGACCCACACGCCCATGCACCGCCTTGCGCCCGCCCTGCTGCTGTCCCTCATCGCCGTTCACGCATCCCGCGCGGCCGACACGCCGATTCCGCCGGCGCCGAGCGTCGATGCGCGCTCTTATATTCTGGTCGACTATCACACCGACAAGACCCTGGCGGCGCTCAACGACACGGCGCGCATGGAGCCGGCGAGCCTCACGAAGCTGATGACCGCGTACATCGTCTTCCAGAAGCTCGCGGCGGGCACCCTCAAGCTCAACGAGACGGTGACCGTGAGCGAGCATGCGTGGCGCTCGGAGGGCTCGCGCACCTTCATCCAGGTGGGAACGCCGGTCCCGGTCGAGATCCTGATTCTCGGGATGATCGTGCAATCGGGGAACGATGCGACGATCGCGCTCGCCGAGCGCATCGGCGGCACCGAGGAGACCTTCGCGCAGCTCATGAACTCGACGGCGAAGCGCCTCGGCATGAGCGGCACGCACTTCGACAACAGCTCCGGGCTCCCCTCGCCCACGCACTACACCACGGCGCGCGACATGTCGCTGCTCGCGATTGCGATGATTCGCGACTTCCCGCAGTACTACAAGTACTACTCGGTGCGCGAGTTCGAGTACAACGGCATCAAGCAGCAGAACCGCAACGGGCTGCTCGACAAGGACCGCAGCGTCGACGGCCTGAAGACCGGGCACACGGATTCGGCGGGCTTCTGCCTGGTGACCTCGGCCCTGCGCGACGGCATGCGCCTGGTGTCGGTGGTGCTCGGCTCGAGCAGCATGAAGGCGCGCGAGGCGGCGAGCGCCGCCCTCCTCAACTACGGTTATACCTTCTATGACACGCGCCTCGCGGTGAAGGGCGGGACCGTGCTCGCCAGCGCGCCGGTGTGGAAGGCGGACGATCCGCGCGTGGGCCTCGGCGTCGATCAGGATCTGTGGCTGACGCTGCCGCGCGGGGATGCCGGGAGCCTGAAGACTGCGGTCGAGGTGCAGCCGAAGCTCATCGCGCCCCTCGCGCGCACCACCGAGGCGGGACAGCTCAAGGTGCTCACCGGCACGCGCACCGTCGCAACGCTGCCGCTGCACCCCCTGAAGGCCGTGGCCCCAGGCGGCTGGTGGCGTCGTTGCGTCGACACGGTGCGGCTGTGGTTCGCCTGAGATGCCCCCGCTTCCGACCTGCTACCTGAACGGCGAATACGTCGCGCTGCGCGAGGCGCGCGTCTCGCCGCTCGACCGCGCGTTTCTCTTCGGCGATGCCGTCTACGAGGTGATCCCGGTGTACGCGGCGCGCCCGTTTCGCCTGCGCCCCCATCTCGAGCGGCTGGATCGCAGTCTGCGCGAGATCCGCATGTCCCCGCCGCTCACGCATGAGGCTTGGCGCGAGGTGTGCGAGGAGCTCGTGCGGCGCAACGGCGGCGGCGATCAGTACCTCTACCTGCAGGTGACGCGCGGCGCCGAATTCGGGCGCAATCACGCCTGGCCCGAGGGTCTCGCGCCGACGCTTTTCGGTTATGCGAATGCGCTCGAGCCAGCGCCACCCGCGCTCTTCGATCAGGGCGTGGCCGCCCTCACGGCACCCGAGACGCGCTGGGCGCGCCGCGACATCAAGTCGACCGCGCTGCTCGCGAACGTGCTCGCGAAGAAGCTCGCGACCGACGCGGGCGCCTACGAGATGATCTTCCTCGAGAACGGCCACCTCACCGAGGGCTCCTCGACGACGGTGCACGTGATCAGCGCGGGACGCGTGCAGACGCCGCCCAACGGCCCGCACATCCTCCCCGGCACGACGCGCAGCGTGGTCGAGGAGCTCGCGGCGCGACTCGGCATCGAGGTGCGCAGCAGCCCGGTGAGCGAGGCGCAGCTGCGAGCCGCCGATGAGATCTGGCTCGCCTTCTCGACGCGCGGCATCCTACCCGTCACCTCGCTCGATGGGCGCGCGGTGGGCCGCGGGCGTCCGGGGCCGCTCTTCGAGCGCATGCATCGGGCATTTCTCGACCACATCCGCGAGCTCGCAGGGACGCCTGCGCTGTGAGCCCGCTTCCCGATCTCTACCCCACCGAGTTCCCGATCAAGGTCATGGGACGCAACGACGGCGCGCTCCGGGCGCAGACCCGGCCGATCATCGAGCGGCATGCCGGGGCCTTGAGCGATGAGAGCATCCGCGAGCGCTTGAGCGGCGATGGGAACTTCATCGCGCTCACCTACGTGATCGAGGCGCAGAGCCGCGCGCAGCTCGATGCGATCTACCGCGAGCTCACCGCCTGCGCTGCCGTGCTGATGGCGCTCTGACCGCAACCGAGCGCGGCGAGAAGGTGGGGCTCGAGGCCGGCGGCGGCCGCATCGACGCTCTCGATGCCCGCAAGATCCGCGAGGCGCGTGACCTTGAGATCCGGATAGCCGCACGGGTTGATGCGCGAGAACGGCTCGAGATCGAGACCGACGTTGAGCGCGAGGCCGTGATAGCTCGCGCCGCGGCGCACCCGCAGGCCGATGCTCGCGACCTTCGCCCCCTCGACGTACACCCCGGGCGCGGCGCGCGAGCCGCTCGCGCTCAGCCCGAGCGTCGCGAGGTACGCGATCACGGCATTCTCGAGCGCAACGACCAGCGAGCGCACGCCCAAGGACCGGCGCTTGAGATCGATCAAGGGATACACCACGAGCTGCCCGGGTCCGTGATAGGTGACCTGGCCGCCGCGATCGACCTGCACCACCGGAATGTCGCCCGGCGCGATCAGATGCGCGCGGCTCCCATTCAGCCCGAGCGTGAACACCGCGGGATGCTCGAGAAGCCAGATCTCATCGCGCGTCGCCGCCGTGCGCTCATCGGTGAAGCGCTGCATGGCGCGCCAGGTGGGCTCATAGGGCACGAGCCCGAGGCGGCGGATGAGCGGGGTGTCCTTCATCCGCGCTGCGCCTGACCCTGCGCGAGCCCCGCGTTGTTGCGCGCGAGCGCCTGCTCGGCGCGGTAGCTCGAGCGCACCAGGGGTCCTGCCACGCACTCGATGAAGCCGAGCTCGAGCGCGAGCTCGCGATAGGCGAGAAACTCCTCGGGGCGCACGTAGCGCTCGACCGGCAGATGGTGCGGGGTCGGGCGTAAGTACTGCCCGAGCGTGAGCAGGTCGACTCCGGCCGTCCGCAGATCGGCGAGGGTGGTGCGGATCTCCGCATCGCTCTCGCCGAGCCCGAGCATCAGGCTCGTCTTGGTGAGCAGGGTCGCCCGATGCTGCTTCGCCGCCTCGAGCACCGCGAGCGTCTGCTGATAGCCGGCGCGCGGATCCCGCACCGGGTGTGTGAGCCGCTCAACGGTCTCGATGTTCTGCGCGAACACCTCGATGCCGGCATCGACGACGGTGAGCACGTCGCGCACGACGCCCGCAAAATCCGGGGTGAGCGCCTCGACCGCGGTGTGCGGGGTGCGCCGCTTGATGGCCCGTACGGCGGCGGCGTAGTGCGCCGCGCCCCCGTCCGGCAGATCGTCGCGGTCGACCGAGGTGAGGACCACGTACTTCAAGCGCATGAGCTCGACCGAGCGCGCCACGTTCTCCGGCTCCTCGGGATCGAGCCAGCCGCGCGGATTGCCGGTGTCGACCGCGCAGAAGCGGCAGGCGCGCGTGCACACCGACCCCATCAGCATCAAGGTCGCGGTGCCCGCGTTCCAGCACTCGCCGATGTTGGGGCACTTCGCCTCCTCGCACACCGTGCTCAGCCGATGCTCGCGTACGATCTGCTGCACGCCCTTGAAGACCGCGCCCGTGGCGAGGGGCGCCCGCAGCCAGGGGGGCTTGGGCATCGGCCTCGCGCCCGCGGCTGCATCGGCGGCGGCGCGCGCGCGCACGCCGTCCTTGATGGCCGAGAAGCCCTGCAGGGTCGTGTATTTCTCGCCGCTGCGCAGCAGGCCGCCGACCGGGGTCGTCGAATCGCGCTTCATGGTAGGAAGCATAACGGATCGGGCGGCCGGCGCAGGGAAAAGGCAAAATGCAGGCCTCTTTTGCATCGGGGTTGAGGGGTTCGGGGGAAGGTGCTGCCGATGACCGCGAGTGACGAGATCCAACCTGCGCTGCCCTCACGCGCGGCGCGACGACCGAAATCCGTCGGGTCTGCGGGGCCTGGGTTCCTTCCCGGGCTGATGCTGGCCGTTGCGGCGATGGCCGCGCCCGTGGGCACGCTCCGGGCTGACACGAACGCAGGCAAGCTCAGGATCGTCAATCTCTACCGGGGAGCCGACGGCAAACCGGGTGCGGTGGATGTTTACCTGGGTCCAGAGACTCCTTCCGCGAGCGCCACCGTCACGCTGCCTTTTGGGCAGAGCAGCGCGTACCTGACGGTGCCCTCGCCGCCGCCCCATCTGCTCTTCTACCCCGCTCGACAGAGAGCGAGCCGTTTGTACGACTTGAACCTGCAGCAGGAGGTGGGTCCGGGCACGCCGGTCTCCGTGAACGGTGAGCAGGTCACGGCGATCCTCGGACCTGCGACGACGAAGTCAGCGGCTGCAACCGTGAGCGTGGTACGCGAATGGAGCACGTCCAGGTTTGCGCTCTACGCCCCGAAGCCCGGCATTGCCCTCGTGGTGGGATGGGCAGGTGCGGTGCAAAGCGCTGATCCGCAGCAGCGACCCGCGTTCAGGCTCGGACTCCCCGGCAAGGGATGTCTGAGACACCGGATGCCGGGTGAGGAGACGGTCACCGCGGCCCACTTCAGTCCCTTCGAGGCCCCGAAGGGCATGACGCCCATCGCGGTCTACGCGGCGACCGATGAGCGCTGCAGCGGCGCACCTCTCGCGGGCCCACGTCAGGTGCCGACCTTTCTACAGGGTCGAACCTACGTTTTGCTGCACGGACCCACTGCGGGGCCGGTCGATCTGCTCGCCCTGCCCATCCCCTATCCGCAGGAGCCGTGAGTCGCGCCCGGCGTCCTCGCGCGCCTCAGGTCGTTCCGATCCGCCGTATCCGATCAGTCGTACCACGCCGGTGACTTTCGCACGGTGCGAAAGAACTCCATGCTGTGCCCGATCCAGAGCTTTGCCCCGGTCCGTCGCACCAGCTCCTCGATCTTCGCGCGCGACTCGACCGTGCCCGATGTCTTCTCCTCCGGCGGCATGCGATTGAGCGCGCGCTCCTCCGCATAGTGGTACAGGTCTCCCGTCAGCACGATCGGTCCGGTGTTCTTGAGGCGCACCAGCAATGAGCAGTGCCCTTCCGTGTGTCCCGGTGTGGCGAGCACGGTGACCGTACCGTCCCCGAAGACGTCCCGGTCCCCGCTCAGAAGCACGGTCTTGCTGTGCTCGAGCGCCGCATACTGGCCGAACCACGCATAGCCGCGCGCCTGCGGGCTGAACATCGCGTCGCGATCGCCCTTGTAGACGAGCCACGTCGCGCCGGCAAAGTCGGCCGCGTTGCCGATGTGGTCCCAGTGGTAATGCGAGAGCACGAGATAGTCGATCCGTTCGGGCGAGACGCCGATGTCGGCGAGCTGCCCCCGCAAGGTGTTGAACTTGATCTGGCCATAGCCGTCCAGCACGTTCTCGTACAGCGGTCTGCCGACCAGGCCGTCGTTGAGTCCCGTGTCGAAGAGCAGCAGGCCCCGGGGATGCATCACGAGATAACACGTGACCCCCATGTTGGTGTCCTTCACCTGCTCACGCGTTAAGTTGTAGTCCTCCGGCCGGTTGTAAACCAGGGTTCCGCAATCGAAGACATAGAGCCGCAGACTCGCGACCTGCGGTAACGGCGCAAGCTCGGCCGCACGGGCCCGGGGCGCGAGCGCCGCGAGGCCAAGCGCCCCGACGACCGCGAGGGCCGCGAGCGACGTGAGGGCAGCGCGGGCGACGGGGGCAGCGCGGGCGACGGGGGCAGCGCGGGCGGCGCGCGCGGCGCGCGCGGCAACGAGACACGGAGGCAGCTCAAGGATGAAGCGCATGACGGGTGGTCCTCACTCAGGGTCTCTCCCGCTCGAGGGCCGCGAGCCGCTCAGGCGTGCCCACGTCGGTCCAGAGCCCGCGATGCAGCTCGGCCGAGCAACGCCGCGCCGCCATGGCACGCAGCAGCAGAGGTTTCAGGGGGAACCCCCCATCCGCACACCCCTCGAACAGCGTCCGCCGGTAGACCGCGACACCGGTAAAGGTGTGACGCAGCGGCGCCTCGGGGACCGCGAGGCCGTCCTTCAGACCGAAATCACCGCCCGGGTGCTGCGGTGGATTCGGCGCGAGGACGAGGTGCGCGTGGTACTCGGGGCGCAGGCCGAGCGCGGCGAAATCGAGGTCGGTGTAGACATCGCCGTTCACCACGAGGAAGGGGTCGGGCGTGAGGTGCGGCAATGCGCGAAAGATGCCGCCTCCGGCCTCGAGCGCCACCGGCGCCTCCTCGCTGTAGGTGATCGATACGCCGAAGCGCGTCCCATCGCCCAGGCGCGCTCGAATCTGTGACCCGAGCCAGGCGAGGTTGATGACGATACGCCGGAATCCGGCGCGTGCCAGGCGCTCGAGATGATGCTCGATCAGCGGCTTGCCATGCACCGGCAGGAGCGGCTTGGGGGTCGAGTCGGTGAGCGGCCGCAGCCGCTCCCCGCGTCCGGCCGCGAGGATCATGGCGGCCTGCGGTCGCTCGAGCGCGCTCATGCGGCCGCGACTCGCGCCTGCGCCTCGAGAAAGCGCGGCTCGAGGCGCTCGAGCAGGCGCGCAAAGCCGTGCGTCTCCGGCCAGCGCTCGGCAGCCGCGCGCGCATAGGCGAGCACGCGCGGCAGATCGTTGAGGTAGCGCGCCTTGCCGTCGCGGTAGTAGAGGCGCGCGAAGATGCCGAGCACCTTGATGTGACGCTGCAGGCCCATGAGATCGAACCAGCGGGTCAGCTCGGGCTCGCGGGCGGTGAGCGGAAAGCCGCTCTCCAGCAGCGCGTCGCGCCACTGCGCGAGCCAGGCCGCGACCCGCGCCTCGGGCCAGGTGATGTAGCAGTCCTTGAGGAGCGAGACCACGTCGTAGGTGAGCGCGCCGTGCACCGCATCCTGAAAATCGATGATCCCGGGGTTGGCGCTCGTCGTCCGCAACAGGTTGCGCGAGTGATAGTCGCGGTGCACGAGCACGCTCGGCTGCGCGAGCGCGCTCGCGATCAGCGTCTCGAAGAGCGCATCGAGCAGTGCGCGCTCGCCCGCCCCGGGCGGCTGCCCGAGGTGGCGGCCGAGAAACCATTCGGGCATGAGCTGCATCTCGCGCAGAAGCGCCGCGCGGTCGTAGGGCGGCAGCGTCGCGGCCCCCGCACGACCGCGCACCTGCAGCCGCACGAGCGCCGCGAGCGCATCGGCGTACAGCGCGTCGACGTCGCGGCCCGCCTCGAGCTCATCGAGGTAGGGCGTCGTGCCGAGATCGGTGAGCAGCAGCAAACCGCGATCGAGGTCGCGCGCGAGCACGAGCGGCACGTTGAGATCGAGCGAGGCCATGAGGCGCGCCACGTGCAGGAACGGCCCGAGCGGCTCCTTCCCGGGCGGCGCATCCATGATGATGAAGGACTCCCCGCCCCGGGTGAGGCGAAAGTAGCGGCGAAAGCTCGCATCCTCCGAGGCCGGCTCGAGGCGGCTGCCGGCGAAGCCGAGGCTCCCCATCACCCACTCGGTGAGGATCCCGAGGCGAGAATCGCTTGCATCCGGAAAATCCATGCACGACCATGCGAGCACCGCGCGAATGCGGCCGAACAAGTATAGCGAGTAAGGGCGGCAACTTTTGTTGACGGGATCTCAGGTTCGAGCTGCAGCAGTCCTCTCGCTCGGTCTTCTCCTAGGCTCGGTCGCCGTGCACGCCGGCGACATGTGCCCCGCACCGCCCAAGCGCAAGAAGCCCCCGCCCACCGCCACGGCGGTGCTGCCGAGCGATCAACGCGTGCTCATCGACAGCGATGCCGCCACGATCAACGCCGCGGGTCTTGCGGTGCTCACCGGTCACGTCGAGGTGCGCCAGGGTCAGCGCACGGTCAGCGCCGACTCGATGACCTACGATGAGAGCACGGGCAAGCTCGACGTCAAGGGCAAGGTCGACTTCGAGGACCCGCTCGTCGGAGTGCGCAGCGAATCGGGCAGCTACGATGCGCTCGGGGGCGCGGATTTCAACGACGCCAATTTTCGCATCTTCGACCGCAACGGCCGCGGTCTGGCACGCGAGATCAGCGTGCGTCCGAACGGCGTGATCGATCTGTCGAGAGTGCGTTACACGACCTGCCCGGTCGGCAACAAGGACTGGCTCCTGCAGGCCTCGCGCATCGGTCTCGACACGGACGCCGACGAGGGGACCGCGCACAACGTGGTGATGCGCCTGCACGATCTGCCGGTGTTCTACACCCCCTACCTGTCCTTCCCGCTCGGCGAGGAGCGCAAGAGCGGCGTGCTGTTTCCGAGCTTCGGGCACTCGACGAACAATGGCTGGCAGGCCGAGGTGCCCTACTATCTCAATCTTGCGCCGAACTACGATGCAACGCTGACCCCGGGCTATCTGTCCTCGCGCGGGGTGCAGCTCGGCGGCGAGTTCCGCTTTCTCACCGAGGGCTCCCGGGGTCAGGTCGAGGAGAACGTCCTGCCGAACGACATGCAGGCGCACACCGATCGCGCCTACCTGCACATCACGGACATCTCGAACATCGCGGACGGGCTGCGCTTCGACACCGACATCGCGAGCGTGAGCGACAGCAACTACTTCTCGGACTTCGCGGTCGGCTCCGATCAGACCAGCGTCACCTTCCTCGAGCGCCGCGCGGAGCTCCAGTACTACGACGATGTGTGGCGCGTGCGCGCGCAGCTGCAGAATTTCCAGACCATCGACACCTCGCTCCTGTCCGGCGATCGGCCCTACTCGCGCGTGCCGCGTTTCGAGGCCTACGGCGACCTGCCGCTCTTAGGCCCGCTCGCGCTCGCGCTCTCGGGCGAGGCCACGAATTTCATCCGCGACGAGGGGCCGACGGGCCTGCGCGCCGACCTCTCGCCGGAGCTGCGCCTCTCGGAGCGCGGCGCGTGGTATTTCTTCGAGCCGGCCATGGGCTATCACTACACGCAGTACGAGCTGCAGAATGCCGAGGTCGGCTACACGAGCAACCCCTCGCGCTCGCTGCCCTACGCGCGCGTCGACACGGGCCTGCTCTTCGAGCGCGATGCGGGGGCGCAGGGCCAGCGCACGCAGACGCTCGAGCCGCGCCTGGTCTACAGCTGGGTGCCGTACCGCAACCAGAACGCGCTGCCGATCTTCGACACGGGCCTGCCCGACCTGAACCTGGTCGAGCTGTTCCGCACCAACCGCTACGTCGGCAACGATCGCATCGGCGATGCCAACCAGATCGCCGCCGGCTTGACGACGCGGCTCTTCAACGAGAGCACCGGCACCCAGTACCTGACCGCCACCATCGGCCAGATCCGCTACCTGCAGCTGCCGCGGGTGACGCTCCCGGAGGATATCTCCCAGACGCTTCCCGGGCAGACCCTGACGACGCTGCCGGGCCAGGGAACGCTCGTCGTGCCCGTGCAGAGCCTGCCCCCGTTGCCCGGCCAGACGGTGTCGAACCTGCCCGTGCCGAGCACGCCGCAAACCTACCGCTCCTCCGATATCGTCACGGAGGTGGCCTTGACGGGCTACAAGAACTGGAGCCTCGCCGTCCAGTACCAGTGGAATCCGTATACGGAGCAGACCAACAAGGACGAGGTGCTGCTGCAGTACCACCCGGCACCGGAGAAGGTCGTGAACCTCGGCTACCGCTTCCAGCAGGACATCTTCAAGCAGTACGACGGCTCCTTCGCCTGGCCGATCGGTCCGCACTGGAACACCGTGGGGCGCTGGGTGTACTCGCTCCAGGACCACCAGACCATCGAGCAGCTGGCCGGCTTCGAGTACAAAAGCTGCTGCTGGCGCATCCAGCTGTTGCAGCGGCGCTACCTCACCAACCGTACGGGCGGACTGAACAACTCGATTGCATTACAATTGGAACTGACCGGCTTGAGCTCGGTCGGAAAACGTGCCGATGCCTTTCTCCCCCGGGAGATCAGCGGCTACAGCCCGGCCAACGCGGCCGCCCCTTGACCGAGAGTGCTCTCATGACCCTGATGGTTCGGATTCCGAGCGTGCTGCGAGCCGGTACGCTCTTCGGAGGCTTCCTGCTGCTCGTCCTCGCCGGCGTGTCCTCGCCGCTACGGGCGCAGACGCGCGATATCGGCGTGCACGGGGAGCTCCTCGACCGCATCGCCGCGATCGTGAACGACGGACTCGTGCTCAAGAGCGAGCTCGACGAGCAGATGCAGGCGGTCACCAAGCGGCTCCAGGAGCAGAAGGTGGATCTGCCTCCGGAGAGCGTGCTGCGCCAGCAGGTGCTCGAGCGCCTCATCCTGCAGGAGATCCAGATGCAGCGCGCCAAGCGCGTCGGCCTCACGATCTCCGATGAGCAGCTCAACGGCGCCCTGCAGGAGATCGCGCAGCGAAACAAGATTCCCTTCGATCAGCTGCCGACCGCGCTCGCCGCCCAGGGCATCGATTACAAGGCGTATCGTGAATCGATGCGCAAGGAGATCACCTTGACGACGCTGCGCCAGCGCGACGTCATCGCCCACATCAACGTCTCCCCGCGCGAGCTCGAGCAGTATCTGACGCGCCAGCAAACCGCCGCCTCGAACGATGAGTTCAACGTCTCGCACATCCTGCTCTCGCTGCCGGCGGCGGCGACGCCGCAGCAGCTCGAGGACATCAGCAAGAAGGCCCAGGAGATCTCCGATCGCGCCAACAAGGGCGAGGACTTCGGCCAGCTCGCCATCGCGAACTCCAACAGCCAGACGGCGCTCGATGGCGGCGCACTCGGCTGGCGCAAGGGCAGTCAGCTGCCGCAGTTCATCCTCGATCTGGTCACCAAGATGAAGCCCGGCGAGGTGAGCGCACCGGTGCGCACGCCGAGCGGCTTTCACATCGTCAGGCTCAACGACCGCCGCGGCGGCGAGTCCAAGGTGGTCGTCAACCAGATCCACCTGCGCCATATCCTCATGAAGACCAACGAGCTCGACGACGATGAGACGGTGCGCCAGAAGCTCATCAAGCTGCGCGACCGCATCGAGAAGGGCGAGGATTTCGCCGGCATCGCCTCGACCTCCTCCGAGGACCCGGGCTCCGCTCCCGATGGCGGCGACCTCGGCTGGGCCGGCCCCGGCACCTTCGTGCCCGAGTTCGACAAGGCGATTGCGGACTTGAAGCCGAACGAGATCAGCATGCCCTTCAAGACTCGCTACGGCTGGCACATCGTGCAGATGCTCGGCACCCGCACCTATGACAGCACCGACGACGTGCGCCGCCAGCGCGCCTATGCCGCGATTCGCGAGAGCAAGGCGGACGAGGAGACAGAGCTTTGGCTGCGTCGACTGCGCGACGAGGCCTTCGTCGAAGTGAAGATGTAGGCGCGCCCGCGCGCATCGTCATCACCTCCGGGGAGCCGGCCGGTATCGGCCCGGACACCTGCGTCATGCTCGCCGAGCGCGACTGGCCCGCCGACGTGGTGGTGGCGGCCGATGCCGAGCTCATCGCCGCCACCGCGGCATCCCTCGGGCTCACCCTCGCCCTCGAGCGCTACGAGCCCGGCGCACCCTCCCGCCCGCACCGTGCGGGCACGCTGCGCGTGCTGCACGTGCCCTTGAGCGCGCCGGTGCGCGCGGGCGTTCTCGATGGGCGCAACGCCTCCTATGTGATGGCGCTGCTCGATCGCGCCTGCGACGGCTGCTCGAGCGGCGAGTTTGCGGCGATGGTCACCGCGCCCGTGCAGAAGAGTCTCCTCATCGAGGCGGGCTACCCCTTCCCCGGTCACACCGAGTATCTCGCCGAGCGCACTCACGCGGCGCTGCCCGTCATGATGCTCGCGAGCGGCTCGCTGCGCGTCGCGCTGGTCACCACGCATCTGCCCCTCGCCGCGGTGCCGCGCGCGATCACGCCCGAGCGCCTGGCGCAGACGCTCAGGATCGTGCACGCCGACCTTCGAGACCACTTCGGCCTCGAGCGCCCGCGCATCGCCGTGCTCGGCCTGAATCCGCACGCGGGTGAATCGGGTCACCTCGGGCGCGAGGAGATCGAGGTGATCGCTCCGGTGCTCGAGCGCTTGCGCGCCGAGCACCTCGACGTGCGCGGGCCGGTGCCGGCGGATACCGCCTTCACGCCGCGTTTCCTCGCGAACGTCGATGCCGTGGTGGCGATGTATCACGACCAGGGCCTGCCCGCGCTCAAGGCATCGAGCTTCGGGCAGTCGGTCAACATCACGCTCGGCCTGCCGATCCTGCGCACGAGCGTCGATCACGGCACCGCGCTCGACCTCGCCCGCACCGGTCGGGCCGATGCCGGCAGCCTCGCCGCCGCACTCGAGCTCGCGATCCAGCTCTCGGGCAAAATCCGCGATCGTGCTGCTCAGGAGCCTGGGACGAGACAGGCTCCGCATGCCGGTCCGTAAGCGTTTCGGTCAGCATTTCCTGCACGATCCGGGCGTGATTCGTCGCCTGGTCGAGGCGATCGACCCCAGGCCCGGCGAGCACCTCGTCGAGATCGGCCCCGGGCGCGGCGCCCTCACCTGGCCTCTGCTCGAGCGCGCGCGGCGCCTGGAGGTGATCGAGATCGACCGCGACCTCGCCGCCGCGCTCGCCGCCGATCCGCGCGCGCCGGGCGCGCTCACGATTCACGAGGCCGACGCGCTCGGCAGCGACTTCGAGGCGCTGCGCGTGGGCGGCCCGGCGCTGCGCATCGTCGGCAATCTGCCCTACAACATCTCGACGCCGCTGCTCTTTCATCTGATCACGCAGCGCGCCGCGCTCCACGATATGACCGTGATGCTGCAGCGGGAGGTCGTCGCGCGCATGACGGCGCCGCCGGGCGGCAAGAGCTACGGTCGCCTCACGGTCATGCTCGCGGCCTATTGCGAGGTGCGCCTCCTCTTCGAGGTGGGGCCGGGCGCCTTCCAGCCCGCGCCGCGCGTCTGGTCCGCCGTCGCCCGCCTGCGCCCCTCGCTCGAGCCGCGCTTTCCTCTGGGCGACGAGGCGGTGCTGCGCAGCGTGGTCACCGCCGCTTTCTCGCAGCGGCGCAAGACCTTGCGCAATGCGCTCAAGGGTCTGCTCAGCGAGGCGCAGGTCGAGAGCTGCGGCATCGATCCGGCGCTGCGGCCCGAGACGCTCGCACCCGCGGACTTCGGCCGCCTCGCAGCGTGCTATTGTCAAGTGCGCTCGTGCCCGGCGGGTGGTGCTTGAGCGGCGGAGCGCTCGGCTATACTCATTCCTCATGAGCGAAGCTTTGGAAATCCCGCGCATTCGAGTCGAGGTCGAGACCTCCTACCTCGAGGAGCAATCCGACCCCAAGGACAAGCGCTTCGTGTTCTCGTACACGATCACCATCCGCAACGAGGGACAGGTGCCGGCCCGGCTCCTCACGCGTCACTGGATCATCACCGACGCGAACGGCAACGTGAAGGAGACGCGCGGCGACGGCGTGGTGGGCGAGCAACCGTACTTGAAGCCGGGACAGGGATTTCGCTACTCGAGCGGCGCGGTCATCGAGACGCCGGTCGGCACCATGCAGGGGAGCTATCAGATGGTGGCGGACGATGGCCGCCACTTCGATGCGCCGATCGCACCGTTCCGGCTGGCCATGCCGGGCGTGCTGCATTGATCCTCGCCTGATCGATGGCGCTCTACGCGATCGGCGACGTGCAGGGATGCGATACGGCGCTCGGCGAGCTGCTCGCCGCCCTGCGCTTCTCCGCGGATCGTGATCGACTCTGGTTCGTCGGCGATCTGGTGAATCGCGGGCCCGAGTCGCTCGAGGTCTTGAGGCGCGTGCGCTCGCTCGGAGCCGCGGCCACGATCACCCTCGGCAACCACGATCTGCACCTGCTGGCGCTCGCGCACGGCATCGGCCGCCCGCGCAGCGGTGACACCCTGGACGATGTGCTCGCCTCGCCGGACCGCGCGCGGCTCATCGAAGGGCTGCTCGAGCAACCGCTGATGCACGAGGAGAGCGGCATCGATCACCTCGTGCTGCATGCGGGACTGCCGCCGCAGTGGGACCTTCCCACCGCGCGGCGCTGCGCGCGCGAGTTCGAGCAGGCCCTGCGGCGCGATCCCGAGCGCTTGTTTCGCCGCATGTACGGCGACACGCCCGATCAGTGGGACGGCTCGCTCGAGGAGATCGAGCGGCTGCGCTTCACGGTCAACTGCTTCACCCGGCTGCGCTACGTCGATGCCCACGGACGCCTCGCGCTCACGGCGAAGGGTGCGCCGGGCAAGGCCGGCTCCGCGGGGCTCGTCCCCTGGTTCCTGGCCCCGACGGCGCGCTGGCGCGGCAAGCGCATCGTCTTCGGGCACTGGTCGACGCTCGGCTTCTTCCGCAATGGCGAGGTGATCGGGCTCGACACCGGGTGCGTGTGGGGCGGGAGCCTCACCGCCCTGCGGCTCGATGGGCCGCAGGACGCCGAGCCCGTGCAGGTCGGCTGCGAGCAGTCCGCTCCCATCAGCGACTAGCAGCCCGCCGCCGGGCTCCGGTGCGACTGCGGGCGGGGATCGAAGTTTCTTGCACCCGCTATAATCGGCGCATGAGCCTCACGCCGCCCTTCGATCTCAAGGAGTGGGTCGAGCGCAACCGCGCCCTTCTCACGCCACCGGTCGGCAACAAGTGTCTCTACGATCAGGGCGATCTCATCGTCATGGCCGTCGGGGGCCCGAACGCGCGCAAGGACTATCACCACGACCCGGGCGCCGAGCTCTTCTACCAGCTCGAGGGCGAGATGGTGCTGCGCACGATCCAGGAGGGACAGCGCGTCGATGTGCCGATCCGCGCGGGCGAGATGTTCCTGCTGCCGCCCGAGGTGCCGCACTCACCGCAGCGGCCCGCGGGCGGCGTCGGCCTCGTCGTGGAGCGGCGCCGGCGGGCCGATGAGCAGGACGGCTTCTCCTGGTACTGCGAGCGCTGCGGCGCCCAGCTTCATCTCGAGCACGTGCCGGTCAAGGACATCGAGACACAGCTGCCCGAGATCTTCGCGCGCTTCTACGCAAACGAGCGCGCACGCACCTGCCGCCGCTGCGGAGCCGTGCTTCAGCCTCCCGCATGACGAGCGCGGCGCTCGAGGAGGCCCGCCGGCGCGATGCCGCCGACCCTCTGAAGGCGTTCATCGAGGAGTTCCATCATCCCCTCGATCAAGCCGGGCGGCGCGCGATCTATCTGTGCGGTCACTCGCTCGGCTTGCAGAGCCGCTCGACCGCCGCGTACGTGGAGCAGGAGCTGGCGGACTGGCGCCGACTCGGCGTCGCCGGCCATCTCTCGGCGCAGCGTCCCTGGATCGCCTACCACGATCGTGCGGCCGAGGGCCTCGCGCTCCTCGCCGGCGCACAGCCGCTCGAGGTGGTCGCGATGAACTCGCTCACGATCAATCTGCACCTCATGATGGCGAGCTTCTTTCGCCCCGCGGGCGCGCGCACCCGCATCCTCATCGAGGCCGGCGCCTTTCCCTCCGATCGCTACGCCCTCGCGGGGCAGCTGCGCTGGCATGGCCTCGACGAGACGCACCTCATCGAGGCCGCCCCGCGCGCCGGCGAGCGCTGCCTGCGCACCGAGGACATCCTCGCGCTCATCGAGCGCGAGAGCGCGCATCTCGCCCTCGTGCTCTGGCCGGGCGTGCAGTACCTCACCGGTCAGGCGTTCGATTTACCGTCGATCATCGCCGCGGCGCGCGCCGCCGGCGCCGCCGTCGGACTCGATCTCGCGCACGCCCTCGGCAATGTGCCGCTCGCGCTGCACGACTGGGGCGCGGATTTCGCGGTGTGGTGCAGCTACAAGTATCTGAACGCCGGACCCGGCGCGATCGGCGGTTGCTTCGTGCACGCACGCCATGCGCACCGCCCTGACCTGCCGCGCCTCGCCGGCTGGTGGGGACACGATGCCGCCCGGCGCTTCGCGATGCGCCCGCAGTTCGAGCCGATGGCGGGCGCGGCCGGCTGGCAGGTGAGCAATCCGCCGATCCTGTCGATGGCCCCGCTCCTCGCCTCGCTCGAGCTCTTCGCGCGCGCGCGCCCGGAGCGTCTGCAGGAGAAGTCGCGGGCCTTGACCGCGTTGCTCGAGCGCACGCTGCGCGCGCAGCTCGGCGATCGCATCGAGATCATCACGCCCGCGAGCCCCCAGGCGCGTGGCGCGCAGCTCTCCGTGCGGCTCGACCTGCCGCGCGAGCGCGCGCAGCGCGGCCACGAGGCGCTGATGCGCGCCGGCGTCATCCACGACTGGCGCGAGCCCGACGTGCTCCGGCTCGCGCCCGTGCCGCTCTACAATTCCTTCGCGGACGTGATCGGCGCCGTCGAGGCGCTCGAAGCGGCGCTCTCCGCGTGATCGCGCCGGGCGACACGGTGTGGATCGCCGGGGCCGGGCCGACCGGCGCGATGCTCGCCCTCCTGCTCGAGCGGCGCGGCCTCCAGGTGCGGCTCATCGAGGCGCGCGGCGATCCGCGCACCCAGGCGGACCCCTCGGGCCGCTCCATCAATCTCGCCCTCGCCGACCGCGGCATCGAGGCGCTGAAGCGCGCCGGGGTGCTCGCCGAGATCGAGCCCGGGCTGATCCCGATGCGCGGCCGCTTCGTGCACCCGCTGAACGCGCCCGCGCACCTGCAGCCCTACGGCCGCCGCCCGGGCGAGCAGATCTATTCGATCTCGCGCCGCCGGCTCAACGCCACGCTCCTAGGTCTCGCACTGCGCCGCCCCGGCATCGAGGTCGGCTTCGAGCAGCGTCTCGAGGATCTCGACCGCAGCACGAGCGAGGCCGAGGTGCGCGATCTCAAGAGCGGACTCACGCGGATGATTCCGATGCAGCCGCTGATCGCCGCCGACGGCGCGGGCTCGATCGTGCGCCGCCGCCTCGCCGAGCGGCGCTTGATCGAGGCGCAGGAGCAGGATCTCGAGCACGGCTACAAGGAGCTCTCGATCCCCCCCGGGCCGGGCGGCGAGTACCGGCTCGAGCGTGAGGCGCTGCACATCTGGCCGCGCGGCGGCTACATGCTGATCGCGCTGCCCAACGAGGACGGCAGCTTCACCGCCACCCTGTTCCTGCCGATGCGCGGACCCTTGAGCTTCGCGAGCCTCGAGAGCGCCGCGGCAATCGATGAGTTCCTCGCGAGCCGCTTCCCCGACGCGCACGCGCTCATGCCCGACGCGGTGCGCGAGTTTCGCGAGCACCCGACCGGGTTTCTGGGCACGGTGCACGCGAGTCCCTGGAATCACGGCGCCCGGACGCTGCTCATCGGCGATGCGGCGCATGCCCTCGTGCCCTTTCACGGCCAGGGCATGAACTGCTGCCTCGAGGATTGTCTCGAGCTCGACCAGTGCCTGGCGACGGGCTCCGAATGGGAGTGCGTGTTCGAGGCGTTCTACGCAAGACGCAAGCCGAACACCGACGCGATCGCCGAGATGGCGCTCGAGAACTATCTCGAGATGCGCGAGCGGGTGGTCGATCCGCGCTTCCAGCTGCAGCAGTCGCTCGCGCTCGAGCTCGAGCGGCGCTTTCCCGAGCGCTTCATCCCGCGCTACTCGATGGTCATGTTCCATCACGAGATCCCGTACCGGACCGCGCTCGAGCGCGGACGGGTGCAGGCACGACTGCTCGAAGAGCTCACGCGCGAGGCCGCGCGCCTCGAGGACGTCGATTTCGCGCTCGCCGAGCGCGAGATCCGCGAGCAGCTCGAGCCGCTCGCAGCGGCCGGCGACGCGGCGAAGTAGCCCGGAGGAGCTCGGTGCGCCCCGGTCGGCGGATACGATGTGGGCATTTCCCCTAATCGCGATTGCGCATGGGAGGTCATGAGCGCTCGTCCAGGATGATAAGCGCGTCGCAGAAGGACGCGCCCCCGGCTCCTACACTTCGCGCCGTCCCGGTCGCGAGCATGCTTCGATCGCATTCGCTCAATGAGGAGCCGCAACGATGTCCGACCCCGCCCACAAGGACAAGGTGTTACCGGTCGAGAACTACCGACCGGCCCTCGCCCGTGCCGTCGAATGGCTCGGGGATCGCTATCTGCTGGCCAAACCCATCAATGCCGAGGTCCAGCGAAAGCAGAAGCCAGCCTCCCCGAGCTCGACGCCGGCCGAGGCGACCCAGGCCGCGAGCGAAGACAAAACGCCTTGAGGACCGCTCAGTTCAAGGCCGGCTGCCCTTGATGCGATGAAGACACCGGAGCTCTGCTGGCCCTGGGTGACGGAAACAGGCCGGGCCACGCAATGATGAAGCTCGGGACGACCCAGGCGATGACGTTGGTGAGCCAGAGCATGTTCGGGCTCGTGTCCCCGTCCAGATCATTGAGTGCCGGAACCGCGTCGATCACTCGAACCACCAGGAATGTGAGCGTGATGGCATAGCTGCGGATCATCCACTGGCGGTGCTGTTGAAAGTTCCGTCGGCGTATGCAGTAAAAAGCGACGGCGGTGGTGAGAAACCAAAGAAAGGCGGTGGTGATGACCGCGATTCGCGTCGGCAGCGCGTTGTGTCGGATCGTGATGTAGACGCCCATCGGCGCGGCGATGGCCACGCCGGCCACATAGAGCCGCCCCAGTGTCCGATGCACGACGGTGTGACGCTGGCGCAGACGAGTCGAGAACTGAGAGGCGCCGAGGCACAAGGCCATGAGCCCGGCGAAGCCATGGGGAATGAGCAGCTGCCGGACCGGGAAATAGTAGGTCCAGGACGGATCCGTATGGTCGATGATAAAGCGCTCGTTGTGGTAGAGAACGAAGAGCGCCGCCAATGCGACCAGGCCAAAGAACAGGTATTTGGGATCGAGATACCCGGCGCGGCCGGGACGGACAGACGGTTCGGGCGTCATGAGAATCCCTCCTTTTGTTTGTTCTCTTACTCGGGACGCCGGCCAGCTTACACGGGGACCCTTCGGTTGCGGAAGATCAGCCCGCCGGCTGCGACGGCGCTCAGGGCTTCCTCGCCGGCCGCCGCAAACTATCGCTTGACATTGCATGCATATGCATGTAGATTGCCTCCCGAGGTGAAATGAATGAGCTTGCAGACACTTCCCTGCTACTGCGCGACCATCCGCCAAGCCGCTCGAGCAGTCACCGCGCTCTACGAGGACGCGCTCGCCGATAGCGGCCTGCGCGCGACGCAATACACCGCCCTGCAGCTGATCGAGGCCCGGCCGGGCCTGAGCACCACCGAGATTGCCGATGCGATCGGCATGGATCAGACCACCGCGACCCGCGTTCTCGCTCTGGTGCGCAAGGCCGGGCTCGCCGTCGACAATGCCGGCGAGGACCGCCGCGAGCGGCGCTGGGCGTTGACGCCCTCGGGCCTGACCACGGTCCGGCGTCTCAGGCCCCGCTGGGAAGCGGCGCAGGCGCAGGTCGAGAAGCGACTCGGACGTGCCGCGGCGGCGACGCTCAAGAAGGTTTCTTACGAGGCTGCCCAGAAGCTGGCGGTCGCCTGAGGCAGCGGCCCGAGTTTTTTACCCGCAATACATGCATATACATGTTATTTGAGCCCCACACACACCCACGAAGGAGAATCACATGACCTCATCCCGCTTTTCCCGCACCCTGCGTCGCCCCGCGCTCTGGGCCGCCGCGGCGCTCTTGCTGAATACCGGCGCCGCGCTCGCGGCCGATGACATCGGCGATGGCCAGGCCCAGGCACGCGCCGTTCTCGCCGGCCACGCTCCCGTCGCTCACGCACGCGCAACCGCCGCCCCCACCGAGGGGGCCGTCTCGGGGCCCTGGGTCGATCCTCAGGAGCAGGCACGCCGGCTCATCCTCGGTGCCCAGGCCGCGAGCAACGGCCAGGCCGCGAGCAACGGCCAGGCCGCGAGCAACGCCCCCGCCGAGCCGCGGATCGCGCAAGCTGAAGTCGCCGGTGCCGCGCGCCGCGCCAATCCGCAGGCACTCGCCCAGCGGATGATCCTCGGCGCCGCAGGCTAGGGCCTTTTGGGGAGCAACGCCGCTCATATCCATGGCGCTCACAGGCCCTAGGACGGATGCAGCGGGCCGGCGCGGCCGGCCCGCTCGAGCGTGAGGAAGCTGTAGGCGAAGACGTTCTCGGCATCCGCTTCGTGATGCTCCCGCGTGACCGTATGCCAGAGAGGCTCGCGCCACTCGCGAAAGAACGTGTCGCCGTCCTCGATGAAGGCGTGCACGAGCGTGAGATGAATGCGCCGCGCCGCCTCGAGGCACTGGCGGTAAATCTCGGCGCCGCCGATCACCATCAAGGGTCCCGCCCCCGCCGCCGCCGCACGCGCCGCCTCCAGGTCCTCGACGACCCGGCAGCCCTGCGCGCTGTAGCCCGGCGAGCGGCTGAGGACGATGTTGAGACGGCCCGGCAACGGCCGCCCGATCGACTCGTGCGTGCGCCGGCCCATGAGCACCGGCTTGCCGAGCGTCAAGGCCTTGAAGCGCTTGAGGTCCGCCGGCAACCGCCAGGGCAGCGCGCCGCGCCGACCGATGACATCGTTCTCCGAGACCGCCACCACGAATTCCATGCGGCCTTATACGCCGCCGCGCCCGCGCCCGCCAACCTCGCGGCCGCCAACCTCGCGCCCGCCGGGTCGAGCGCGCCTCAGGCGACGCGGCACTCGCGGATGATCCAGCGCGTGAGCTCCTGCAGATCCTCGCGGACTCGATCCTCCGGCCGATGGAGCAGTACGTAGCTTTCGTTCGTCCTGAGCTCCTCCGAGAACAGCTTGACCAGGGCACCGGCGGCGAAGCGCTCCGCCGACAGCCGCGCCGGCACCAGCGCCACGCCCACGCCCTGCTCCGCCGCGAGCACCAGCGCCGACATCGTGCTCAAGCGCACCAGGCGCCCCGGCTTGATCGGCGCGATCCCGAGCCCGAGCGCCCAGCGATCCCAGGCATCCCGGCGCTCCTCATGCAGCAGCAGCGTCTGGCCGTCGAGATCCGCGTACTTCTGGATCGGGTTCTCGAGCTGATAGATCGGCGCGCAGGCCGCAATGAAGCTTTGCGCAAAAAGCTCGTGCACCGTCAGCCCCTCCCACGGTCCCGTGCCCACCACGATCGACAGATCCGCCTCGGCCGGGTGCGTCTTCGGCGCCGCGAAGGTCGTCTCGATGCGGATGTCGCTCTCCTCGCGGAACTGCGAGAAGGAGGCGAGCCGCGGCAGCAGCAGCTCGTTGGCAAAGAACGGCGGTACGTTCAGGCGAATGATGCTGCGCCCGTAGCGCACCCGCATCTGCTCGGTGACCGACTCGAGCTTGGCGAAGATGTCGTTGATATGCTCGAGGTAGTGCGCGCCCGCCTCGGTGAGCGTGAGTGCCCGCACGCCGCGCTCGAACAGCGAGAGTCCGAGCTGCACCTCCAGCGACTTGATCTGGTGGCTGACAGCAGACGGCGTGACATGCAGCTCCTCGGCGGCGCCCTTGAAGCTGCCGAGCTTCGCGGCCACCTGGAAGGTCTTCAGGAATTTGAGCGAGGGCAGTCGCATGGGCTGGGCATCATACAGGCTCGACTCGAGCCACCTCGCTCGACGCAGCAACTTCCGTGCCAGCCGCCAACGGCTGCGCCGCCCGAGCCGGCGCCTCTCCCCGGCGTCGCGGCGCGCCGATGCGGCGCACACGCGCACGAAAAGCGGGCGCACTGTCGATTTGCGCTCCAGCCGTTCGTCGTCTGCAATGCACCGACACTCACAAAGGAGTCCCGCATGAAAGTCATGGTTCTGGTGAAGGCGACCGCGGACAGCGAAGCCGGCAAGATGCCGACCGAGGCGCTGCTGCGCGCCATGGGCGAGTTCAACGAGGCGCTGATCAAGGCCGGAGTCTTGCTGGCGGCGGAGGGCCTGAAGCCGAGCTCGCAAGGAAAGCGTATTCTGTTCTCCGGAGCGAAACGCACCGTCACCGACGGCCCCTTTGCGGAGACGAAGGAGCTCGTGGCGGGCTTCTGGCTCTGGCAAGTGCATTCCATCGAGGAAGCCGTGGAATGGGTGAAGCGCTGCCCCAACCCGATGCCCAGCGATTCGACGATCGAGATCCGGCCCTTGTTCGAGGCCGCGGACTTCGGCGCCGAGTTCACGCCCGAGCTGCAAGCTCGCATGGCGAACCGGCGCGAGCGGCTCGGGGCGAAGCCCTGAGCGCCTCGCGCAGGACACCCGACCCGACACTCGCGAACGACCCGACCCCACTCAACCGCATCATCAACACGCAGGAGTCTCGTCATGAAGCTCACGCCCCACCTGCCCTTCAAGGGCAACTGCCGGCAGGCCTTCCAGTTCTATGCCGACACCCTCGGCGGCAAGATCCTCATGCAAACGACCTATGGTGAGACACCCATGGCCGCGCAGATGCCCGCGCACATGCGCGAGCAGATCATTCACGCCCGGATGGAGTTTCACGGTCAGTCCCTCATGGGCGCGGACGCGCCGCCTGACCGCTACGACGGCGGCCACGGCATCCAGCTGGCGCTCGGGATCGACGATCTCGCGCAGGCGAAGCGCACCTTCGAGGCGCTCTCGGCCGGAGGGACGGTGACGATGCCGTTTCAGGAGACCTTCTGGGCGCGCGGCTTCGGCATGCTCACCGATCGGTTCGGCATCGCCTGGATGGTGAATTGCGAGAAGCCGATGGGCGGCGCTGCGGCGCAGAGTCGCTGACGGGCGCATCGCATGACGGAGAAGCCATGTCTTACCTGCTGCTCGTGATCGAGAAGCCCGGCGACCGCGCCGCGCGCACGGAAACCGAGGCGCGCGCGCTCTATGAACGCATGCTGCGCTTCAGCGAGGACCTGACGAGGCGCGGCGCGCTCGTGATGGCCCAGTCCCTCAAGAGCGAGAGCACGGCCGTGCGGGTGACGAATGAGGAGGGGCGGCTCGTGGTCCGCGACGGCCCCTTCGCGGAGGCGAAGGAGCTGGTCGGCGGCTTCTTTCTGCTGACCTGCGAGACGCTCGACGAGGCGACGCGGATCGCACGCGAGTGTCCGGCCATGCACTGGGCGACTATCGAGGTGCGGGAGCTCGGTCCCTGCTTCAGCTGATGGCGCGCGCTGCGAATCCAGAGGCGCTGGATCGCAGCGCGGTCCATCGCACCCTCGAGGCCGTGTGGCATATGGAGTCGGCCAAGATCGTCGCCAAGCTCGCGCGCATCCTGCGCGATGTGGGACTCGCGGAGGAGCTGTCGCAGGATGCGCTGGTCGCGGCGCTCGAGCAGTGGCCCGTCAGCGGGATCCCCGAGAATCCCGCGGCCTGGCTCATGGCCACCGCAAAGAACCGGGCGATCGATGAGTGGCGGCGCCTGAAACTCGTCGAGCGCAAGAGCGCGGTGCTGATGCAGGATGCAGAGCCGCCCGGCGAATGGGCCGTCGAGCCGGGCCGCGCGCTCGATCAGGAGATCGCCGACGACGTGCTGCGCTTGATGTTCGTCGCCTGCCATCCGGTGCTCTCGATGGAGGCCCGCGTCGCCTTGACGCTGCGATTGGTGGGCGGCCTGACGACCGCGGAGATCGCCCGCGCGTTCCTGGTCTCGGAGGCGGCCATTCAGCAGCGCATCGTGCGCGCCAAGCGCACCTTGTCCGAAGCGCGCGTGCCTTTCGAGATTCCGGGCGTCCTCGAGCGCGCCGCGCGCCTCGACTCGGTGCTCGAGGTCATTTATCTGATCTTCAATGAAGGGTATGCCGCGACCGGCGGTGAGCAGTGGCTGCGCCCGGTCCTGTGCGATGAGGCGTTGCGTCTCGGCCGGATGCTGGCCGAGCTTGCCCCGCAGGAGTCCGAGGTCCACGGCCTCGTCGCGTTGATGGAGATCCAGGCATCGCGCAATCGAGCGCGCGTCGGGCCCGACGGGCAGCCGGTGCTTCTCATGGATCAGGACCGTGCGCTCTGGGACCGGCTGTTGATCGGCCGCGGGCTCGCCGCGCTCGAGCGTGCGCGCGCGCTCGGTGAGTCGCTGCAGAGCTATGCCCTGCAGGCCGCGATCGCCGCCTGCCACGCCGTCTCGCCGAGTGCGGCGGATACCGACTGGGTGCGGATCGTCGCGCTGTATGACGCGCTCGCGCAGATCGCCCCCTCGCCCATCGTCGCGCTCAACCGCGCCGTGGCCGTCTCGCGCGCCTACGGGGCCGAGGCGGCGCTGCCCCTGGTCGATGCGCTGGGAAGCGAGGCCCGGCTGTCGCACTATCACCTGCTGCCGAGCGTGCGTGGAGAGCTGCTCGAGCGGCTCGGTCGCCATGCCGAGGCGCGGCTCGAATTCGAGCGCGCGGCCTCCCTCACGCAGAACCGCCGCGAGCGCGATCTCCTCATCGAGCGTATGGAGCGCTGCGCGCGCGAAACCAGCCCGTGAGGCTCAGCCGCTCGCGGCTCGTCGTCAGCACCTCGTGCTCGCAGTCGGACGATGAGAAGAGCACCAGGCGCCCCGCGCGCGGCTCGATGTCACGCGGTCCCTCCGCGCCATGCATCCGCAGCAGGCCGCCATCGGCCGCGGACCAATCCGGATTGAGGTAGAGGACCATCGACACACGCCGCTCGCTGCGGCCGCGCGGTTGATCGAGATGGCGGGCGTAGCGCGCGCCCGGCGGGTAGCACGCATAGTGCAGCTCGAGCTCGAAAAGCCCCGGCAGCCCCTCGCGGTTGAGCTCGAGGCGCAGCGCCTCGAGCCGCTTGCGCACGGCATCCTCGGCGCGCCCGAGCGGCGGCTCGAGCCAGCAGATCGAATCGCCGCGCAGCTCGCTGCGCCGCTCGAGCTCATGCGGGGCGCCGATGCGCCCCGGACGGAACTCTCCGCGCGACTGCCGCGCGCGCGCGCTGGCGCGCAGCGCCTCCACCTGCAGCGCCGATAAGAATCCATCGCAGACCAGCACCTCGCCGCGCACGAGTGCGCTCACATCGATGGCCTGCGGCGTCCTCGCGAGACGCGCCTCGCTCATGAGCGTGCCTTGCCTCGCGCCTTGCCTCGCGCCTTCCCTCGCGCCTTCCCTCGCGCCTTGCCGCGGGGATTGCCGGGGCGGCTCTTGCGGCGCGGCTTGCGCGGCTCGAGCATGCTGCCGCGGCAGTGCGCGGCCCCGCATCGGCAGGCGAACACCTGATCGACGTCCTCGGGATCGTCGGCATCGCGCTGGATGCGATAGTCGTAGCACAGCTCCTCGCCCGGTTGCACGGTGCGGATCGTCTCGATGAAGATGCGCCGCTTGTACGTCGTGCTCTGGCAATTCGGATCGCAGCCGTGATTGATGAATCGCGCCTCGTTTCCGTCCACTCCGGCATCGATGACGGTGCGCGCATCCACCGTGAACAGGAAGGTGTGGTTGTCGGCGCGATCCTTGCGCTCATAGCGCGCATCGGCCTCGGCATGACTCACCCGCTCGCCGAGATACTCGATCACGGTGGTGCCTTTGCGGATGCGACGCAGCGCGAACACGCCGTGTCCGTGAATATCGGAGTGACGAACTTCGATCATGGGGCGGCGAGGTGCGCTCATGGGCGGGACGATCGTGAGCCGGTCAGACTGCGATCGGGGCTTTGATCGCCGGATGGTGCTGGTAGCCGCGGATCTCGAAATCCTCGTACCGGTACTCAAAAAGACTCGGCGGACGCCGGCGCAGCGTGAGCGTCGGTAGCGGAAAAGGCTTGCGCGAGAGCTGCAGGTCGGTTTGCTCGAGATGGTTGAGATACAGGTGGCAATCGCCCCCGGTCCAGATGAGCTCCGCGGGCACGAGATCGCATTGCTGCGCCATCATGTGGGTGAGCAGCGCGTAGGAGGCGATGTTGAAAGGCACGCCGAGCAGCGCATCGGCGCTGCGCTGATAGAGCTGGCAGGACAGACGGCCCTCCGCGACGTAGAACTGGAAGAGGGCGTGGCACGGGAGCAGCGCCATCCGATCGAGCTCGCCCACGTTCCACGCGCTCACCAGGATGCGGCGGGAGTTCGGGGAATGTTTGAGCGATTCGACTGCTCGGGCCATCTGATCGATGCTCCGTCCGTCGGCGGTCTCCCAGCTTCGCCATTGCTTGCCGTAGACCGGACCCAGCTCACCCTTCGAATCCGCCCATTCGTCCCAGATGGTGACGTTGTGCTCGTGCAGGTAGGCCACGTTCGTCTCGCCGCGCAGGAACCACAGCAGCTCGTGAATGATCGAGCGCAGGTGCAGCTGTTTCGTCGTCACGAGCGGAAAGCCCGCGGTGAGATCGAAACGCATCTGGTAACCGAACACACTGAGCGTCCCGACCCCGGTGCGGTCGTCCTTGCGCGCGCCGTGATCGCGGATGTGCCGCAGGAAATCGAGGTAAGGACGCATCAGGCCTCGACCCGCGCCAGATTGCCGCTCGGTTGATGGCGCCGATAGGCATAGGCCAGCAGCGCGAGGCCTGCGGCGATCATCGGCAGGGTGAGCAGCATTCCCATCGTCAGCCAGCCACCGTAGAGGTAGCCGATGTTGGCATCGGGGAGCCTCACCCACTCGACGGTGAAGCGGGCCAGACCGTAGAGCAGCAGGAACAGGCCGGTCGGGGCGAGCCGCGGCCGCGGTGTGCTCGTGAACCACCACAGGATGCTGAACAGCACGAGCCCCTCGAGCGTCGCCTCGTAGAGCTGCGAGGGGTGGCGCACGATGACCCCGCCGTCGCTCGTCGGCACCGCGAATCCCCACGGGAGGGTCGTGGGCTTGCCCCACAGCTCGCCGTTGATGAAATTGCCGAGCCGCCCCGCCATGAGGCCAATGCCCGGGAGCGGCGCCACGAAGTCGAGCACATCGGCCGGATGCTTGCGCTTCGCGCGGGCAAACAGCAGCGTCGCCGCGAGCACGCCGAGCATGCCCCCATGGAAGGACATGCCGCCGTCCCAGATGCGGAACACGTTGAGCAGATTCTCGGCGATCACGTCATGGCCGTAGAAGATGCACCAGCCGATCCGCCCGCCGAGAATCACGCCCATCGCGCAATAGAAGATGAGATCGTCGACCTGCATCGCGGTCCACGTCGATCCCGGGCGGCGCGCACGGCGGCGCGCGAGCCACCAGGCGGCCACGAAGCCGATCAGGTACATGATGCCGTACCAGTGGACCTTGAGCGGCCCGAGCGATACGGCGACGGGATTGATGTGCGGATACCTCAGCATGCGCCTACTTTAAACCGTCGCTCACACGACAGAAATAGGCCTTGAGATAGCGTGTCTCGGGAATCGCCGGATGCACCGGATGATCGACCGCCTGTCCACCGAGCATGAGGATCTGCACTCGGCGGCCGGCGCTGCGTGCCGCGCGCGCAATCGCCTGCTCGAGATCCTCTGCGCTCACGTGGTATGAGCACGAGCACGAGACCAGCGTCCCTTCCGGCATCAACAGCTGCAGGGCGAGCTGGTTGAGCCGCTTGTAGGCTGCGAGCGCCTTGGGCAGCTCCTTGCGACGCTTCGCAAAGGCGGGTGGGTCGAGCACGATCGTCTCGAAGCGCGCACCTTGAGCGGCCAGCCGCTCGAGCTCCTCGAATGCATCGCCGCGGTGCGTGTCGAGCGTGAGCGCGTTGCGCCGGGCATTGGCGAGCGCCGCCTCGAGCGCGCTCTGCGAGCTGTCGAGACACGTCACCCGGGCCCCTGCGGAGGCGGCCCGCACGCCCCAGGCGCCCACGTAGCTGAACGCATCGAGGACGCGATCGCCCGGCTTGAGGAAGCGGCCGAGCGCGGCTCGGTTGGCGCTCTGATCGAAGAACCAGCCGGTCTTCTGTCCCGCCGCGAAGGGGATCTCGAACCTGAGCGCCCCCTCGACGACCTCGAGATGAGCCGGCATCGCGCCGCGGGCGGCCTCGACATAGGAGGGGAGCCCCTCGAGCTCCCGCGCCGCAGCGTCGTTCTTGAACAGGATCGTCTCGAACCCGAGCTCGGCGAGCGCCGCCGCGATCGATGATTTGAGACGCTCCATGCCGCAGGTGCCGATCTGCGCCACCGCGTATTCACCGTAGCGATCGACGATGAGCCCGGGCAGAGCGTCGGATTCCCCATGCGCCAGGCGGTAGTACGGTGCGCCGAACAGCCGCTCACGCAAATGCAGCGCACCGCGCAGCCGCGCTGTGAGCCACGCCGTGTCGGGAAGCCGTCGGGTCTCGAGGAGCCGCGCGCTGATCAGGGAGTGCGGATTGACGTAGGCCACGCCGAGATCGCGGTCGTTGTGCGCCAGCACCCGCGCGAGCGCGCCGGGCTCGAAGCGTGTGAGCGGCGTCTCGCGGGTGTCGACTTCGTTGCTGAACACCCAGAGATGGCCGGCGATGAGTCGACGATCCTCGTCGCGCTTCAGGCGCAGCACCGGCAGGTGATCCGCCTCGGCGGGCTCGGGCATGTGCGGTCACTTCGGTTAGACTTGCAGCCATTCTATCCGACGCGGAGCTGCCTCATGCAGCGCAATCATCTCGCCGCGGAAACGAGTCCGTATCTACAGCAGCACGCCGACAATCCCGTCGACTGGTATCCGTGGGGCGATGAGGCACTGACCCGCGCTCGGCAGGAGGACAAGCCGATCCTCCTGTCGATCGGCTACTCGGCCTGTCACTGGTGTCACGTGATGGCGCATGAGTCCTTCGAGGATCCCGCGACGGCGGAGCTCATGAACCGCGGGTTCGTCAACATCAAGGTCGATCGCGAGGAGCGCCCGGACCTCGATCGCATCTACCAGATCGCGCAGCAGCTCATCACCGGCCGCGGCGGCGGCTGGCCGCTCACGATGTTTCTCTCACCGCTCGATCAGCAGGCGTTCTTCGGCGGCACCTATTTTCCGAAGGAGCGCCGTCACGGATTGCCGCCCTTCAGCGAGATTCTCACCCGCGTCGCCGAGTTCTACCGGCAGCGGCCGCAGGAGGTGCGCGAGCTCACGACCCGCTTGAGCGAGGCGCTCGCGGAGCTCACGCCGCAGGGCGCGCCCGGCATCGAGCTCGATGCGACGCCGCTCGAGCGCGCGCATCGCGCGCTGCGCTCCGCGTTCGATCCACGCTTCGGCGGCTTCGGCGGCGCGCCGAAGTTTCCGCACGTCCCGCAGATCGAGCGCTGCCTGCGCGAGTGGCAGCGCCACGGGCAGGGCGCCGCGCAGGACGAGGCGCTCGCCATGGCCTGCCAGACACTGCGCGGCATCGCGGACGGCGGCCTCTTCGATCATCTCGGCGGCGGCTTCGCGCGCTACTCGTTGGACGAGTCCTGGACCATCCCGCACTTCGAGAAGATGCTCTACGACAACGGTCAGCTGCTCGCCGTGTATGCGACGGCAGCCCGGGCCACCGGGCGGGCGCTGTTCCGGCGCACGGCGCTCGAGACCGCGGGCTGGCTCACCCGCGAGATGCGCGCGCCCGAGGGCGGCTTCTACTCGAGTCTCGATGCGGACTCGCAGGGGCACGAGGGGCGCTTCTACGTCTGGCAGAGTGATGAGGTGCGCTCACTCCTCACGCCCGCCGAGTACGCCGCCTTCGCGCCGCGCTACGGGCTCGAGGGAAGCCCGAATTTCGAGGGCGCATGGCATCTGCGCGTTGCGCTCGACGACGAGGACGAGCACATGCCCGCGCGGGTCGGGGCAGCGCGCGCCAAGCTGCTGGCCGCACGCAATTTGCGGGTGTGGCCGGCGCGCGATGAGAAGATCTTGACGTCCTGGAACGCGCTCGCCATCAAGGGGCTCGCGATCGCCGCTCGCACGCTCGAGCGGCCGGATCTCGCCGAGGCCGCGACGGGCGCCGTGGATTTCCTGCACCGGGCGCTGTGGCGGGGTGGTCGGCTGCTCGCGAGCTACAAGGACGGCCGCGCGCACCTGCAGGCCTATCTCGACGATCATGCGTTTCTCGCCGATGCGCTCATCGAGCTGTTGCAGACCCGCTGGCGCAGCCGCGATCTCGAGTGGGCGCGCGCGCTCGCCGACTGCATGCTCGAGCAATTCGAGGACCGTGCCGCGGGCGGCTTCTTCTTCACGGCTGCGGATCACGAACGTCTCATCCTTCGCAGCAAGTCCTTCGCCGATGAGTCGGTGCCGGCCGGCAACGGCGTCGCCGCCTCGGTGCTCACACGCCTGGGGTATCTGCTCGCCGAGCCGCGCTATCTCGAGGCGGCGGAGCGCACGCTCGAGGCGGGCTGGTCCCTGCTGCTCGAGCACCCCCTGGAGCACGCGAGCCTCGTGAATGCGCTCGAGGATTTTCTCTCAACGAGCGAGATCGTGATCATCCGCGCCGAGCCTGAGCCCGCGGCGGACTGGGCCCGCGCGATTGCGGCGGCTGATGCGCCCGGGCGCCTGGTGCTCAGCATACCGGCCGACGTCACCGATCTTCCGCCCGCGCTGGCGATGAAGCACGCCGGCCCTGCGCCGCTGGCTTACCTGTGCCGAGGCACGACCTGCTCAGCGCCGATCACCGATCGCCGGGCACTCGAGGAGGCTCTGCGAGTGCGGCCCTGAGCCAGGCGCGAAGCTTGCCGTGCGCCTGCTCGCTGTACGGAGGCGCCCTCGTCCAGTCGAGCGCCCACGGCTGCGCGCTGCGCTCATCCTCGGGCTCGTCCGCGTAGCGCGGAAAGACGTGCGCATGGAGCGCCGGCTCGAGGTTGCCATAGAGAGCGTAGTTGATGCGCAGCGCGCCGGTACCGGCGAGCAGCACATCGCCGAGCCGTGCCATGTCGGTGAGGAACTGCGTGCGCAGAGGCCCCTGGAGCTCATTGAGGTGAGCGACGACCGGATCAGGCAGCAGCAGACAATATCCGCAACGGATCTGCTCATCGCCCATCACCACCCAGCCGCTGCGCACGCGCGTCACGAGCGTGGGACATTGCCCGGCGCGACATGCCTCGACCTTGCGATGGATCGCGGTAGCACCCGGGCTCAGGGTTCCTTGAGTGCTCATGGCTCTTGAGTGCTCATGGCCGAAGTGCTCAGGACCCCTCGAGCGCCGCGTGCAGCGAGTCGGCGCTCACGGGCGGCGCGTTGTTGCCGAAGCTCGAGCGCAGAAATGTTGCGAGCGCCGCGACATCGGCTGGGCTCATCCAGCCAAAGCGCGGCATGGCGGTCGGATAGCCTCCGGCGGCCCGGGAGGCGGGACGCTCACCCCGCACGATCCAGCGCGCCAGCACCTGCGGATCGCCAAGGACGATCGCGGAGCCCGCGAGGCTCGGATACACGTTGGGTATGCCGCCGCCGTTCTTCTGGTGGCACGCGACGCAGTTACCATCGTAGAGTTGCGCACCGCGGTTCGGGATCGGCTCGGGGGCGCGCGCACCGCCGCCCGACGCCGAGGGCGAGCACGCCGCAAGCACGACGGCGAGCGCGAGCGCGAAGGCACCGAGACACGGGCACGGACGGATCATGCATGCAGCATCCTAGCAAAAGCACCCGGGGCGCAGCTCGTCTCTGCAACAGGCAAAGGCGCACGCTCGCTGCGGGACTTTTGCTGGCATTCACGCTCTGCTCCGGGGCCGCACGCGCCCAATGGCTCTGGAGCTCGAACGGTCAACCTGCGCCGGGCGTCATGACGCTGCTCGAGTCGATGCGCAATGCCGAGGACCGCGGCCTCGATCCCGCCGACTACGACACGCAACGCCTGGGCTCGCTCCTCGCACAGGCACGCGCTGCGCGCGATCCGCGCGATGCGGCGAGCCCGAGCGCGAGCGCGAGCGATGCCTGGGGACAGTTCGATCGCGCGATGTCGCTGAATGCCGGACGGTTCGTCTCGGACTTGCACTTCGGACGGATCGATCCCGCCACGATCGGTCATCACCTCACCATCGACCGCGTCGCGCTCGACCTGCCCGCGACGCTGCGCGCGCTCGCCGCTGCCCCGAGCGTCGCCGCGCTCCTCGACGGCCTCGAGCCCGGATTCGAGCATTTCGCCCTTCTCAAGGCACATCTCGCACGCTACCGCGAGCTCGCTCGCGATCCGAGCTTGACGAGGCTGCCCTCCTTGCCGGCGCATAAGCTGGGCTCGCTCGAAAGCTATGAGGGCGCCGCACCGCTCGAGCGCCTCCTGTCAGCGCTCGGCGACTGGCCGAGTGCCGCGCCGGATCCGGTGCCGCACCCCGTCGCCCTGTCACAGGCGTTACGCCGCTTCCAACGCCGCCACGGGCTCAAGCCCGACGGCACTCTCGGAGCGAGCACGTTCGCCGAGCTGACACGCCCGCTCAGCGCTCGAGTCCGGCAGATCGAGCTCACGCTCGAGCGCTTCCGCTGGCTGCCGCACAAGCTGCCGAGCGCACCGATCGTCGTGAACATCCCGCAATTCCATTTGTACGCCTTCGCATCCGCCAACGACATCGAGCAGGGGCTCGTGCAGATGGACGTGATCGTCGGCAAGGCCTTTCAGGCGACCCAGACGCCGGTGTTCACGGCCGACATGAGCTACCTGGTGTTCCGTCCCTACTGGGACGTGCCCATCGACATCGCCCGCAAAGAGATCGTGCCGGCGGCGCGGCGCGATCCATCATCCCTCGAGCGCAACCATCTGGAGATCGTCCGCGCTTACGACGCTCCAGCCGATGCGGCCCTGCCCCCGAGCGCCGCGAACCTCGATCTCGCAGCGCACGGTGTGCTGCGCATCCGCCAACGGCCCGGTCCGGACAACGCACTCGGCCTCGTCAAGTTCATGTTGCCGAACCCTTACGATGTCTACCTGCACTCGACGCCGGCGAAAGCGCTGTTCGAGCAATCACGCCGGGCCTTCAGCCACGGGTGCGTGCGCGTATCCGACCCCGTCGGACTCGCACAGTACGTTCTGCGGGACTCGCCGCAGTGGAACCGTGAGCGCATTCTCACCGCGATGAACGGCTCGCAATCGCTCGTCGTGCATCTGCCGCACCCGATCCGCGTGTACATCGTGTACGGCACTGCACTCGCGACCGAGCCGGGCGACCTCCTGTTCTTCGACGACATCTACGGGCAGGACGAGCGCCTCGAGCAGGCGCTGCGCGCCCGTCGCGCCGCAACAGCGGGCGCTCCTTCCCTGTAGGGACCTGCTGTCACCCAGCCGGGGCGCGCGTTCCTTGGCAACGCAGCCTCGAGGCGCAGAATGGCGCCCAGAACCAAACTTGTCACGATAGGAGGGTCCCATGAACCCGAAGCTGAGTGGATTGTTGATTACCGGGTTGCTCGGCGCAGCCACGTGCGTGTATGCGCAGAGCACCAATCAGTCGATGCCCTCGAGCACGACCTCCTCATCGAGCGCGAGCGCTCCGTCGAGCACGAGCTCTCCCTCGAGCACCAGCTCCACCTCGAGCACCCGCTCGACGGAGTCGAGCTCGAGCGACTCGAGCTCGACCGGCACGATTGACTCGAGTTCGACGGCCTCGCACGGCTCGATGAGCGCCTCGCAACAGCACTTCATGAAGAAATGCATGGAGCAAGCGAAGCAAGCGAACAACGGCATGTCGGAGAAAGACATGCACCGATCCTGCCACGACCAGATGAAGCAGCATGCGGCAGGCGAGCAAGATAAACCGACCACACCGCAATATTGATCGGAGGAGCCATGAATTTGAAGATCACCGCTTTGATGGCGACTGGCTTGCTCGGCGCCGCCTCGCTGGCCCTGGCCCAGACCGGCAACACCGGTAATACCGGGTACGGATCCAGCTCGAGCTCCTCGCCTTCGAGCAACTCGAGCATGAGCAGCTCGAGCACGGACTCGACCGGCAAGATGACGAGTCACGAGTTCATGAAGGAGTGCATGCAGATGGGCAAGTCTGCGAACAACGGCATGTCCAAGATGGACATGAGGAAGTCCTGCCACAGCCAGTACCGCAAGTACAAGTCGGGCGAGCAGCAGGAGCCGATGGCTCCGCAGCCCAACACCTAACCTTTGGAGAATGGGCGCCCGGTGCACGCGATGCACCGGGCGCGGGACCTTTCGGTCAGCCGCGCCAGCGGCGCACGGCCCCCGTGTCGAGGTGCACGAAGTCCGAGCTGCGGTAATAGCCAACGCCGCCTCGGGCAAGCTCGAGCCCGGTGCTGGCGAGCGCCGCACAGTCAACCCGCGCCAGACGCACGTCGATCGCCCGGCCTTCGACGTGCAGACTGCGCGCCGCCACACCGCTGCTGCGCTCGTGCAGCAGCGCGTTGGTCTGCGGCGAGCGGTAACCCGAGATCACATGGAATTCCGGATCGGCCCCCAGGCGGCCGGCCACGGCGTGCAGGATGTCGAAGAGCGCCGGGTCCATCGCGTGCCGGTCGCCGGTGCGAAAATCGCGCAGCAGCACCTCGAGCCTCACGAGCGACTCGGACACGTAGCAGCCGTTGCGCATGTACTCGACGTCGAGCGACTCCTCGGTGTGCACGTTGCGCAGCACGAGACGCCGTACGGCCGCGGTGGGCGAATCCGCCAGCGGGGCTTGGAGCGATGCGCCCGCTTCCTGCGCCCGGGTGCGGGTGCACAGCGTCCCGAGCGCCGAGACACCCACGAGCGCCGCGCTGGAGGACAGAAAATGACGGCGCGAGAGCTTCATGCTCGAGATTCCACCACGACGCGCCGCCCTGCGTCGAGTGCGAGCACGGTCGCGCGCGGGAATAAGTTGAATTCGGATGCGGACGCCCAGGTATAGGCACCCATGGTGCGCCCGACGATCAGATCGCCGATCTTGAGCTCAGGAAGCTCGATCTCATCGGCGATGACGTCCACGCTGTCGCAGGTGGGACCCGCGAGCACCGAAGCGCGCGCGGGGCCGTTCGGCACGAGCGCTTCGAGCGGATATCGGACTCGATCGAACATTTGACCGCTGTAGCTTCCGTAAAGACCGTCGTCCAAATAGTACCACCAGCGTCCGTCGCGCTTCGCGCGCCCCATCACGGAAGCGACGGCGACCGCGGCCGGCGCCGAGAGGTAACGCCCGGGCTCGGCGAGGATCTTGAGATCGGCGGGAAGCGCTGCAAGGGCGGTGCGAATCGGTGCGCAGAAGGCCTCGATCGACGGAGCTCCTTCGCCATAATCGATCGGAAAGCCGCCCCCGATGTCGAGGGTACGCAGGCAGTGCCCGCGAACCGCCGCATCACGCAGCAGGGCCGTGCACGTCTCGATCGCCTCGACATGGCGTGTCGGGGCAGGGGCCTGCGAGCCGGCATGGAAGGAAAGCCCCTCGACCCCGATGCGTCGGGCCGCGGCCTCCTCGAGCAGCCCCGCGACCGCCTCGGGCTCGCAGCCGAACTTGCGCGACAGATCGCACAGCGCCTCGCGGCCGCGAAACGCGACGCGGATGAGAAGCGACACGCGCGCGCGCAGCCGCGTGAACTTGCGCAGCTCCTCCGGATTGTCGATCACGAACCGGTTCACACCGTAGGCGAGCGCGTTGCGAATGTCGGCATCGCGCTTGATGGGATGCGTGTGAATGCAGCGCTCGGGCGCGATTCCGAGCGCTCGCATGAGCTCGACCTCGCCGGTCGTGGCGAGATCGAAGTCGGCGCCGGCATCACGCAGGATCGCGAGCGCCGTGGGGTGCGGAAGCGACTTCACCGCATAGTGCAGCGCGACGCCGGGCAGGGCCGCGGCCAGCCTGCGGTACTGCGTGCGCAAGCGCCCGGCATCGATGAGGAACAACGGCGAGCCGTGGCGTTGCACGAGGTGACGGATGGCGTCGGCACTGAACGGATCCTGAGCGGGGTCGAGCTCGAGCTCGCAAGCGGCGCGCAGAGCGCGAGCGCGCTGGGGTGGGGTGTGCATCCTTCTCAGCCGGCGCTCAGCTCGAGCGGATCTTCGTCGGTCACGCCGCTCGCGCGTTGCAGCCGATCGAGCACCGCGGCCCAGCGCTCATCTTGCGGCAGTTCCTGCACGAAGATGCGCGCGCAGCCCGCCCGATCGAGCGTGCGCAGGTTATTGTAGAGATTGTGGGCATAGGACTCCGGCTTTTTGCCCGCATTGATCCACGTCATGTGGCGCCTTGTGTGCAACGGCGGGCGCATGGCGAGCACCGCCACCTTCTCCTGGCGTTGGACGAACGCCCCGGCGCGCGCCTCGAGCACGTCCCAGGGTACGATCTCCAGCGGCGTCGATGGCGCGTAGTGCTGGATCCGATCGCCGGGTGCGCGCGGCGCCGTGCCGCCCACGCTGAGCGATCCCACCACCCGCTCGATCTGCGAGCGGGTGATGAATCCCGGACGCAAAAGGCGCACCTCGTCGTTGAGGCAGGAGACGATCGTCGACTCGAGACCGATCGGCGAGTCGCCGCCATCGAGAATGACGCTCACCGCATCGCCGAGCTCATCGCGCACGTGCTCGGGCTTGGTCGGGCTCAAGCGCCCGAACCGGTTCGCGGACGGTGCCGCGATCCCGCCGCCGAAGGCGTTGAGGAGCTGCTGCGCCATCGGATGGGAGGGGATGCGGATGCCGATGCTGTCCTGGCCCCCGGTGACCAGATCGTTGACGTTGTCGGCCTTCGGCAGGATGAGCGTGAGCGGCCCGGGCCAGAACATCGCGGAGAGTTTCTCCGCAACGGCCGGCACGTGCGACACCCAGCGGTGCAGATAACGCGGATTGTCGAGATGCACGATCACCGGATGGTCCGCGGGGCGACCCTTGACCTCGAAGATCTTGCGCACGGCCACGGGGTCTGCGGCGTTGGCGCCGAGGCCGTACACGGTCTCGGTCGGAAACACCACGAGATCGCCCGCACGCAGGGTTTCCACGGCTTTTTCGATTTCGCTCTGAGTAGCTCTGACCACCCGAGCATGATATCAAATGAGTCGCTGCAGGAACTTCAGGTCCAGCCATCTTCCAAATTTGAAACCCACTTCACGGAAATGCCCCGCCTCACGAAAGCCGAGCCGCTCGTGCATGCGGATCGAGCCCGTGTTGTCGGCATCGATGCCGGCAATCATGGCGTGCTTGCCCAGCTTCGCGGCGTCCTTGAGGAGCGCGCTCACCAGCGCAGTGCCGATACCGCGGCCGCGATGGGCCGCATCGACGTGCACACTGTGCTCGACGGTGTAGCGATATCCGGGCCAGGCACGAAAATCACCGAAGGTGGCAAAGCCGAGCACAGAGGACGCATCGCGTGCCACGAGCACGGGATAGCCGAGGCCGTGTTTCGCCTCGAGCCACGCCTCGCGATCGGCGAGCGTCACCTCCAGCTCGGAGAACACGGCCGTGGAGGAGCGGATGACCTCGTTGTAGATGTGCAGGAGATCCGGCAGGTCCGCGCGCGCCGCTGCGCAGATCTCGAAGGAGCGCTCAGGGTGCGCTGGCGACGCGCGGTCCATCGGTGGGGTCGGTGGCATCGAGCGCGACCCGTTGCCAGCTACCGTCGGTTTGACGATCGAGCTCGTACGCCGGCCAGTAATGCTTGTCGAGCTTCAACGTGATGACGTCGGTCTGCCCGTTCCAGGCGATCGTCTTCAGACGCAGCGAGGCGCGATCCTGTTTGCCGCGTACCACCGCGATGAAGGCATCGAGATTCGGCGTCGCTTGACCGTCCACCTCGACGATGCGCCGGCCCGCGTACAGCCCGTAATGGGTCGCCGGGGAGCCATAAAAGAAATACGACACGAACACGCCGTACGGCGGGATGCCGCGCTGCACCGCCATCGCCCGATGGGGCGCCTGCAGCGTTGCGCCGGCCCAGATCACGACCCGGTCGAGATCGCGGCCGCTCAGGGCGACGGTCTTGAGATCGAGCGACTTCTCCGCGCCATCGCGCCACACCGTCACGGTGACCTCGGGTTTCTGCACGGCGCGCTCGACCTCGCGAAAGCGGTTCACGACCTGCCCATCGATGGCCAGCACCAGATCACCCGGCTCGAGCAGACTCGCGGCCGGTGAGCCGGCGACCAGTCGATCGATGCCGAGCACCTGTCGGCGCTGCCCGCTGTGCTTCTCGAAGCGGCGCACCCAGGGGTCGGGCAGCCCGAGCTTGCGCGCGGCTGCCAGCGATTCGACGTTGAACTCCGCCTCGAAGGAGTAGAGCGGGCGACCGTCCTCGACCACGTCGATCATCTCCTTGACGAGGTCGGCCGGAATGCCGCGGTTGACCTGCTCGAGCTCGCGCGGGGTCTCGAAGGCAAAGCTCGACCAGAGCGCCAGCACGTTGCCGTGCGCATCCGCAAGCACACCGTCGAGATCGCCGGGCGCATTGACGAGATTGACCGCCTCGAGATTGCTGTCGCGAAAGCGCAAGGTGCGCGACAGCGGGAAGGAGACGACGTCGACGCTCGCCACCTGCGTGCGCTCGGACATCACTTTCATGTCGCTGTGCTGTCCCACCACCCACACGTCCTCGCCCGCCTCGAGCGGCTTCGGCAGGAACGTGGCCGCCCGCACCGGCGTGTTGCCGATCGATTTCGGGTCATAGGAGACGACGGCGAGGTTGTGCAGCGGATGGATGAATTCGACCTTGCCCGGCACCTCGACGGTGCCGTTGAAGGTGAGGCGCACATCGCCCATCGCAAGCGGCACGGTGTTGCGGTCGATGACGACGAGCCCGCGCTGCGTGTCGACGATCACCCCGGTGCCGTGATAGTTCTTCTCGGTCACGCCCGACACCGAGTAGGGCATGTCGAAGGTGATCATCACGAGCGAGGGCGCGAGGCGATCGATGCGCGGATCGCCCGTGCGCTCGTACTCGGTCGAGGCCGGCGTGACGGGGAGCGGCGCGGGGCCCGCCATCAGCGTGAGGCAGGGCCAGATGCCCACGGTGTCGTCACGCTTGCACTTGCGCGCCGGGAACCAGCGCCGGTCCATGCGGATGACCTTGAGCTGCGTGGTGCGCGGATCCTCGAGCGTGACGTAGCGCACCGTGGCGCGCGCGCCGTCCGCGAGGTCCCTGAGCGCCGCCTGAAAATCCTCGAGGCTGTCCATCTTCTTGCCGTTGAAGGCGCTGATGAGCGAGCCGTGCGGGATGCCGGCGCTGCCGAAGACGTAGCCGGGATTCGCGACGTAAACGCCCTTGATGGGCAGATTGTAATGGCGTGCCTGCTGGTAGGACAGTGTGTGCACCACCGCCTCGCCGAACTCGATGTACTCATCGGCCGTGATCCTGCTCAAGGATTCCACCTCGAGCGAATGACGCAGCGTCTGCTCGCCGCGCTGGATCTCCACCTTGATCGGGTTGCCGACGTGGTTGTCGAGCACATCCTCGAGTGTGAAGAACTCGGGCACGGGTTTACCGTCGATCGACACCAGGATGTCGCCGGGCGCGAGCAGCCCATCGGCTGCCGACCCCGGCTGCACCTCATCGACCACCAGCATGCCGGTGAGCTTCGGGTACGCGCTGCGCATACGCGCCTCGGTCTGCGGATCGAGCCCGAGGCGGCGCAGCTCATCGTACGGGGTGTACTTGAACACGGTCTCGAGCGTGCCGCGCGGCACGGGCTTGCCGGCATCGATGTACTTCAGGGCGCGGGTGATCGCCGGCAACGGTAGATAGAAGCTCGAGGCGGCGCCCGTGGCGCCGCCCGCGTTCAAGGCGACGACGCGCCCTTCGATGTCGATGACCGGCGAGCCCGAGGAGCCGCCCGAGGTGCTCGAGGCGGCCTGGTAGTAGAAGGTATTGAAGTCGTTGTACTTGCCGTAGCCGTACTCGGGCGCCTCGCGGTCGAGCCGCGCGAGCGTGCCGGAGAGAATGGAGAGCTGTTCGCCGGCATCGTTGCCGACGACGCGGATCTCACGACCGATCACTGCGCCGGCCGGATAGAGCGGCAGCTCCGCCGGCTTGATGAAGCGCAGCTTCTTCGGGTCATAGCGATAGATGCCAAAATCATGCACCGGATCGCGGTAGACGGGATAGAGCTGCACCTCTTCACGGTTCTGAAACGTCGCTTGCGCCGTGACCGGTCCGGGCGTCACGACGTGGCGGTTGGTGAGGATGAGGCCGCGCTTGGCGTCGATCACGAAACCGGTGGCCTGCGCGGTCGTGTTCCACTCGGTGTCGAACGCCCGCGCGCCATCGATCTGGATCGTCACGACCCCGGAGGCGATGCGCTCGAGCGTCTGGGACCAGGTGGAGGTGCTGCTACCCGTGCTCGCGGCCGGTGGCAAAGGGGCCTCCACGGCGGGAGGCGGCTGCATCGGGGGAGGCGGCTGCTCCTCGTGGGAAGGCTCGGTGGAAGGTGCCGAGGCACCCGCCAGACAGGGACTCGCCAGCAGGGGGAGTAAGCATATCCAGGCGATTCGCTGCATCAGTCTCCTACCGTTCGAGCCTCGATGGCGAGATCGGACAAGATTTGCCACCCGGCGGTTCCATTCATGCGGCGGGCTTGAACGACAGATCCGGCTGTTTGACCGCACGCACATCATCGAGTCGCCGTACCGGCATCGTATGCGGTGCGGAGCGCAATTTCTCGGGTTCTTGCTCCATTTCGCGTCGAATAATGCCCATTGCGTCACAGAAACGGTCGAGCTCCTCCTTGGTCTCGGTCTCCGTCGGCTCGATCAGCAAACATTCGGGCACGAGCAGCGGAAAATAGGTGGTCGGCGCGTGAAAGCCGAGGTCCAGCAGGCGCTTCGCCACATCCATCGCCGTGACCTGGTAACGGCGCGCCTCCTGCTTCAAGGTGATGATGAACTCGTGGCTCGCCCGCCGCTCCGGGTAGGCGGCCTCATAGCCGATCTGCACGAGTCGTTTCATCAGGTAGTTCGCATTGAGCGTCGCGAACTCGCCCACGCGCACCATGCCCTCACGCCCGAGCATGCGCATGTATACGTAGGCGCGCAAATTGACCCCCGCGTTGCCCATGAAGCCCGACAGCCGGCCGATCGAGCTCGGCCGGTCGCGCTCACTCAACCAGCGATAGCGACCGTCCTTGAGCGCGACCAGCGGGATCGGCAGGTACGGCACGAGGCGCGGGCCGACGCCGACGGCACCGGATCCCGGACCACCCCCGCCGTGCGGCGTCGAGAAGGTCTTGTGCAGATTCATGTGAATCACATCGAAGCCCATGTCGCCGGGGCGCACCTTGCCGAGAATGGCGTTCAGGTTGGCGCCGTCGTAGTAGAGCAGACCGCCCGCCTCGTGCACGATCCGCGCAACCTCGGCGATCCGATGCTCGAAGACCCCGAGGGTCGAGGGATTGGTGAGCATGATGCCCGCCGTGTGCGGTCCCACCGCCGCGCGCAGCGCGGCAAGATCGATGTCGCCGGACGCGTCGCATGGAATCTCGCGCACCGTGCAGCCGCACATCGCCGCCGTCGCTGGATTCGTGCCGTGGGCGGCCTGCGGGACGATGATCTCGCGGCGCGCATCGTCCTGACGCTCGCGATGATAGGCACGGATCATGGCAACGCCGGCAAATTCGCCCTGCGCCCCCGCCATCGGCGTGAGGCTCACCGCCTGCATGCCGGTGATGTCACGCAGCATCTCCTGCAGCTCGAACATGCAGGCCATGAACCCCTGCGGCTCGCCGGCGAGCGGGTGCCGCCCGAGGAACTCGGGCAGCATCGCCAGACTGTTGCACGCCTTCGGGTTGTATTTCATGGTGCACGAGCCGAGCGGATAGAAATGCGTATCGATCGAGAAGTTGAGCTGCGAGAGGCGCGTGAAGTGGCGCACCGCCTGCAGCTCGGACACCTCGGGCAGGGCCGGCGGAGCCGAGCGCTTGAGGTGCGCCGGCAGATCGAGCGGCGATGAGGCGGGGGGCGGCATCTGGCTCGGCGCCCGACGGCCCGGCTTGCCGAGCTCGAAGATCAAGGGTTCGCGATCGCCGTGCTTATTCATGCGTCAGCCTTTCTCAAGATGTCCGCGAGCGCCGCGGCGAACCGCTCGATGTCCTCGGGAAGCTTGGTCTCGGTCGCGCACACGAGCAGCGCGGACTTGAGCTCGGGGTAGCGCTCGGCCAGATCGAGGCCCCCGGCGATCCCGCGGGCCGCGAGCGCCTCGAGCACGGGCGCGACGGGGCGATCGAGGTCGAGCACGGCTTCGTGAAAGCGTGGCGCTGCGAACCTGAGCCGCACGCCCGGCACGCGGGTGAGCGCGCGCACCAGCTCCGCCGTGCGCTCGACGCAGGCGCGGGCGACCCGCTCGAGACCGGCGGGACCGAGAAGCGACAGGTACACCGTCGCCGCGGTCACGAGCAGTCCCTGGTTGGTGCAGATGTTGGAGGTCGCCTTGCTGCGGCGAATGTGCTGCTCGCGCGCCTGCAGCGTGAGCGTGAATCCCGGGCGTCCCTCGAGATCGACGGTGCGCCCGACGATGCGGCCCGGCATCTGCCGCACGTTCTGCATGCGGGTCGTCATGAACCCGAAGTAGGGCCCTCCCGAGGCGAGCGGCACGCCGAGCGGCTGGCCCTCGCCGCAGACGATGTCGGCTCCCTTGAGCGCGCCGCTCCCGCTGCCCCACTCGCCCGGCGGCTTCAAGAGCGCGAGCGAGATCGGGTTCACCACCGCGATCACCTTGAGCTCGTGCGCGTGTGCCCAGTCGGTAAGCGCATCGACGTCCTCGAGCACCCCGAAGAAGTTCGGTTGCTGGATGACCAGCGCCGCGGCGCCCTGCACCGCGGCTGCCTCGAGCGCGGCGATCGTCGTGCACCCCGTCGCGCGATCGTAATCGAGGGGCTCGAGGGCGAGACCTTGATGCCCGGTGATGGCGCGCGCGACGCGCTCGTAGATGGGATTCACGCTGCGCGGCAGCAAGATCCGGCGCGCCTCGGGCGCCCGATGCGCGCGCACCGCCATGAGACAGGCTTCCGCCAACGCCGAGGCGCCGTCGTAGAGCGAGGCGTTCGACACCTCCATGGCGGTGAGGGCGCACATCATGCTCTGGTATTCGTAGATGATCTGCAGCGTCCCCTGGCTCGCCTCCGCCTGATACGGCGTGTAGGCGGAATAAAGCTCACCGCGCGTGGTGATTGCCCAGACCGGCGCCGGGATGTGGTGCTCATAGGCACCCGCTCCCACGAAGTTGAGAAGCCGGCCATCGCGTGCCGCGCGATCGCCGAGCAGCCGTGCAACTTCCATCTCGCAGAGCGAGGCCGGCACGGCGCCGAGCGAGCTCGCCTTCAAATCCGCCGGTATCTCATCGAACAGCTCATCGATCGAGCGGGCGCCGATGACCTCGAGCATGCGGGCGACGTCGTCCGCGGTGTGGGGGATGAACGGCATCAGCGAGCCGCCTGCACCAGGATCCCGCGCGGGTGCTTCATTGCGACTCCTCGAGGAATTTCACGTATTCGGCGGGCGACAGGAGCCCTGCATCGCCCTCGCCGGCCTCGGGCGCGAGCCGCAGCAGCCAGCCCCGGCCATAGGGATCCTGATTGAGAAGCTCGGGCTGCGTGGCGAGCTCGGCGTTGCTGCCGACGACTCGCCCGGCGAGCGGGCTGTAGACATCGGAGGCCGCCTTGACCGACTCGACGACCGCACAGGCCTCGCCGCGCGCGAGCGTGCGATCGACCGCCGGTACCTCGACGAACACCAGATCGCCGAGCGCCTCCTGTGCGTGATCGGTGATCCCGATCTCGAGCTCGCCGCTTGGCAGACGGCGCACCCACTCGTGGCTGCGCGTGTATTTGAGGTCACCGGGTACGTTGCTGCTCACTTTGAGAGATCTCCTGCAAGGTCAAAGGTCGATGAGGATGCGCCCCTCGCGCACGAACGGCGGCTTCACGATGCGGGCCGCATGGGACTTGCCGCGAATGTCCACCCGCACCTCGGGGCCGACGCCGCGCGCCACGCGCGCAAGCCCGATCGAGCGATTGAGCGTCGGCGAGAAGGTGCCGCTCGTCACCTCGCCCGCGGGCGCATCCGCAGCGCCGGCGCCGGCGCGCGCGCGATCGATGCGCTGGTGGCTGCGCAGCACCCCACGCTCCTCGAGCACGAGGCCGACGAAGAGCGGGTGCTCGGCGCGCGCGCGCAGTGCCTCGAGCGGCGCACGGCCGATGAAGAGGCGCGTGCGCGGCTCGAAGGCGACGGTCCACTCGAGGCCGGACTCGAGCGGATGATGGCTCTCGTCCATGTCGTTGCCGTAAAGATTCAAGCCGGCCTCGAGGCGCAGCGTGTCGCGGGCACCGAGGCCGATCGGCCGCACGCCCCCGGCACCGAGCGCGCGCCACAGAGCCTCCGCCTCGCTCGCGGGCAGCATGATCTCGACGCCGTCCTCGCCCGTATAACCGGTGCGCGCGACGAACCAGCCGTCGGCCTCGAGCGCACTGAACCGCGCCAGGCTTTGCGCGCCCTCGCGCAGGGCAGACGGTATCAAGGGGAGCGTGCGCGACAATGCCTTCGGGCCCTGCACGGCCAGCATCGCGAGGTCACTGCGCTCGCGGACCTGAACGCCCGCGCGCGCCGCGTGCTCGGCGATCCAGTCAAGATCCTTGCCGCGCGTGCCGGCGTTCACCACCAGCCGGAACGCGCCCTCGGCGCGCAGATAGACGATGAGGTCGTCGATGATGCCGCCGCTCGGACGCAGCATGCAGCTGTACAAGGCGCGGCCGGGCGAGGTCAGCTTGGCGACGTCATTCGCGAGCAGCTCGCGCAACAGCTCGCGGCTGCGTGCTCCCTCGAGATCGAGGATGCCCATGTGCGAGACGTCGAATACGCCGGCATCGCGGCGCACCGCATGGTGCTCCTCGATCTGCGAGCCGAAGGAGACGGGCAGATCCCATCCGCCGAAGTCGATGAACTTGGCGCCCTGCGAGGCACAGATGTCATGGAGCGGAGTCTTCAGGCCCATCGCAACCTCGCTGCGGTGTCGACAAGAGCGCGATCGGCACCTTCGAACGGTGCCACTCGCCCCTCTGTCCCAGGACCTGAGAGATAGAGCGTCCTCTTGAGCGGGCGCCACTCCCCTTCGGTGGATCCGCGTCGAAAACGCAGATCGCTCTCCAGAGATCGCCAGAGTCTGCAGTTCGTGTGCCTGAGCGTTTCCGGGCGGTTGCGCCTTCGGCGGTCCTCATCTCGCGACGAGGACGCTCTCCCGACAGCTCTTCTCGCGATGGCGCGCATGATACCCGGATTCGCTAGAATCCGCTCCATGCGGTATCTCATCGTTGCGATGCTCCTGCTCGCGATGCGCGCGCATGCGCTCTCCCCCACCACGCCCGCCGAGCTCGATCGCTTCTATGAGGCGCAGTGGCAGCGCTGGCTGCGCGAGGACCCGACGCTCGCGACGAGCGTCGGGGATTCCCGCTACAACGATCGCTGGCCCGATGCGAGCCTGCCGGCAATTGCTGCGGCCGAGAGCGCCGATCGCGCGGCGCTCGAGGAGCTCACGCGGGTCGATGCGGGCACTCTGCCCGAGCGCGACCGTCTGAACTACGAGGTGGTGCGCGTCGAGTTCGAGCGGCGACTCTCGCTCGCGCGTTTCAAGCCCTACGCATATGCGGTGAGCCATCTCGGGAGCCTGCAATCCTCGGGCAGCGTGCAAACCGCCAACGAGATCCTCGAGATCACGCCCTTCACGAGCGTGCGCGATTACGAGAACTGGATCTCGCGCTTGAGGGGCTTTGGTCGCTACGTCGATCAGGTTGAGGGGCTCCTCGAGCTCGGCCTGCGCGAGGGCCGCACGCAGCCCAAGGTGCTGATGGAGCGGGTGAGGCCGCAGCTCGCAGCCCAACGCGTCGCTCAGCCCGAGGACAGTCCGTTCTACGCGCCGTTCAAGCAGTTCCCGGACACCGTGCCCGCGGCGGAGCGCGAGCGCCTCGCGCGCGCGGGCCGTGCGGCGATTGCCGAGACCGTCCTGCCCGCGTTCGCGCGCTTCGAGAAGTTCTTCGACGGGACCTACCTGCCGAAGTGCCGCGACAGCATCGGGGTGTCGGCAACGCCCGAAGGCAGCGCGTACTACCGGGCGCTCATCGCCTATCACACCACGCTCCCGCTCTCGGCGGATGAGATCCACGCGCTCGGCTTGAAGGAAGTCGCGCGCATCCGCGCCGAGATGGATCGCATCATTGCGAGCGTCGGCTTCAAGGGAAGCTTTCAGGACTTCGCTCATTTTTTGCGCACCGACCCGCGCTTCTTCTACAGCGATCCGAACGATCTGTTGCACGCCTACATGGTGATTGCAAAGTCGATCGATCCGAACCTCGTCAAGCTCTTCCACAAGCTGCCGCGCACGCCCTATGGGGTGCGCCCGGTGCCCGAGACGAGCGCGCCGAACACCACCACCGCCTACTACCAGCCGCTCTCTCCCGACGGCTCGCGGCCGGGCTACTACTACGTGAACCTCTACAAGCCCGAGGCGCGCCCCAAGTGGGAGATGGAGGTTCTGACCTCGCACGAGGCGGTTCCGGGCCATCATCTGCAGCTTGCGCTGCAGTTCGAGAATGCCCAGAACGTGCCGATGATCCGTCGCATGGCCGGCTTCACCGCCTACGTCGAGGGCTGGGCGCTCTATGCCGAGAGCCTGGGCGGCGAGGTCGGTCTATACCAGGACCCGTATCAGAAATTCGGCCAGCTGACCTACGACATGTGGCGCGCGGTGCGTCTGGTCGTCGATACCGGCATGCACGCGCAGGGCTGGTCACGCCCGCAGGCGATCGATTATTTCAAGGCGAACGCACCGAAGAGCGATCTCGACATCACCAACGAGATCGACCGCTATATCGCCATGCCCGGGCAGGCGCTCGCCTACAAGATGGGGCAGCTCAAGATCCTCGAGCTGCGCCGAATCGCCCAAGAGAGGCTCAAGGAGCGCTTCGATATTCGTGATTTTCACGACACCGTGCTCGCAAGCGGCGCGGTGCCGCTGCCGGTGCTCGAGCGCCTCGTGAATGCCTGGATGAGGACCCGCGACCAGAGCCCTGGGGCAGCGCACGGCGCGCCGTGAGTCGCGCCCGGGCCTCGCTGAGTGGTGCTAGCCGCCGGATCTCTTGGCCGGCCAGCCGAGCGCGGTGAGCTCCGTGACGATGGCGTCGCGGTGATCGCCCTGGATCTCGATCACGCCGCCGCGCACCGTGCCGCCCGAGCCGCAACGCTTCTTCAGCCGCCCCGCGAGAGCCTCGATCTCGGCGGGCGGCAACGGCAGGCCGCGGATGACCGTCACCCCCTTGCCCGCCCGCCCCTGCACCTCGCGACCCACCCGCACTGCGACGGCGCTCGTGCCGGGCGCACTTTTCTTGCACACGCAGGCCGCCAGCGCCCGGCGGCAGTTCGGGCACAGGTGCGCGGCGGCGCGGCGGGTATCCATGGGCCGCATTATGGATGGCTCGGGTAGAATAGGCGCATGAAATCCAATGGCTTCTCTTCGAGCGGTCCCGCGGCGCGGCGCCCCTCGCTCGGTGTGCGGGTCGGCACCGTCACCATCGGCGGCGCGGCCCCGATCGTCGTGCAATCGATGACCAATACGGATACCGCCGACATCGAGGCGACCGTCGCCCAGGTCAAGTCTCTCGCGCGCGCGGGCTCCGAGCTCGTGCGCGTCACGGTAAACAACGAGGAGGCGGCGGCCGCGGTCCCGCACATTCGCGAGCGACTCGACGCTCAAGGCATTGCGACACCGCTGGTCGGCGATTTTCACTTCAACGGCCACAAGCTCCTGAAGGCGCACCCGGCCTGTGCCGAGGCGCTCGGGAAGCTGCGCATCAATCCGGGCAACGTCGGACGCGGCAGCAAGCGCGACCCGCAGTTCGCCGAGATGATCGAGACGGCGTGCCGTTTCGACAAACCGGTCCGCATCGGCGTCAACTGGGGAAGCCTCGATCAGGATCTGCTCACGCGCATGATGGATGAGAACTCGCGCCGCGAGACGCCCCTGGCGGCGATCGAGGTGATGCGCGAGGCCATCGTCGTCTCGGCGCTCGACAGCGCGAAGCGAGCCGAGAGTCTCGGTCTGCCCGCGAACCGCATCGTCATCAGCGCGAAGGTGAGCGGCGTACAGGACCTGATCGCCGTTTATCGAAATCTCGCAGGGCGCTGCACCTATGCGCTGCATCTCGGCCTCACCGAGGCCGGTATGGGCAGCAAGGGCATCGTCGCCTCCACGGGCGCCATGGCGGTGCTCCTGCAGCAAGGCATCGGCGATACCATCCGCGTCTCCCTGACCCCGGAGCCGAACGGTGACCGCACGCAGGAGGTGATCGTCGGGCAGGAGATCCTGCAGACCCTGGGCCTGCGCTCCTTCACGCCGCTGGTGATCGCCTGCCCGGGATGCGGCCGCACCACGAGCACCTACTTCCAGGAGCTCGCGCAGAAGATCCAGAGTCATATTCGCCACCGCATGCCGGAGTGGCGCAAGCAGCGCACGGGCGTCGAGGAGATGACGGTCGCGGTGATGGGCTGCGTCGTCAATGGACCGGGGGAAAGCAAGCACGCCAACATCGGCATCAGCCTGCCCGGTACGGGCGAGCACCCGGTGGCGCCGGTGTACGAGGACGGCGAGAAGACCGTCACGCTCAAAGGGGAGCGCATCGCAGAGGAATTCCAGGAGCTGGTCGAGCGCTACGTCGAGCGCACCTACCGCCGGAGCGCCCCGTGAGCGCGGCCGGGGGCGGCGCCCCCGAGGTCGGCCTCACGCGCGGGTCGGAGCTCTCCGCCCGCAAGTGCGCACCCTGCGAGGGGGGCGTACCGCCCCTGAGCGCCGCGGAGGCTGCGGTGCTGCGCGCCCAGCTGCATCCCGACTGGGAGATCTCCGCGGACGCCAAGAGTCTGAAGCGCTCGCTGCGCTTCCGCGATTTCTACCGCACCATGAGCTTCGTCAACGCGCTCGCCCACATCGCGAACGTCGAGGATCACCATCCCGATCTCGAGCTCGGCTACAACTACTGCCGGGTGACCTTCACCACGCACGCCATCGGCGGCCTCTCGCAGAACGATTTCATCTGCGCCGCCAAGCTGGATCGGCTTTAGGGCTTGAAGCCGGGTCGGTGCGCAGAAACGCCGGGACATCCCCCGCGAGCCCGAGGGCCCGCCGGGCGAGATGATTGCGCAACGGCGCCGCGTGTCCCACCGCCTCGAGCCCGAAGGCGCGCAGCCGCGCGGCGAGTGGATGGGTGTTCGAGAAGAGCCGCTCGAGACCGTCGAGCGCGGCGGCGGCCAACAGATTCTCGCTGCGCCGTCGACGCTCGTAGCGGCGCAGCGAGGCCGCATCGGCAAGCCCGGCACGCCCTCCTCCCGATCGCGCCTCGCTCAGGATCTCGGCGAGAACCGCGCAATCGAGCAGCCCGAGGTTCAGGCCCTGGCCCGCGAGCGGATGCACGGCGTGGGCCGCATCGCCCAGGAGCACGGCGCGCGCCGTTACGTAGCGCTCGGCGTGCTGCAGCCTCAGGGGGAAGCTCACGATCGGAGTGGTGACCTCGACCGCCCCGAGCACGCCGTCGCTCGCCTCCGTGAGCGCGGCGCCGAAGGCCGCGGCATCGAGCACGCGCAGCCGCTCGGCCTCATGGCGCACCAGGCTCCACACGATCGAGCAGCGGCCATCGCTCAAGGGCAGGAAAGCCAGCGGTCCCGTCGGCAGGAACCGCTGCCACGCCGTATCCTGATGCGGCCGCTCGGTGCGCACGTGCGCGACCAGCGCATCCTGATGATAGGCATGCGTGGCCGTCTCGATGCGCAGCAGATCGCGCGTTCGTGAGTCGACGCCATCCGCGGCCAGCAGCAGCCCGGTGTCGAGCTCCCGTCCATCGTGAAGGCGCACCCGCACCCGGGACCCACCGCCCGCGTTGCCCAGCGCACTGGAGCCCTCCGCGCTTCCCGGCGAGGGCGGCATCTCGAGGCGCGTCACGCGCGCCTCCATCATGAGCACGCCCGCGCCCATCGCCGCCTCGAGACACGTGCGTTGCAGGGCGCGCGACTCGACGATCGAGCCCAGGTTGGGCTCGCCCAGATCCGCCGCATCGAAGCGAATCGACCCCCGCCCCCTCGACCCGGACCTCGACCCGGACCCCGACCCGGACCCCCACCGGGATCTCGATCCCGGCCCCAACGCATCACCGGCGCGGCCGCTCGCGTCCCACACGCACATCCGCTCGTACGGACACACGCGATCGCGCGGCAGCTTGGGCCACACGCCGATGACTTCGAGCAGTCTTTGTGACGCACGACCGACCGCCACCACGCGCAGGTCCCAGTCCTCTTCGATTCCGGGCGGCGGTGCGAGCCGCTCATCGATGAGCGCAACGCGCCGAGGCTCGACCAGACCGCGCTCGATCAGAAGGCTCGCCATCACGGCGCCGACGACACCCCCGCCGACGATCAGCGCATCGACGTCGCGCGTCATGCCGACACCTCCGCGCGTCGCAGCGGCACCCCGCGCGCAAGCTTCGGCACCCGCCCTCCCGACCCGATGCTCAAGGCCGAGAGCGCGGACTTGGCGGGCGGCAACAAGTCGAACGCCAGCAGCCCCAAGTTGCGCAGCTGATGGACCGGGGCGAGCGGATTTGCGAACAGGCGCACGAGCCCGTCGGTGAAAGCGATGACGAGGCGCCGGTCCCCCGCTCGCCACGCATCGTAGTCGGCAAGGAGCTGCGGATCGCCCGCCTCAGCGCGGCGCGCCGCCAGCAGCTCCGCAAGGCTCGCCGCATCGCGCAGTCCCAGGTTGAAGCCCATGCCCGCGACCGGATGCAGTCCCTGCGCCGCATTGCCGATGATCACGCAGCGCCCGGCACTCGTCCTGAGCGAGCGGCTCAAGGCGAGCGGATAGGCGGTGCGTCGCCCCACTTGAAGAAAGCGTCCCAGACGATGCCCGAAGCGCCGCTGCACCTCGGCGAGGAACTCAGCATCCGACCAGCCCATCGCCCGCTCGGCGAGCGCCGGCGCAAGCGTCAGCACCAACACGCACCCCCCCTGCGTCGTCGGCAGCAGCGCGAGGGGCCCGTTCTCGGTGAAGCGCTCATAGGCGACATGGTCATGAAACTTGCGCGGGGTCACGGTGGTGACCACGGCGGTTTGCTCGTAATCGCGCACCTCGGCGACGACGCCGAACGCCGCGCGCACGGCCGAACCCGCGCCATCGGCCGCCACCACGAGCCGCGCACGCAGCCAGCGCGGCTCGCCGCCCCCGCGCGCCACGTTGAGCTCGACCCACTCGGGGGTCCTGTTGATCTCGGTCACCCGCGCCGGGCAGTAAAGCTCGACCTCCGCACGCGCCTCGAGCGCGCCCATCAGCGCGCGGCCCAGCACGCGGTTCGGCACGACGTAGCCCAGGGCCGCAAGACCCAGCTCGGCGGCCTCGATGCGCGCGAAGCCGAAGTGCCCGCGGTCCGAGATGTGAATGCGGTGGATGGAGGTCGCGGCGGGCGCGACCGCGTCCCATATCTTGAGCGTCTCGAGAACCCGCCGGCTGCCGTTCGACAGCGCCGTCGTGCGCTCATCGAAGCTCGGCTGCGCAGCCGCGTCGTGCGGCACGGCCTCGATCAGCGCAATCGAGAGCCCGAGGCCCTCCAGCGCGACCGCGAGACTCGCTCCCACCATGCCGCCGCCGACGATGGCGACGTCGCACAGGCCCGCCTCGCGAGCATCGGCCACTTCAGGAGCCCGTCCTGGCCTGCATGAGCTGCTCGATCGCTTCGGGAGTGCGCTCGAGCGCACTCGTGAGCACCTCGGGCGCATCGCGGGTGACGAGCACGTCGTCCTCGATGCGTACCCCGATGTTCCAGAACTCGCGCGGCACGCGCGGCCCGGGCCGGATGTACACGCCCGGCTCGACGGTGAGCACCATGCCGGGCTCGAGCACGCGCCACTCGCCTCCGACCTTGTAATCGCCCGCATCGTGCACGTCGAGCCCGAGCCAGTGCCCGGTCCGATGACCGAAGAACGGCCGGTAGGACTGCTCGCGGATCAAGCGCGGCAGCGCGCCCTTGAGCAGCTTCAGGCGCACGAGCCCCTGGGTGATCGCGCGCACCGCCGCCTCGTGCGGCTCATTCCAGTGATTGCCCGGACGCACCTTGTCGATCGCGGCGAGCTGCGCCTCGAGCACCACCTCGTACACGGCGCGCTGCACCGGGCTGAAGCGACCGTTCACCGGAAAGGTGCGCGTGATGTCCGAGGCATAGTAATCGTGCTCGCAGCCTGCATCGAGCAGCAGCAGGTCCCCATCCGCGAGGCGGCGCGCGTGATCTCGATAGTGCAGGATGCAGGTGTTCGGCCCGCTCGCGACGATCGGCTGATAGGCGACCTCGGCGTTGTGCGAGCGGAACTCATGGTGGATCTCCGCCGTCACCTCGTACTCCATGCATCCGGGACGCGCGAACCGCATGGCGCGACGGTGTGCGCCCACCGCGATCTGCGCCGCGCGCTTGAGCGATGCCTGCTCGGGGCGGCTCTTGTAGAGGCGCATGTCGTCGAGCACGTGCCCCAGGGACACGAACTCCTGCGGCGGGACCGAGTCCTGACGGGCATGCATGCGCACGGTGTTCACCCAGCCGAGCATGCGCGGATCGAACTCGACGTGGCGGCCCATCGAGTAATAGATCCGTGTGCGCTGCTCCATGAGCCCGGGCAGGATCTCATCGATGTCGGCAATCGGGAACGCATCGTCGGCCCCATGGCGCTCGACCGCACCGTCGGTACCCGCCCAGGCCCCGTCCCAGCTCTCGCGCAGCGGGTCGTGCTCTCTGACGAAGAGCAGATATTCGCCCTGCGCCCTGCCCGGCACCAGCACCGCCACCGCCTCGGGCTCGGGGAAGCCCGTGAGATAGTGGAACTGGCTGTCCTGCCGATAGGGATACTCGATGTCGCCGTTGCGATGACGCACCGGAGCGGCGGGCAGCACCGCCAAGGCGTCCCTGCCGATCATGCGCATGAACTGGCGGCGACGGCGCGCGAACTCCTGTCGATCCACGCTTTGCTCAGTGCAGTCGCTGCGGGGCCGTCGGATAGGCCTGCTGACGCAGCGGCAGAAGCTCCTCGAAGACGACCTGGGCGCCGACGCGGATGAACTCGACGAGCTCTGCATATGCCTGCTCGTTGGCCTCGTCCGAGTCCGCATCATCCCCGGTGGCCCGTGAGATCTCGGTGAAGTCGCGCACGATCTCCCCGACCTCGCCGTTGAGCCCCTCCAGGTTGGCGATCTGCCCGGTGCCCAAGCCGTAGAGAAATCCGCTGCACCACAAAGCGAGCGCGTTCGCGCGTCCATTGAGCGGCTGCTCGTCATCCGGCAGGAGCGGCTCGAACTCCATGCCCTGCTCGCCGAAGGAGGCAGCCGTGGCGGCGTACACACGCTCGAGCATCGCGGCCGACTCATCGGAGAGTGCCGCTCCGTCGGGCAGGATCTCGTTCACCCAATCCTGCATTCGGTAGGGCGCCATCGAGCAGAGCGCGCCGCAGAGCGAGCCGTGCGCCTCGGCGGCGTCCGCGAGGCTTCCGGCGGAGGCCAGCACGTCCTCGAAGTCCTTGAAGCGGATGTTCCCGAGCATGCCGGCATGATAGCGCGTCGGCCGTTCGCCGCCGAATTCGGCACATAATCCCGCGCCGCCACGGCACCTTTGCAATGACGATTGGGCCGCTCTATATTGACGCCATGAGCGAAGCCAACCCGAAGTCAGCGGTCGATCTGGAGCTCAAGCGACTCGAGAAGCGTATCGAGGAGCTGATCGCGACGATCGCGCAGGTCAAGGAAGAGAACCGCGCGTTGCGTCAGCGGCAGGAAACGCTGACGGGCGAACGCGCCAATCTCCTGCAGAAGAACGAGCAAGTGCGCGCTCGCGTCGAGGCGATGATCGGCCGGCTCAAGGCGATGGAACAGGCGTGAGCGAGAATCAAGCTCGTGTCAGCGTGCGCATACTCGAAAAGGAGTATCACATCACCTGTCCGATCGAGGAGCGCTCCGACCTTCTGGATTCCGCCGAGTACCTCAATGCAAAAATGCGCGAGATTCGCGACAGCGGCAAGGTCGTCGGACTCGATCGCATTGCGGTCATCGCGGCGCTCAACATGGCCAATGAGCTGATTCGCTTCCACAAGCGTGACTCCCATCTCGAATCCGACGTCGGTGGCCGCTTGCGAAACTTGCGCGAGCGCGTAGAGTCGGCACTGGAGAAGGGACGACAGCTGGAGCTGTGACCTTTCTCGACCAGGTTGAAGTTTGGCGCCGCCTGCGGTGTTCGACGCGGATCGGGTTACCTCCTGACCCTAATTTGTAAAACCCCAGGGGCCGTGCTTGCTGGCACCATTGTGCAAGTCCGCCTCGAGCGGAAAGCCTTAAAGTGCCGCAGTTAGCCCCACCTGTTGCTCAGGTCGGGAGCAACGATCCAAGACGGCACAGGCGGGTGGCGCCATCTCCCCTGGCTTGGTCGATCGACCTCCCCGCGTTTATTCTGGGCGGATGAAGGGATCGCTGCGCAAGGAGCTGCGGGCACGGCGCCGCGCTCTCACCCCCGAGGAGCATGCCCTTCGCTCCGACCTCGCAGCCTCCGCCATCACCCGCCTGCCGGCTTTCCGCTCGGGCGCGCGAGTCGCGATTTACCTGCCCTTCGACCGCGAGGTCAACACGAGGGCGCTGCTCATCGCCGCGCAGCGCCGCGCCGTGCATGTCTACGTGCCGGTGATCACCGATGTCGCCCACCGGCGCATGAGCTTCTACCCGATCACCGGGCGCACCCGCCGAGGCACCTTCGGCATCTCCGTGCCGCACGCGGCGCCCGGGCGTGCGCACCGGCAGCTGGGGCCGCGCTGGTTCGACCTGGTCGTCGTACCGCTGGTCGGCATCGACCGCAGCGGCCGGCGCCTCGGCATGGGGCTCGGTTTCTACGACCGCGCATTCGGCTTTCGCGGCCAGCGCCTGCACTGGCGTGGGCCGCTGCTGGTCGGCCTCGCCTTCGAGTGCCAGCGGGTGGAGAGCGTGCATCCCAAGCCCTGGGATCTTGCGCTCGATGCGCTCGCCACCGAGCGTGGCCTCGTGCACTTCCGGACCTCGAGGAGTCATCGCGCATGAGCATCAGCCACTGGTTGTTCAAGTCCGAGCCCGCCACCTTCGGCATCGATCATCTCGCCGCGCTCCCGGGCAAGACCACGAGCTGGGAGGGGGTTCGCAACTATCAGGCACGCAACATGCTGCGCGATGAGATCAAGAAGGGCGACGAGGCCTTCTTCTATCACTCGAGCTGCGACATCCCGGGCATCGTGGGCATCGTCAAGGTGGTGCGCGCCGGCTACCCGGACGCCAGCGCCTTCGATCGCAAGAGTCCCTACTACGACGCGGAGAGCAGTCCCGACGCTCCTCGTTGGTACACCGTGGACGTCAAGCTGGTACGCAAGCTCAAGCGCGTCATCCCGCTCGAGGAATTGAAGCGCCACGCCGGCGGAGCGCTCGCCGAGTTCGTCGTCTTGAAGCGCGGCAACCGACTCTCGGTGACACCCGTATCGAATGCCGAGTGGCGATTCATTCTTCGTCTCGAGTGAGACTCGCTCCTCGTTCGCGACCGCTCGAGCGCGCCCCCATACCACAATCTCGAGCGAGAAGCGCGACGTATTACTTGTAAATTACTTTAGCGTGTATATACTCGGTCCCCGGACTAACCCGACAACGGAGTTTCTAACATGGCAGCGAAAGCGAAGAAGGCGAAGAAGAAGGCGGGCAAGAAAAAGGCCGCTAAGAAGAAATAAGCCTTCGTAAGAACTCAACTGTGCCCGCGTAAGCGGGCACAGTTGTTTCTGGAGTACCCATTTCATGTCCTCCACCCGAGATGGCGCCGCCCGAGAGCACAAGCGCCGTGCCGCCGAGGCGGCACTGCCCTTCATCGAGCGGGACATGGTCCTGGGAGTGGGGACGGGCTCGACGGTCGCCGAGCTCATCGCGCTCATCAAGGAACGCAACGTGAGCTTGCGCGGAGCGATCTCGAGCTCGAGCAGGACTTCCGCGCTCTTGAAGGACGCGCGCATCCCGGAGCTCGATCTCAACTCCGAAGGCGGCCTCGAGCTCTACATCGACGGCGCCGATGAGGCCGACGAGCACGGCGTGCTCATCAAGGGCGGCGGCGGCGCGCTCACCCGCGAGAAGATCATCGCCAGTGCCTCGCGCCGCTTCGTCTGCATCATCGATGAGTCGAAGCTCGTGCGCTCGCTCGGCGCCTTCCCGCTCCCGGTCGAGGTGATCCCGATGGCCCGCTCCTATGTCGCCCGATGCCTGGTGGCGCTCGGCGGTCAGCCGGTATGGCGCGAGGGACTCACCGACAACGGCAACGTGATCCTCGACGTGCACCATCTTCGCTTCGACGATCCGCTCTCCCTCGAGGATGCGATCCAGCGCATGGCGGGCGTCGTCACGGTGGGACTGTTCGCGCGCCGCCGTGCCAATGTCCTCCTGATCGGAGGGGCGGGCGGGGTCCGCACGCTGACCGTGCGCACCTGATCGGCGCTCCTGTAAAGAAGAAGGGCCCGCATCGCGGGCCCTCATGAGTTGGCTGGGGGACTAGGATTCGAACCTAGGTAAACGGAGTCAGAGTCCGTTGTCCTACCACTAGACGATCCCCCAATGGCCCGATCTTAAATCGCGAGCGCCGGGGGGCGCCAGACCATCGATCAGCGCTTCGAGAACTGCGTCCCGCGGCGTGCCTTGCGCCGGCCGACCTTCTTGCGCTCCACCTCACGCGCATCGCGCGTCACGAACCCGGCCTTGCGCAGCGGCGAGCGCAGGGTCTCGTCGTAAGCCATCAGGGCACGCGTGATGCCGAGGCGGATGGCGCCCGCCTGTCCGGTGATGCCGCCGCCGACGACGTGCGCATCGACGTCGAACTTGCCCTCGAGCTGCACGGAGTGGAAGGGCTGCTGCACGATCATCCGGCCGGTCTCGCGACCGAAGAACTCCTCGAGCGAGCGCCCGTTGATCGAGACCTTGCCCGTTCCCTGGCGCAGATAAACACGCGCGCTCGAGGTCTTGCGCCGTCCGGTGCCGTAGAAGTCAGTGCTCGCGGATTGTGCCGCCATGATGCGTTCCTGCAGATGTCTTCAGAGGTCGAGCGTCTTGGGCTGCTGTGCCTGGTGCGGGTGGGTGCCGCCGCCGAACACGTGCAGCTTGCGGTACATGCGCCGCCCGAGCGGACCCTTCGGGAGCATGCCCTTCACGGCGAACTGCACGGCGCGCTCGGGGTGCTCCTTCAAGAGCTTGCCGAGCGCGATGCTCTTCAGGTTGCCCACGTAACCCGTGTGCCGGTGATAGAACTTGTCGGTGAGCTTGGCGCCGGTCACGCGGATCGTGCCGGCATTGATCACGACGATGTGATCGCCCAGATCCTGGTGCGGGGCATAGTTGGGCTTGTGCTTGCCCTTGAGCCGATGCGCGACCTGCGAGGCCAGCCTGCCGAGCGTTTTACCGGCGGCATCGACGAGGTACCAGTCGCCTCGGACCTCGGTCGGCTTGGAAAAAACGGTGTACTTGGAGTTCATCGTATCGGCCCGATAAAAGAGCGCGGCAGTGTACAGAAGCGCACTGTCCGTTGCCAGCCCGCCCGGGGCGGGTGCCGAGCGGCGAGTCCACTATAATGAGCCCATGGAGGCCCGCCGCTACCGTCTCTCGGATCGCATTATCGGAGAAATTGATAAGGCAATCAAGGTATTAGCTGGAACCTCCCGCGCGTCGCGGCCGCTGCCGCCGGCCTCCGGAGGCGAGCTCGTGCTGAGCGAGGCGGAGCGGCAGGAATCGGCGCGGCTGATGCGGGTCAATCATGCAGGGGAGGTGGCCGCCCAGGCGCTCTATCGGGGTCAAGCCGCGAGCGCTCGCGATCCGGCCGTCGTGGAAGCGATGCAGCACGCCGCCGGCGAAGAACTCGACCACCTCGCCTGGTGCGCCGAGCGCATCGAAGGGCTGGGCGGCCGCCCGAGCATGCTCAACCCGCTGTGGTACGGGGGCTCCTTCCTCATCGGCGCACTGGCCGGACTGCGGGGCGATCGCGCGAGCCTCGGCTTCATCACTGAAACCGAGCGCCAGGTCGAGCAGCACCTGAGCGAGCATCTCGAGCGGCTGCCACCCGCCGATCGGCGCAGTCGCCAGCTGCTCGAGCAGATGAGACACGATGAGGTTCGCCACGGCGCAACCGCGGCGGCCCTCGGCGGGGAGGAGCTGCCCAAGGCGGTACGCCTGGCGATGAGACTCACGTCACGATTGATGACCCGCACTTCTTACTGGCTCTAGCCGGCGCCGGCGCGATTGCGCGGCTCGCAACCGGATACTGCTTGCGATTCCGGTACTTATGTAATACAACGTGCGCCATACCAACCAGTCGCTGCGACGGCGGCTTCGTATCTTCTTTAGGGAGAGACCATGGAAGAAGTGGCAAAGGCCTTAAGCGATATCCCTGCGATCAATCGTTTCTTGAGCTACTGCCGAATTCGAACGGTTCCCTCCAAGACCGTCATCATCCATGCGGGCGATCTTCCCGACATTCTTTACTACATCATCTCCGGTTCCGTCGAAGTCATGATCGAGGACGAGGACGGCAACGAGATGGTGCTCGCCTACCTCAACAAGGGTCAGTTCTTCGGTGAGATGGGGTTGTTCTACGAGCAGCCGACGCGCAGCGCCTGGGTGAGGACCCGTCAGCAATCGGAGCTGGCCGAGATGACCTATCCGCGCTTCCGGCAGATCGCCGCGGAGAGCCCGGGTCTGATTTTCGAGCTCGCGACGCAGCTCGCAACGCGTCTCGATCGGACCAACCGCAAGCTGGGTGATCTCGCCTTCGTCGATGTGACCGGCCGGGTGGCGCACGCGATCATGGATCTGTGCGGTGAGCCCGATGCCATGACACACCCCGAAGGCATGCAGATCAAGGTGAGCCGGCAGGAGCTGTCGCGCCTGGTCGGCTGCTCGCGCGAGATGGCGGGCCGGGTGCTGAAGGTGCTCGAGGAGCAAGGCCTGCTGCGGGCGACCGGCAAGACGATCGTCGTGTTCAACGCGCGTCCCAAGGTGAAGACGCGACCTCTCATCGTCCCGGTGAAAGCCGGTGCGGGCACACCCGCCAAGAGCGCCCGCGCCGAGCCGCAGGACGATGAGGACGATGAGGAGGACGACGAGGACTAGCCGATCTCACGGCGCCGCGCGCCGCCCGCCTCACCTTCCCGCGCCTCATGAGCGCTGCGCAATACCCCGATCGATCTCCTCTCTGAGCGCACGGATCGTCGCCGCGTAATCCGCACTGCCGAAGATCGCCGATCCCGCGACGAACGTATCGGCGCCCGCGCGCGCAATCTGCGCGACGTTATCGACCTTCACGCCGCCGTCGATCTCGAGGCGGATATCACGGCCCGTGGCATCGATGCGGCGGCGCGCCTCGAGGAGCTTGGGTAATGCGCTCGCGATGAACTTCTGACCCCCGAAGCCCGGATTGACCGACATCAGCAGCACCACGTCGATCTTGTCGAGCACGTAATCGAGCCAGTCGAGCGGGGTGGCGGGGTTGAAGACGAGGCCCGCCTTGCAGCCCGCGTTGCGGATGTGCTCGATCGTGCGATCCACGTGCAGCGTCGCCTCGGGATGAAAGCTGATGATCGAGGCCCCCGCATCGGCGAAATCACTCACCAGCGCATCGACCGGCGTCACCATCAGATGCACGTCGATGGGGGCGCGGATCCCGGCCTTGCGCAATGCCTCGCAGACCAACGGCCCGATCGTGAGGTTCGGCACATAGTGATTGTCCATCACATCGAAATGAATCCAGTCGGCGCCGGCGCCGAGCACGGATCTCACTTCCTCGCCGAGACGCGCGAAGTCCGCCGAAAGGATCGAGGGAGAGATGATGATCGACATGGCCGCTTCGCTCCACCTCACCGCATGCCGCGCGCCGCTCGGATCGTTTCGTAGGCTTCCTGGATCCGCTGGGTCTTTTCCTTGGCCACCTGCGCCATCGACTCCGGCAGGCCGTTGGCGACGAGCTTGTCGGGATGGTGGCGGCTCATCTGCCGCCGATAAGCCTTGGTGATCTCCTGGTTGCTCATATTAGCGTTCACCTCGAGCTCCGCATAGCAATCGCTCAGGGAGCGCTCGGCCTTCGCGGCGCCCGCGCCGCGGCCGCCGTCCCCCGCTCGCGCCCGCGCCCGCAGCGCGGCCTCGAGGTGCGCGAACTCGAACGCCGAGATGCCGAGCCGGTCGGCGGCACGCAGGAGAATCGAGCGGGCCGGCGCGGTGAGCCCGTCGCCCATCAGCGCGGCGCGCAGCTGCAGCTCGAGAAAGGCGCGCGTTACATCCGGGCGCAGCGCACAGACGCGCGCGAGCTCGGCGAGGGTTGCCTCCGCGTTGAACTCCGGTGCCTTGCCTGCGCGAAAACAGGCGATCGCCAGGCTCACTTCCTGCGACCCGAGGCGCAGCTCCTGCATCAGGCGGCGCGCCGCGTCGATCTCCGCCTCCGACACGCGGCCGTCGGATTTCGCGACATGCCCCATGAGCTCGAAGGTGCTGCGGAAAAAGACCTGCGAGATCGACTGGCTCGACGGGCCCGCGCGCCCCGCAGCGCCGCGACCCTGGTCGTAGACCCATCCGAGGAGCGCGCCCACGACCGCGCCCCAGGCGCGGCCGGTGAGCAGCAGCCCGATCACCGCGCCGAAGAAGGTTCCCTGCCAGAGCATCGTTTGACCTGCACGCGGGAGGCCGCCACAATCGCCGGCCTCCTCCGGCAATGGTAGCAGCAGGCAGCGCAACGCCGATGAAACCCCTGGCTCCCTCCACGCCCCTGTTCGAGTCGCGGCTGCGCTCGCTGAAGAAAGTGCACCAGGGCAAGGTGCGCGACATCTATGACGTCGACGCGCAGCACCTGTTGATCGTGACCACGGATCGGCTCTCCGCCTTCGATGTGGTTCTGCCCGATCCGATTCCCTACAAGGGCGCGGTGCTCACGCAGATCTCCGCGTTCTGGTTCGGCAAGACGCGCTCGATCGTCCCCAATCAGACCTGCGCTGTCAGCGTCGAGGAGGTCGTGCGCGATGTCGAGGAGCGTGCCCAGCTCGAGGATCGCGCGATGGTCGTGAAGAAGCTCAAGCCCCTGCCGGTCGAGGCGGTGGTGCGCGGCTACTTGATCGGCTCGGGCTACAAGGATTATCAGCGCACCGGGGCCGTGTGCGGCATCGCTCTACCCCCGGGCTTGCGTCTCGCCGATCCGCTCCCCGAGCCGCTCTTCACGCCCGCGTCCAAGGCGCCTGCCGGGCAGCACGATGAGAACGTGTCGTTCGAGGATATCGCGCGGGTCATCGGTCGTGATTATGCCGAGCGCGTGCGGCGCATCGCGCTCGAGATCTACCGGGTGGCGGCCGCGCACGCGCGCGAGCGCCGGATCATCATCGCCGATACCAAGTTCGAGTTCGGCGTGGATGCGGCCGGAGAGCTCCATCTGATCGATGAGGTGCTGACGCCCGACTCCTCGAGATTCTGGCCCATGGCGTCCTACCGCCCCGGCATCAGCCCGCCGAGCTTCGACAAGCAGTTCGTGCGCGACTACCTCGAGTCGCTCAACTGGGACAAGCGGCCACCGGCACCGCACCTGCCGGCGGATGTCATCGCCCGCACCAGCGAGAACTATCGCGAGGCGCTCAGGCTTCTGACCGCCTGAAGCCGCTCACTCGCCCGCGATCGTCATTTCCTTGAGCAGCACCGAGCCCACACGCGTGCCGCCGCGCAGGTCGACGTCATCCCCCACGGCGACGATCCCCTTCAGCATCTCGCGCAGGTTCCCCGCGATCGTGATCTCGGCGACCGGATATTGCAGCTTGCCGTGCTCGACCCAGAAGCCGGCGGCGCCGCGCGAGTAATCACCGGTCACGCCGTTCACGCCCTGCCCCATGAGCTCGGTGACGAGCAGACCGGTGCCGAGCCGATCGAGCATCGCCGTCAGCCCGCCGCGCATGCTCGGCGCGACCACCAGATTGTGTGCACCCCCCGCATTGCCCGTGGTCTTGAGACCGAGCTTGCGGGCGGAGTAGCTCGAGAGGATGTAACCCGTGAGCACGCCTTCGGCGATGAGCGCGCGCTCGCGCGTCTCGACACCCTCCTCATCGAAGGGCGCGCTGCCCATCGCCTTCGGGAGGTGCGGGCGCTCGATGATCGAGAACCAGGGCGGAAAAACCTGCTGCCCGGCGGCGTTCAACAGGAACGAGGCCTGGCGATACTGGCTGCTGCCGCGGATGGCGCCCGCAAAATGACCGATGAGGCCGCGCGCGAGCTCCGGATTCAGGAGCACCGGCGCGCGGCGGGTCGAGAGCTTGCGCGGTCCGAGCCGCTCGACGGTGCGGCGGGCGCTCTCGCGGCCGATGGAGGCGGCCTCCTCGAGCTCGTGCCAGTCGCGCGCGCTCGAATACCAGTAGTCGCGCTGCATGTCCTCGCCGCTGCCGGCGAGCACCACGCAGGAAATCGTGTGCGAGGTCGTCGGATAACCGCCGATGAAGCCGTGCGTGTTGCCGTAGACATGCAGACCCTGGTGGGTGTTGACCGAGGCACCCTCGGAGTTGTTGATGCGCGGATCGTAGCCGAGCGCTGCGCCCTCACTGGTCTTGGCGATCTCGATTGCCTGCTCCGCGCTCAGGCTCCAGGGATGAGCGAGCTCGAGATCGGGAGGCGAGCGCGCCATGAGCTCGGGATCGGCGAGACCCGAACAGGCATCCTCGGCGGTGAAGCGCGCAATGCTGCAGGCTTTGGCGACGGTCGCGCGCACGGCCTCGAGCGACAGGTCCGCGGTGCTGGCCGAGCCCTTGCGCTTGCCGAAGTACACCGTGATTCCCATGCTGCGGTCGTGCTGATGCTCGAGCGTCTCGACCTCTCCCAGCCGCACGACCACCGAGAGCCCGAGGTCCTCGCTCACCGCCGCCTCGGCTTGCGAGGCGCCACGTGCCCGCGCCTCCTCGAGCGCCCGCTCGATGATGTGCGAGAGGTCCTGCTGGGCGAGGCGTGAAGGGGTGGCGGGCACGACGGCCATCCAAAGTCTCCGGGGGTGAAAACGCCTGATTCTACCGGCCCCGGTGGTAGCATGGGGACCTATGAGAAGCGAGCGCCAGGTGGAGCAGCCGCCGAGCGGGCCGGGACCGGCCAGCAAGAGCGAGCGCAAGCGCCAGGCGGATCGGTTGCAGACCCTCGGCGTCGAGCTCGCCGCGCTGCCCGAGCCCGAGCTCGCGCAGCTCGGCTTACCGGAAGCCCTGCATGCGGCACTGCGCGATCTGCGCCGCCTGCCGACGCATGGCGCGCAGCTGCGCCAGCGACAGTACATCGGCAAGCTGATGCGCGGGATCGACGCAGAGCCGCTGTTCGCGCGCATCGCCGAGCGCAAGCGCCTGCATGATGGCGAGGTGCGCTATTTCCGCGAGATCGAGCGCTGGCGCGAGCGATTGCTGAGCGACCCCGCCGCGGCAGCCGAGCTGCTCGCCGAGTATCCCCAGGCGGACCGCGCCGCACTCAGCGCGCTTTTGCAACGGGCCGCCCGGGAGCGGCGCGAGCAACGGCCGCCGGCCGCGACCCGCGAGCTGTTTGCGTTCCTGAGGCAGCTCATCTGGACCGCGTGAGGACGCGATGAAACCCCTGGTCGGCATCATCATGGGCTCCACCTCGGACTGGGAGATCATGCAGTCTGCGGTCGAGATCCTGAGCTCGCTCGGCATCGCCCACGAGGTGCGCATCGTCTCGGCGCATCGCACGCCAGACCTGCTCTTCGAGTATGCGGCGAGCGCGCGCGCGCGCGGGCTCAAGGTGATCATTGCCGGCGCAGGCGGTGCGGCGCATTTGCCCGGCATGACTGCGGCCAAGACCTCGCTTCCCGTCCTGGGCGTGCCGGTGCCGACCAAAACGCTCGCCGGGATCGATTCGTTGCTCTCGATCGCGCAGATGCCGAGCGGCGTGCCGGTCGCCACCTTCGCCATCGGCACGGCGGGGGCGCGCAATGCGGCGCTGTTCGCGGCCGCCATTCTCGGCGGAGAGGATCCGGCCGTGCGCAAGGCGCTCGATGAGTACCGCGCGGCGCAGACCGATGCGGTGCTCGCCAAGCCCGATCCGCGGACCGGCTGACATTGCGTCGGGTGGGCATCGTCGGCGCGGGGCAGCTCGGGCGCATGCTCGCGCTCGCCTCCTATCCCCTCGGCCTCCGGTGTGAATTTCTCGATCGCAGCGCCGACACACCCGGTGCGCAGGTGGCCCCTTCGCTGGTGGGAGCGCTCGAGGATGCGAGCCTGCTCGCCGAGCTCGCGCGGCGCAGCGACGTGCTGACGTTCGACTGGGAGAACATCTCGGGCGCCGCACTCGCCCCCCTCGAGGCGCTGACGCTCATCCGGCCGCCGCCCGCCGCACTCGAGGCCTCGCAGGATCGACTGCACGAGAAGGCGCTCTTCAAGCGACTCGGTATTCCGGTCGCGCCGCACACCGCCGTCGAGAGCGCGGCGGACCTCGCGCGGGCAACCGACACGCTGGGGTTGCCCGGCGTGCTCAAGACGCGCCGCATGGGCTACGACGGCAAGGGGCAGTATGTGCTGCGCGCCGCCGCGGACAGGCAGCGCGCCTGGTCGGCGATCGGCGCGGCGGGTCTGATCTACGAGCAATTCCAGCCCTTCACGCGCGAGGTCTCCATCGTCGGCGCGCGCGACGCGCGCGGCGCCATCGTCTCGTATCCGCTCTCGCTCAACACCCATGCGGGCGGCATCCTGCGCCATGGAACCGCGCCTTATGCGCATGCCGCGCTCGAGCGGCGCGCACGCGCCTATCTCGCGCGGGTGATGCGCGCGCTCGATTACATCGGTGTGCTCGCCATCGAGTTCTTCGTCGTCGGCGGGCGACTCATCGCCAACGAGATGGCGCCCCGCGTGCACAACTCCGGGCACTGGACGATCGAGGGATGCATCACCAGTCAATTCGAGAATCACCTGCGTGCGATCTGCGATCTGCCGCTCGGGAGCACCCGTCCGCTGGGGCACACCGCGATGATCAATTTCCTCGGCGAGATGCCGGATCGCGAAGCGCTGCTCGGAATCGAGGGGCTCGCCTACCATGACTATGGCAAGGAGCCGCGTCCGGGACGCAAGCTCGGCCACTGCACGATCGTCAAACGCACGGCCCGGGAGCGCGACCGGGCCCTGCAAGCAGCATTGCGCCTCATTCGCGGGTCCTGAGGGGCAGCGGGTAAGCACCGGGCGCCGCGTTGATTTAGACTCTGCTGCATGTATCTGGAGCTGTTCAAACTGCATGAGCTGCCGTTCCGGCTGAGCCCGGACCCGCAGTTCTTGTATCTCAGCAAGCAGCACGCCCGCGCCAAGGCGTACATGGAATCGACCATCTGGTTCACCGACGGCTTCGTGGTGATCACCGGAGAGATAGGGGCCGGCAAGACCACGCTCATCGAGACATTCCTGCGCGAGCTACAGCCCGAGGTGGTGGTGGCTCAGATCGCGCAGACGCAGCTCTCGCCGAACGCCTTTCTGCAAACCGTGTTGGTGCAGTTCGGCTTCACGCCCTTCGACATGAAGAAGCCCGAGGTGCTGGCGACGCTCAATCAATTCCTGACGGAGCAGTTCGTCGCGGGCCGCAAGGTGCTGCTCATCGTCGATGAGGCGCAGAACCTCTCCTATCGCGTGCTCGAGGAGATCCGCATGCTGTCGGGCGTGGAGACGACCAAGGAGAAGACGCTGCGCATCATTCTGGTCGGCCAGCCCGAGCTCAACGACAAGCTCAACTCGCCGGAGCTGCTGCAGCTCACGCAGCGCGTGCGGCTGCGCTTTCATCTGTCCGCGCTGTCGCCGGCGGAGACGACCGACTATATCGAGCACCGGCTCGAGGTGGCGGGCTCGCAGGGACGAACGATCTTCGCCGAGGAGACGATGCCGGTCATTTACCGCTACACCGGCGGGGTGCCGCGGCTCGTGAACACGCTGTGCGACACCGCCATGATGGCGGCCTTCACCAGCGACCGCGACCACGTCACCCTCGAGGACGTCAACTCGGCGATCCAGGAGTTGCAGTGGGTCGAATACGGGGCCGGCACCAACCGCATGCCGAGCGGCTCGCATTTCGAGCATACGATGAATGGACGGGCTGCGGAGTCGCCTCAGGTCGTGGGACGAGTGCTGCTCGCGAGCGGCGGCAAGACGGTGCTCGAGCGCGAGCTCAAGCCGGGACGACTGGTGATCGGGCGCACGCCGGACAACGACCTACAGATCGACAGCAAGTTCATCAGTCGCCATCATTGCCAGATCATCACGCAGCCCCACGGCTGCGTGATCGAGGATTTGAACAGCACCAACGGGATCTACGTGCAATCGAAACGGGTGCGCCGGCACAACCTCAACGACGGGGACGTGGTCCAGGTGGGTCAGCACGAGCTCATGTACATCGATGAGCGCTCACCCCGCACCCGCGCCCCGGCCGATCCGTCCGACACCGAGGCGCTCGGCAAGCCCTGAAGGGCTCGGGCTCGCACCCTCAATCCTTCCCCACCAACAGCTCGGAAAGCTTCGAGAGCCAGGAGTTGCGCCAGCCATCGACACGCAGCTGATCGTTTTTCGGCTTCGGCTGCCGCTTCGCTTCCAGCAGGAGATCCTTCGGCAGATTGAGCTGGAAGGTTCCCGTCATCGATTTGTCGACCATGGCCGCTCCGTTCAGTGAGGACGAATCCAGCGTATCGAGCCCACCCTCGGGTGAGCCGTGATCCGCTGCACGTAACTTACTCATGGCCTGCACCCGGCGACAAAAGTCGCCACGCGGCGACGCGGGCATTGTTGTCATAATGGTCAGGGCGCACACATCCGGTGCGAGTCCTGCGGGCTTGTCAGAATATGCCAAACGCGCAGCGGGAGGATGTCTGACCGCTTGCCGGGTAGTGCGACGCGCTCGCAGCATCGCACGGGCACTTCCGTGCATCCGCCTCTTCAGGCCCCGCGGCGCGCGCACCCGCGGCGCGTGTTCACCAGGCCGCCTTCTGCGGCTTGCCATCCTTGATCTCGTAGTAGTCGGACTTGTCGGCGACGAAGATGTGCTCGATGAGCTCGAGGCCGGTCGGCGCATCGAGCGAGCCGGCCGTGATCGCCACGCGCTGCTCGCCGGTCGGACGCCAGAACAGATTGCTGCCGCAACGGCTGCAAAATCCGCGCTCCGCCGTACTCGAGGAGCGATACCAGATGAGACCGTCGGAGGTGATGAGCTCGAGCCGATCTTCGGGCACGCTCGTCATCGCGGCATGATGACCGCTCGTGCGCCGGCATTGCGAGCAATGACATGCGACCACATCGCGCGGCGCTCCATGGACGCGGTAACGCACGGCGCCGCACAGACAGCCGCCCGTATGCGTCGATTCATCGGCCATGAGTCCTCCTGTGGGATCGCCCCGAGTATAGCCCCGCAGGGCGCGCCGTTCGCAAGCCCGGTGCGCCGGGGCGACACGCGGCTGGAGCGCGAAGCGCTTCCCACCTACACTCGCGCATTGCCCTGGGGAGATCCACATGAAGAAAGCCCTGGTCGCCCTCGCGTTGCTGCTCACCTTGGGTGTCGCGCACGCCCAGAAGCCGACGCCGGTCGCCGAGCTTCTGAAGCCGCCCGCCGATGCCGAGCGCTTCAGCATCGTGTCGGTGGCGGGCAAGCACGGTGAGTCGAGCCGCTGGCGAGGCGCGCGCGGCGAGCGCCTCGCCCGCGAAAGCATCCTGCTGCGCGGCCAGGTGTTCGAGATCGACAGCCGCTCGCGGCTCGGCGCGGACGGGATGCTCGAGTCGGTGGTGATTCGCGGTTTCACGCCGAACGGTGATGCCGCCGAGAGCTTCTCGATCACGCAAGAGAAGGCGCAGTGGAAAAGCCCGGTCGATGCCGGCTCCGCCCCCTATGCACCTCGCACGATGTACGCCGCATTCGGCGGTCCCGTCGATCTCACCGCGGATCTGATCGAGGCGCTCGTCGCCGCACCCGATCACGAGCTCGCGTTGTTGCCCGGAGGTCGGGCGCGCGCCGAGCAGCTCACACAGCTCAGCGTGGGTGAGGGCCCGAAGCGCCGCGCCCTCACCGCCTATGCGGTGACCGGAATCAACAATACGCCCCTGCCCGTCTGGGTCGATGATCACGGCCGTTTCTTCGGCCTGGTGGTGGGCCTGGCGTGGCTCAAACAAGGGTATGAGGATCAACTGCCGGTGCTGCAGAAAGCACAGGATGAGGCGCTCGCGCGCCGCTCGCCCGTGCTGCTGCACAAGCTCCTGCGCAAGCCCGACCGGCCGGTCCTGTTCGAGAACGTGCGCGCATTCCTCGACGGCGATCGCTTCGAGTCGGGCATGAGCGTGCTCGTCGAGCACGGCATCATCGAGCGCGTGGCGAAAGCCGATCGCATGCAGGTGCCGCCCGACGCCGAGCACATCGACGGTCGCGGCAAGACCTTGACGCCCGGCCTGTGGGATTCGCATCAGCATTTCCCGGACGATGCGAGCGGACCTTTTCTGCTCTCGCTCGGGATCACCTCGATCCGCGACCCGGGCAACGTCAACCAGCTCACGCTCGCGCGCGCCGAGCGGCGGGCCCACGATGAGCTGCTGATGCCGCACGTCTACCCCTCGGTGCTGATCGACGGCAACGGACCGAACACGGCGCAGGTCGCCAGCGTGGCGAGCTCGCAGGAGGAGGCACTTGCCTTGGTGCGCAAGGCGAAACAGGACGGATTCACGGCGATCAAGATCTACGGCACCTTCGATCCGAAGTGGGTGCCGGCGACCGCCGCCGAGGCGCACAAGCTCGGCCTGCACGTGCATGGTCACCTGCCCGCCGGGATGCGCCCGCGCGAGGCCATCGAGGCGGGCTACGACGAGATCACGCACATCAATTTCGTGATGATGCAGGCCATGCCGGACGAGGTGGTGAGCCACTCGAACGGCATGGGCCGCTTCGAGGGTACGGGCCGCTACGCACGCACCGTCGATCTCAGGTCCGATCCGATGAAGAGCTTGATCAGCCTGATGGCCTCGCGCCACATCACGGTCGATCCGACGCTGGTGGTGTTCGAAGGGATGTATGTTCCGGAGAACGGTGATCTGTCGCCGGCGTACGCGCCCTTCGTCGGCACCTTGCCGCCCGCCGTGGAGCGGGGCTTTCGCCAGGGCGGCTTTGCCGTACCCGCAGGGCTCACGCGTGCGGACTATCGGGCGAGCTTTGCGAAGCTCGAGGATCTCGTGGGCGCGCTGCACCGCGCCGGAGTCGCCGTCGTCGCCGGCACCGATGGCACCGGCATGGAGCTGGTGCGCGAGCTCGAGCTGTACGTCGAAGCCGGCTTCACGCCGGCCGAGGCGCTCGCCAGCGCCACGGCCGGCCCCGCCCGCCTCGTCGGCGTCCAGGCGCGCAGCGGTGCGATTCGCGAGGGCTACGTCGCCGATCTCATCCTCGTCGAAGGCGACCCTTCGCAGCGCATCGGCGATCTGCGCCATACGCGCATCGTGATGATGGACGGCGAGCTCATGGAAGCCGATGCGCTGCGCGCAGCCTCCGGCTTCAGCGGCCGCCCGACCCGCTAGACCGCCCGACCCGCGAGGCCGCCCGACGCGCCCCGCCGCCGATGACTCAAGCCGGCGGCTCGTGCGTCGGCAGGGTGAAGGCGAAGCGCGCGCCGCCTCCCGGGCGCTGCAGCGCGCTGATCTGCCCGCCGTGCGCATTGACGATGGCCTTGGAGATGGCGAGGCCGAGTCCCGCGCCGCCGACGTTCGACTCCTCGCCGCCGCGCTGGAATTTGGCGAACAGGATTTCCGGATCCGGCGGCAGGCCGGGTCCGTTGTCATCGACCACGACCCGCACGGCATCGCCCTCGAGTCCGCCCGTCACCGTGATGCGCGTGCCCGGCGGCGTGTACTTGATGGCATTGTCGAGCAGGTTCACCAGTACACGGATGACGAGCGGCGCATCGACATACACGGGCGGCAGATCCTTCGGCAGCGCCACCTCGACGGTGCGCCCGCCGAAGCGCCCCTCGAGGCGCGCGAGCGCGGCATTGACCAGCTCCTCGACCGAATGCCATTCGCGGCGCAGGTGCACCTCACCCACCTCGAAGCTCATGAGATCGAGCACGTTGGAGATGAGCTCCGACATCTCGCGCGCCTTGGCCTCGATCGAGCGCACGAGCAGCCGGCGCGCCTCCTCGTCGGCCGACGTCGCCGGATCGTTGAGCTTGCGGCTTGCCTCCATGATGGAGGCGAGCGGCGCCCGCAGGTCGTGCGAGATGGAGGCGAGCAGTGTGTTGCGCAGGCTTTCGGTCTCGACCGCGACACGCGCGGCGGCAGCCTCCTCGGCGCGCTGTGCGCGCTCGATGGCGAGCGCAGTCTGGCCGGCGAAGGTCTCGAGCAGATGGCGCTGCTCCGGCAGCAGCAGGCGGCGGCGCTGCATCGGTTGCACGGCCAGCACCCCGAGGGTCTGATGGGTACCGATGAGCGGCAGGTACTGTGCGCTCGCCGCCGGCAATGTGTCCGTGCCGAGCCCGGCCGGGCGGCCATGGTCGTACACCCACTGCGCGACCGACAGATCGGCATTCTCGAGCAATCCCTGCACGCCGCTGCCCTCGAACTGCTGCAGCCGCCGCTCGGCATCGGGCAGCAGCACGGTCGCGCGGGCCGCGAACGTCTCCGCGACGTGTTTGATGGCGACGCGCGCCAGGCTGTCGAAGCTGCGGGTCGCGGCCAGCTCGCGGCTCATCGCATACAGGAGCGAGGTGCGCCGCTCGCGGGCGCCGGCGACGCGCGTCTGCGCCCGCACGTTCGCCACCAGGTTCGCGATCACCAGCGCCATCGCCAGCATGACGGCAAAGGTCAGCAGGTACTCGAGGCTCGAGATGGCGAAGGTGAAGCGCGGCGGCACGAAACAGAACGCGAGCGCGATGACGTTCGCGACGGCCGTGAGGCTTGCAGGGCCGCGCCCGAGGCGCAGCGCAGCCACCGTGGCGCCGAGCAGATACACCATGACGAGATTGGTGAGGGAGAAGTAGGGATACATGATGGCCGCCACGCCGGTGCAGACCGCCGAGATCAGCAGGGCGGCCCAGTAGCGCTCCCAGTGAATCTCCCGCGGCAAGCTCTCCCTCAGGTCCGGCCGGCGCGGCGCGGTCGTCTCGCGGCGCGCGATCACCGAGATGTCGAAGCCGCGGCCGCGCCGCACCAGCTCGGTCGTGGTCGAGCGGCGCAGCCAGGCGCGCCAGCCGGTGCGCTTGGCCTCGCCGATGACGATGCGGGTCACGTTGCGCAGGCGCGCATACTCGAGAAGCGTATCGGCCGCGGAAGGGCCATCGAGCGTCACCGTCTCGGCGCCCAGCGATTCGGCGAGCCGCAGCACCTCGATGCGACGATTGCGCTCGGTCTCCGAGAGGCGCAGCAGCTGCGGCGTCTCGACGGACACGACCAGCCACTCGGCATCGAGCGCATCGGCGAAGCGCTTGCCGATGCGCACCAGCTGCTCGGCCTGGCCGTCCGGCGTGACGGCGATGAGGAAACGGTCGCGCGCCAGCCAGGGGCGTGAGGTGGGCGTCTGGGCCGCGGCCTCGAGCGCCGCGGCATCGACGCGATCGGCCGTGCGCCGCAGGGCGAGCTCGCGCAGCGCGAGCAGATTCGCCTTGCGAAAGAATCCCTCGGTCGCATTGCCCACCCGCTCGGGCGCGTACACCTTGCCCGCCTTCAGGCGCGCGAGCAGATCGTCCGGCGGCAGATCGATGAGCTCGACCTCGTCCGCCTCATCGAAGATACGGTCCGGGAGCGTCTCCTGCTGGCGCACCCCGGTGATGCCGGCGACGACGTCGTTCAGGCTCTCGAGGTGCTGCACGTTGAGCGTCGTCCAGACGCTGATCCCGGCGTCCTGCAGCTCCTCAACGTCCTGCCAGCGCTTCTGATGCCGGGGCAGCGGCTCGCCCTCGGCGATGTTCGAGTGGGCGAGCTCATCGACGAGGATGATCTCCGGAGCGCGCTTCAGGGCTGCGTCCAGATCGAACTCGCGGCGCGTGATGCCGCGGTAGCGAACCTCCAGGAAGGGGATCTGCTCGAGGCCTTCGAGCAGCCTTTCGGTCTCGATGCGTCCGTGCGGCTCGACATAGCCGACCACGATATCCTGGCCGTTCGCCTTCGCCGAGCGCGCCGCTTCGAGCATCGAGTAGGTCTTGCCGACGCCCGCCGAGGCGCCGAAGAAGATGCGCAGCCGGCCGCGCCGCGCGCGCGCTTCCTGGCGTTGCACGTCGGCCAGCAGCTCATCGGGATCGCGGCGCTCGGTTTCCACGGCTTCTCGAATGCGGCCTTCGCGTTCAGCCGCGCTGCAATGTCACACGCGTATCCGCTTTCGTCAAACCGCGGAGCGTGCCGGCCTCCCTACAGACCCTGAACGGGCTCGTAACGCCGGTCGTAGATTCGAAACCCGGCCCGCTGGTAGCAGCCGAGCGCCGCCGGATGATCCCACGTGTCGGTGTGCAGCCAGATGCGGCGGGCTCCCGAGCGCCACACCGCCTGCAGCGACACGGCGAGCAGCCATGGGCCGAGCCCCCGACCCTGGGCGCTCGGGATCAGGCCGAAATGAGTCAGCTCGATGGGCGGATCGGCCTCTCGATCGAGCTCGCACCAGCCGAGCGCCTCGCCGCCGCCGGCTCGCAGCACATACAGCTCGAGCCGCTCGCCCTCGAGAAGGGCGGCGAGCGAGGCCCGATCGAGCGCGAGGCGCCGATCCCAGCGCAGAGGTGCACCGACGGCGACGTACAGCGCGAGATAAGCCTCGACGCTCAGGCGCTCTCGCTCGATGCGCTCCGGGCCCGCGCGCGCCCCGGGCGCGCGCGGCGGCTCGAGGAGCTCGAGGTAGCTCACCCACACCCGCTCCTGCGAAGCCACGCTCAGCGCCCGCGCTCGCTTTGCAAGCGCGCCGCCTCGAACTCATCGCCCGCCTGCCAGCCGATCGGCCGCGGGGCCGTCGAGGCCTCCCAGCCGAGCGCGAAGCCGAAGCGGGCGAGCGCGGCGTTGCTCGAGAAATCCATCGAGGCCCGATATTCATCGCTCGGCTGGTGATAGCGAAGAGCGGTGTAGTCATCGCGCTGCGCCTTGCCCCAGGCGGGCGGGTGTCCTGCAAATTCGAGCCCGGTGTTGATCGAGAAGGCGGGCACACCGACGCGCGCCAGGCTGAAGTGATCGGAGCGGTAGTAGTGCCCCGCGCCCGGCTCGGCATCGGGCTCGATGGCAAAGCCGAAGGCACGCGCGGTCTTCTGGACTGCGGGGTAGAAGGTCGTGCGCTCGGCGCCCGTGACGCTCACCGCCTGCGGCATGCCGATCGGCTGCACCGCATCGAAGTTCAGATCGAGCGTGATCCGTGCGGCGGGCACCGGCGGATGCTCGCCGAGATAGCGCGAGCCGAGCAGACCCTTTTCCTCCGCCGTCACCGAGGCGAACAGCACCGCGTGCGGCGGTCGCGCGCCTTGCGTGCCCCAGGCATGCGCAAGCTCGAGCAGGATGCCGCAGCCGGTCCCGTTGTCGACGGCCCCGTTGTAGATCTGATCTCCGGCAAGAGCGGGATTGATGCCGAGATGATCGTAGTGCGCGCTGTACATGACCACCTGGCGCGGCGCGCCCGGCTTCGCCCCCGGCCACAGCGCGAGCACGTTATAGGAGGTGAAGGTGCGCACCCGGCTCGCGATATGGGCCTTGAAGCGCACCGGCAGCTCGCGCGGCTCGAAACCGCGCTGGCCCGCCGCCTCGATCATCGCATCGAGATCGAGCCCCGAGGCGCTCAGCAGGCGGCGCGCCACCTCGAGCTGTACCCAGCCTGCCGCCTCGAGTCGCGGTGCGCGATCGTCGGCGAGATAAACCTGCTCGTTGCTCCAGGAGCTGCGCACCACGTTCCAGCCATAGCTGGCAAGATCGGTGCGATGAATGATGAGCGCGCCGAGCGCGCCGCGCCGTGCGGCCTCCTCGAGCTTGTACATCCAGCGCCCGTAGTAAGTGAGCGCTTCCCCCGCAAAGAACCTGGGGTCCTTCGAAGGCGGCTCGTTGACGATCACGAGCACGACCTTGCCCTTCACGTCGACGTCGCGATAGTCGTTCCAGTGAAACTCCGGCGCTTCGATTCCGTAGCCGACGAACACGACCGGCGCATCGATGTCCACCGCCGCCTGCTGCGTCTGATTGACGAGCATGAGGTCATCGCCGAGCCTGAGCGCCGCGGCGCCCGTGCGCGGCAGGTCGAGTGCGGCACGGCTCTCGGGCAGCGTCTGCTCGCCCTTGAAATTCACGCGCTGCAGGTAGCCGCCGTCATCGCCCGCGGGCTTCAGGCCGTCGAGCGCGAACTGAGTGGCGATGTAGAGCGCGGCGATCTCGCCACCGCGCGTGCCGGTACCTCGACCCTCGAGCAGGTCGTCGGCAAGGAAGCGCACATGCGCGCGGATGCGCTCGGCATCGATGCTCTCGAGCGCCCGCGCCGCGGGCGCCGGCAGCGCGAGTCGCGCCGCGACCTCGGTGGGCGCCGCGGCACCGGCGCCTGCCGTGGCGGCCGGCAGGACGCCGCTGAGCGCTGCAGCCGCAAAGCTCGCCCTCCACGGCCGTCCGCGCCCGCGCTTGTTCTCAACGAGCGCGCCGCGGCCCAGGGAGAGATCGGTCAGCATGAGCATCCTCGAGGGTTCGGGGGATTCTCACCATAACCCAAGCGGCCCGAGCGATCGATCAGCGGTCGCGGCGAGCCGCGGTCAAGTCGCGGCGAGCCCCACGGTCACGCGGTTGCCGTGCGCGCGCGCGGCGCCGCCGCCGCTCCCTCCTCGGTCGGGAGGGCGGGATAATCGGTGTAGCCCATCGCGCCGCCCGCATACAGGGTATCCGTGCGCAGCGCGTTCAGAGGAGCGCCCCGCGCGAAACGGCGCGGCAGATCGGGGTTGGCAATGAACAGCCGGCCGAACGCCACGGCATCGGCGCGACCCTCGCTCAGTGCCCGCTGCGCGCCGTCGAGCGTGAATTTCTCGTTCGCGATGTAGGCGCCCCCGAAGGCCGCCTTGAGCTCCGGGCCGAGGCTGTCCGCCGCCTCGTACTCGCGTGCACACAGGAATGCGATGCCGCGCTCACCGAGCGCCCGGGCGAGGTAGGTAAAGGTCGCGCGCCGCTGCGAATCGCCCATCGAATGCGCATCGCCCCGCGGGGCGAGATGCATCCCCACCCGTCCCCTGCCCCACACCGAGACGGCGGCGTCGGTCACCTCGAGATGCAGGCGGGCCCGATTCTCGATGGGACCGCCGTAGTCATCGACTCGGGCGTTGCTCGAGTCCTGCAGGAACTGATCGAGCAGATAGCCGTTGGCGCCATGAATCTCCACACCGTCGAAGCCGGCGTGCTGCGCATTTTGCGCGCCGCGTCGAAACGCGGCGACGATCGCCGGGATCTCCTCGCGGTCGAGCGCTCGGGGCACGGGGTAAGGGGTCTGGGGGCGCACCAGGCTCACCGAGCCCTGGGCCGCCCGTGCGCTCGGCGCGACCGGAAGCTGCCCGCCGAGAAACATCGGATGCGAGATGCGGCCGACGTGCCAGAGCTGCAAGAGGATGCGGCCGCCCGCCGCGTGAACCGCAGCCGTCACTTTTCGCCAGCCGGCGATCTGCTCCTGCGACCAGATTCCGGGCGTGTCGGCATAGCCGATGCCCTGGGGACTCACGACCGTCGCCTCCGAGATGATGAGCCCGGCGGTGGCGCGCTGGGCATAGTAGGTGGCCATGAGCTCGTTCGGAATGCGGCTCGCGCCGGCGCGCGAGCGCGTCAACGGCGCCATCACCATGCGATTCGGCAGCTCGAGGTCGCCCAGGCGCAAGGGATCGAACAAGGTGGGCATGCAGCGCTCCGTGAATGTCTATAGTTCATATATATTGAACTACAGTACTATCGAATTAGCAAGCGGATGCGCTATGCTACGGCGATGAGTCGTCCTTTGGCCCATCCCGGCGTTGCCTCGATGACGATCGCCGGAATTCTCTACGCGCTCTCCGACCCGATCCGCCTCGCCATGGTGCGCGAGCTGCTGCGCACCGCGCACGGTCTGAATTGCACCGAGACCGCCTGCCGCTTGAAAGTCGCGATGCCGAAGTCGACCCTCTCGCATCATCATCGCATCCTGCGCGAGAGCGGCCTCATCGTCAGCGAGCGGCACGGCACGGAGCTCACGAGCCGCGTGCGCACCGAAGAGCTCGAGAGCCGCTTTCCAGGGCTCCTGCAATCGGTCATCGATGCCTACGACCAGGAGTGCGCTACCGCCGGCCGGCGCGGCGCGCGGCGCGCCTCATAAGATCGCGTGAAAGCGATAGCGCAGGGCAACCTGCGTCTGCGATTCGCTCGGCGTCACCGCCGGACCGTACTCGATCCGGGGCGCGAAGCGGCTCGTGAGGTGGATCCATTCGGCGGCGATCTGCCAGTGCTCACCGAGACGATGCGTGAACCCGGCGGTCCAGGCGTGACCCACCCCGCTGCTCGGCGGACCGAAGTCGCCGCGGGTCTGATGCGTCGCGAAATCATCGAGCCGCACCGTCAAGCGCTCCCGTCCCCACTCGAAGCTCACCAAGCCGAAGAGCGCGTGGAACGGCATGCGAAAGGCCTCACCCGGGCCCACGGCCGTATCGCCGTCGAGGTACTGCGCGATGAAGGTGACGTGCGCCGTCGGCTCGACTCGCACCCCCTCACTCATGAATCGCGTGTGCCAGGCATAGTCACGTGTGCCGGAGTAAACCGCCGGATCCGCGCGGTTGTCGTAGTACAAGGACCGTACCTCGAGCCAGGCGTGGTGGCGCCACGAGAGGCCTCCGTAGACGCCGGGGCGATGATCGATCTCACGATAGGGCTGATAGGGCGGGCGACCGATGCCGCCAAAAAGCGCCGAGGGTCGATCGGTCAGCGCAAAGCCGCGCTCGGCGAGCACCGCGCCGGCGCCATCGTCCCATCCGTACACACCCGCCACCGCGGACACGTCCCCGTCGTAGTTGCGGCTCGCGCCGAGCCATCGCGCCTCGACCTCCGTACCGATGGTGCGCAACTCATCCCCAATCCACGTATTCAGGGCTGACGGGGTGATCGTGTACACATCACTCCAGCCGACGCCGCGATTCTCGAGCGAGACCGGGAGAAAGAAGGCGCCTGTCCGCACCCGCCAGCGCACCGGACTCGTGGGAAAGGGGCGCAGATCGAGATACAGCTCACTCATGTTGACGCCGTTGTCACTGCCATCGCCGTAATCGACGATTACGGCGTGCAGCGTGAGGATGTCGGTGAGCCTCAGCCGGGGCGCAAGCATCGCGCGTCCGAGACGCACGCCCTGGTGCTCGGAGTCGTAGCGCAGCGCGCCGAGTCCGCCCTCGAGAAAGGAGCGGGATGCGTCGGAATCGACCCATCGAAGATCGAGCTCTCCGGTGACGTCGAGCCGATCGGCGCCCGCCGCGCTCATGGGCCCCAGGCCCGCGAGCAGGAGCAGCACGCAAGCCCCGCGCATTCAATATTCCCAGTCGGTGGGCCGAGGTCGCGGCTCGGGCCGTGAGCGCAGGTCACGCGTGAGCTGCACGTGCGCATCGCTGCTCCGTTCGGCCTCGATGCGAACGGTGCGAACCAGAGTGCCGGGCGGATCGGCGATGAGGGGACTCCATGCCTCGATGCGATACTCGCCGGCCGCGACGCCGCCGAGCCGCAGCATCCCGTCCGCGCCCGTCGTTCCGAACCAGGGCGCAGCGGTTACGTAGATGTAACCGGCCATCTGGTCGTGAATATTGCAGCCGAGCACCACGAGTCCCTCACGATCGAACTGCACCGGAGGGTGCGCCTCGCCCTTGTAGAGCGGCAGCTGAAATCGCTTGGCGGCCGAGAATGAGTAAACCTGATGGCTCACACTGTCGTTGTTGGGGAACTCAACCTTGGTGCCCACTGCGATCGCGAGCACCCGAGGGGCGAACGCAAGGTTGCGCTGGTCCATGACGGCGGACGGTGGCGGTGCTTTGCTCGTGCGCGCCGCCCACGGCTGAAGGGGCACCAGTGTGATGACGACTTCCGGGACGGGGCGTCCGAGCCGGTCCACCACGGTTACGGCGAGCTCGCCGGCGCGCGCGCAGAGTGTGCCCGCGAGCGCCAGCACCGCCGCCGCAAACGTGACAGGTTTGGTCAATCGCAGGGCGCTGATCGCGAAGTCCATCCCAACTCCGGTGCTGCATCGGCTCTGTCAATCGGAGGTCGATCTATGATGGGCCATGCGAGCACAGCGTTTGACAGTATGCGGAGTTTTCGCGCTCGAATCTTAGCGCTGGTACTCGGAATGATCATCGTCGTGCTCGCCGCGACGGTCGTCTCCGTGGTACTCAAGGCGCGCGCCGCCGTGGAGCGCGAGGCATCCGATCAGCTGCGTGCCGCATCGATCACCGCGCGCGAGGTGCTCCGGTTTCGCGGCAATCAGCTGAGCAACGCCGCCGAGGTGCTGAGCGCCGACTTCGGCTTCAAGGAGGCGATCGCAAACGGCGACACTCCGACGCTCGCCTCGGCGCTCGCCAGCGATCGGCGGCGGGTGGGCGCCGACCTTCTGATCGCGCTCGATCCGGCGGGCAGACCGCTCGCCAGCACCGGTGCATCGCTCTCGGCAGCGGCCGAACGCGACTTCGAAGCGCTCGTTGCCGCCGATGCCGACCATCAGCAGCTGCGTCTCTACCGCAGCATCGACGGGCGGCCCTACCAGTTGGTGATCTCTCCGGTTCTTGCGCCTGATCCGATCGGCTGGGCGGCGATCGGCTTTGCGCTCGATGCGCGCGCAGCCGCGGACTTATCGCATCTGCTCGGCGTGCAGGTGTCCTTCGTCAGCGGCCGCGGACCCTCTTCCGCCGTGAGCGCAAGCTCGCTCCCGTCCGACGAGCAGCCGCCGCTGCGCACCCTCGGGGCCCGTCCAGCCGGGTCGCCCTTCATGCTGCGCACGCCGAACGATGACCTGCTCACCTGGGTCGATCCCATCCGGTCGGCGAATGCGCCGCTCAGCCTGGTCCTGCAACGCTCGCTCGCCGGCGCCATGCAGCCCTTTCATCAGCTGCGAGACTCGATCGCCGTGGTCGGCCTGACCATCCTCGTCCTCGGCTCGCTGCTCGCGGCCTGGCTCGCGCGCAGCGCCACGCGTCCCCTGTCCGAGCTCACGCTCGCCGCCGAGCGCCTGGAGGCCGGTGATTATGCGGCCTGTATACCGAGCGCGACGACCACCGAGCTCGCGCGGCTCGCAAGCGCCTTCAACGCGATGCGCGCCGCGGTCGCCGAGCGCGAGCAGAAGATCCGCCATCAGGCGAGCCACGATCCACTCACCGGTCTGGCCGCCCGCTCGCGCATCACGGAGATCCTCGACGCGCTGCTCCGGGCAGCGCGCTCGGCACAGTCCCCGGTGAGCGTATGCCTGATCGAGCTGCAGCAGCTCGATGACATCGTCGGCTCCTTGGGGCACGCAGCCGGCGATGAGGTCGTGAAGGAGCTCGCGCGCCGGCTAAGCGCCACGGTCGCCTCGGAGGAGCGCGTCGCTCGCCTGGGCACCGACCGCTTCGTCGCCCTCCTCGAGGGCGTATGCCAGGGCGAGTCGACCCGGCAGGCGCTCGCGCTCGCGAGCGCGCTGCGTGCGCCCTTTGACCAGGGGGCCGTTTGTCTGCAGATCGAGACCCGGCTGGGGGTGGCCGTATTCCCCCAGGAGGGCGCGAGCGCAGCGGAGCTCCTGCAGCGAGCCGAGCTTGCCCTGTTCCGCGGACGCGAAACCGCCGCGCCGGTCGGAACCTATCGGCAGGGAGATGACGAGGTTCAGCGCCAGCGGCTCGCCATCCTCGGCGATCTGCGCCGTGCAGTCGCCGCGAACGAGCTCGAGCTGCACTATCAGCCGAAGCTGCGGCTGGCCGATGAGCGGGCGAGCGGCTGCGAAGCGCTGTTACGCTGGCGGCATCCCGAGCACGGCTTCGTTCCACCGAGCGATTTCATCCCGCATGCCGAGCGCACCGATCTCATCCGACCGCTCACAGCCTGGGTGCTGGGCGAGGCGATGCGACAGGCGCATGCATGGCACGGCGCGGGGTGGCCGATCGAGGTCGCGGTCAACATCTCCCCGGCCAATCTTGCCGACCCGGACTTCGTCGATGGCGTCGAGCGGGCGCTACGCGCTTCGCAGGTCGACCCCACGAAGATCGTGCTCGAGATCACAGAGGGCGCGGCAATGCGCGACGTACAGAACACGCAGCGCGTGATGGAGCGGTTGCGCATTCTGGGACTGCGCTTCTCGATCGATGATTTCGGTACCGGCTACTCCTCGCTCGTGCAGCTGCAACGACTGCAGGTCGATGAGCTCAAGATCGACCGCACCTTCGTGCAGAACCTCGAATCGCGCGCTGACGACGAGGTGCTCGTGCGCTCGACGATCAATCTGGCGCACGCACTGCATCTCAAGGTGGTAGCGGAGGGCGTCGAGCAGCGCGCGAGTCTGGAGGTGCTGCGCACGCTCGGCTGCGATCTGGTGCAGGGCTATCTGATTGCGAAGCCCATGGCGGCAGGACACTTCACCGCGTGGCTGCGCGAGCGGGATGAATCCGCGCGACTCACCCCGCGCGAATCCGCCTCTCGCAAATCGGTGCTTCACGAACCGGCGCCGCGCTCGATCCGCGCCGGCACCTGAGCGCTCGACGCGATGTCGACCCCGCCAGTCCTATGGGGTGCCGCTCGCAAGCTGCGCCGCCAGATCGGGTGGCGCCGCTTCGATGCGACGGACGAGCTTGCCCTGGGCGTCGAGGACGATGAAGGTCGGCACCTGCGTGACGTGATAGCGGCGAAACAGCGTGCCGCTCTCATCGAGTGACAGCGGCACGGTCACGTGCTCCTCGCTGCGATATGCGATCAGATCGTCCCGATTCGCCCACAGGCCCGAGGCGATCGCGAGCCAGCGCGCATCGGAGGTGGGCAGCAGCTGCTCGCTCTGCTCGCGCGCCGCACGGCACGCTTGCGAGCGCGCCGGCCGGCTCTGCGCAAGATAGCTCTCGCACCACGGTGAGATGAACATGAGCACGGTGCGCTTCGAGGCGGCCGGATCATGCAGGGCGAAGGATGCGCCGTCGAGGGTCGTGACGGTCTCGGGCGCAGCCTCGCGCTGCGCCGGTCGTGCGCCGCGCGCGGCGCCGGCGGGAGGGGCGCGCGATGAGCCGGGCTGCGCGATCGCCGCCTG
>DATGIA010000093.1:0-7536 GCA_035307465.1 Steroidobacteraceae bacterium
TCGACCTCGAGACCGAGAAGATTGCGATGGCAGTGGTGCATGGCCACCAGGGTCAGGCCGAACATCAGGAAGGCGTAGGCGAGCCCCAGGTTGCTGTTGTAGTTGAGCCCGGCGAGCAGCATCGCCAGCAGGAGCCCGGCGAGCATCAGCCCGAAGCGCGTCGGCAGGATGTAGATGCGGCGGCGATGAATCGCGACCGGCAGGGCGTCCCGACCCTGGCGGCGTGCGGCCCAGGCACGAAAGCGGCCCGTGGCGGCGCTGCGCAGCGAACGCCGAACGGTGCGTGTACCCGGGTGCTCAGGCGCTGCCGTTGCCGCCTTGTCCATGACCCGAGGCGCTCCTACGGTACGGGCACGGCCTCGAGAAGCTGGCGCGCGCTCACCGCGCCGCCCGCATGTTCCCCGATGCGATGCTCGACCACCGCGGGAAAGACGGCTTGCACGTGCTCGGGCAGGACGGCGGCGCGCCCATCGATGAGCGCGACCGCGCGCGCGGCGCGCACCAGGCCGATGCCTGCGCGTGGCGAGAGCCCGAGGCTCACTTCGGCGGTGGTGCGCGTATGCGCGATCAGCGCCTGGACATAGTCGAGGATGGGCGCCGAGACGTGAACATCGAAGATGCTCCGTTGCAAGGCGTGCAAGGACTCGAGGGTCACCACGGGCTCGAGCGCGGCCAGCAGGTCGCGGCGGTCCATGCCGGTGAGCAGCTCGCGCTCCGCCGCCGCCGCCGGGTAGCCGAGATGCACGCGCATCAGAAAGCGATCGAGCTGTGACTCGGGCAGCGCAAAGGTGCCGACCTGCTCCTGTGGATTCTGTGTGGCGATGACGAAGAAGGGGTCGGGCAGCGCCATCGTCTGCCCATCGAGGGTCACCTGCCGCTCCTCCATGGCCTCGAGCAGCGCGCTCTGTGCCTTGGGGGAGGCCCGATTGATCTCATCGGCGAGGACCAGCTGGGCGAAGATCGGTCCCTGCTGGAAGCGAAAGCGGCCGGTGTCGCGATCGTAGATCGATACCCCGAGAATGTCCGCGGGCAACAAGTCGCTCGTAAATTGCACGCGCTGGAAGGTCAATCCCAGCGTGCGGGCGAGGGCATGGGCGAGCGTCGTCTTGCCGACGCCCGGCAAGTCCTCGATGAGCAGATGTCCTCTCGCCAGGAGGCACGCGAGACACAGTCGGATCTGCGAGTCCTTGTCGAGAATCACGCGGTTGAGCTGCGCGAGCATCGCCGCCACCGCCGCCCCCGGCGGCCCCGCCGCGGAGCCCGCGCCGCGCGGTGCGGACGTGTGCTGCTCGCGGGCACTCATGAGGACTGCAACGCGGCCACGCGCTTGAGCTGCGCATCGAGCTGGGAAAGCTCGACGGTGAGCTCCGCCCGCCGTGCCCGATCCTTGGCGATGATCTCTGCAGGCGCATTGCGCACGAACTCGGCATTGGCGAGCTTCGCCTCGAGCTTTGACTGCTCGCTCTGCGCCCGCCGCCGCCGTTTCTCCAGCCGCTCGATCTCCGCGCCGGGCTCGATGAGACCGGCCATCGGCACCAGGATCTCGAGCGTCCCGAGGAGAGCCACCGCCGAGATCGGCGCAGATTCGGCCGGCGCGAGCGTGCGCGGGGTCTCGATGCCGGCGAGGCGCTCGAGGAAGGCGCCGTTGCGCGCGAGGTATTGGAGATCGAGCGGGCTCGCATTCTGCATGAGCACCGGCAGCTTGCGGCTCGGCGCAATGTCCATCTCGCCGCGGATCTGGCGCACGCCGAGCACGAACCCCATGACCCACTGCATCTCGCGCTCCGCCTCCTCATCCACATCCGCGCTGGTGGCGGTCGGGAAGGGTTGCAGCATGATCGTCTCGCCGGACACGCCGGCGCTGACCCGCACGCGCTGCCAGATTTCCTCGCTGATGAAAGGCGCGATCGGATGCAACGCGCGCAGCAGCACCTCCAGCGTCTCGATCAGAGTGCGTCGGGCCCACTGCTTCTGCGCCTCGCTCGCCGTCTGCGACTGCAGCACGGCTTTCGACATCTCCAGATACCAGTCGCAGAACTCGTTCCAGGTGAACTCGTAGAGCGCGCTCGCCACCGTGTCGAGCCGGTAGTCCGCGAAGCCGATCGCGATGCGCCTGAGCATCACGGCGAGGCGCGAGCGGATCCAGCGATCGGCGAGGCTTCGTCCGGGAGCTGAGGCTCCCGAGGAAGGCACGGCGCCCGGCGCCTCCGAGACGTTCATGAGCACGAAGCGCGCCGCATTCCACAGCTTGTTGCAGAAGTTGCGATAGCCTTCGACCTTCGCGAGATCGAAGCGCAGGTCGCGGCTCTGCGTCGCAAGCGAGGCGAAGGTCAGACGCAGGGCATCGGTGCCGAACGCGGGGATGCCGTTCGGGAACTGCTTGCGCGTCGCCCGCTCGATGGCGGGCTTCATCTGCGGCTGCATGAGGCCGCTGGTGCGCTTGGCGACCAGCGCATCGGCCGAGATGCCGTCGATGATGTCGAGCGGGTCGATGACGTTGCCCTTCGACTTGGACATCTTCTGCCCATCGTGGTCGCGGATGAGCCCGTGCACGTACACCACGCGAAACGGCACGTCGTCCATCAGCGCGAGGCCCATCATGATCATGCGGGCCACCCAGAAGAAGATGATGTCGAAGCCGGTGACGAGCAGTGCGGTCGGATAATAGCGTGCGAGCTCGGCCGTGGCCCTGGGCCAGCCCTGGGTCGAGAACGGCCAAAGCGCCGAGGAGAACCAGGTATCGAGCACGTCCTCGTCCTGGCGAAGCGCGACCGCGGGGCTCAAGCCATGCAGACGCCGGGCCTCCTCCTCGTCGTGCGCGACATAGCAGCGGCCCTCATCGTCGTACCACGCGGGGATGCGATGCCCCCACCAGAGCTGGCGGCTGATGCACCAATCCTTGATCTTGCGCATCCATTCGAAGTAGACCCCGCTCCAGTTCTCGGGCACGAAGCGGATGCGCCCGGCCTCCACCGCCGCGACGGCCGGCTCGGCCAGCGGCGCGATGCCGATGAACCACTGATCGGTCAGCAGCGGCTCGAGCACCGCGTTGCTGCGATCGCCGCGCGGCACCGTGAGCTTGTGCGGCTCGACGCGCTCGATGAGGCCCTGCGCGGCCAGATCTGCGAGCACGCGCTCGCGCGCGACCTGCCGGTCCAGACCGCGGTAGGGCGCCGGCACCGCCTCGTTCAAGGAGGCATCCGGATTCATGATGTTGAGGAGCGGCAATCCGTGGCGAGCCGCCACCTCGTAGTCGTTGAAGTCGTGGGCCGGGGTGATCTTCACGCAGCCGCTGCCGAAGGCAGGATCGACGTACTCGTCGGCGATCACCGGGATCTCGCGCTCCGTCAGGGGCAGGCGCAGCAGGCGTCCGAGCAGTTTCCGGTAGCGCTCATCCTCCGGGTGCACGGCGACCGCCACGTCACCGAAGAGCGTCTCGGGCCGCGTCGTCGCGACGCTGAGCGAGCCGCTGCCATCGCTCAACGGATAGCGCAGATGCCACAGGCTCCCGGCTTCCTCCTCCGCGACCACCTCGAGATCCGACAACGCGGTCTTCAGCACCGGATCCCAGTTGACGAGCCGCTTGCCGCGATAGATGCGCCCCTGCCGGTAGAGCCGCACGAAAGCCTCGGTCACCGCACGGGAAAGCTCGGGATCCATCGTGAACTTGTCGCGCTGCCAGTCGACCGACGCCCCGAGCCGCCGTGTCTGGCGGGCGATGGTGTCGCCCGAGCTCTGCTTCCACTGCCACACGCGCGCGACGAAGGCCTCGCGTCCGAGCTCGAGCCGGGAAAGGCCCTCGGCGTTGAGCTGACGCTCCACCACCATCTGCGTCGCGATGCCGGCATGATCGGTGCCGGGCTGCCACAGCGTGTCGAAGCCTTGCATGCGGTGGAAACGCACCAGGGCGTCCATGATCGTGTCCTGAAACGCATGGCCCATGTGCAAGGTGCCCGTCACGTTGGGCGGCGGGATGACGATCGAGAACACGGGGCCGTGTCCACTGGGGGCGAAATAGCCGCGCGACTCCCACTCCCCGTAGCGACGCGTCTCGATCGCGGCCGGCGAGTAGGCCTTGTCCATGGCCTCGCTGCCCGGCTCCCTCCTCGACGAAGTCATGGACCCGGGAGCTCGACGCCCGCATCGGCGAGCTGATGAGTCTCGAGCGCGATCTTCTGCTCGCGGTACGCCTTGAAGCGCTCGCGCCCGAGGCGCCGGCGCTCGGGGTCGGAGTCGATGACTTCGGCGATGCGCGCAAAGCGCGCCATCTGCGCAGGCAGCCGATCGCAGAGGTTGACCAGCAGATCCGCGCCCGCTCCGCGCTCGAGATTCACGCACACGTGCACCGGCAACTCGGGCTCGGTGCACTGCGCCTCACCGCAACGGTGATGCGGCACGAACGCCCGATCGTGAAACGTCCAGAGCAGCTCATCGAGTGCACTCGCCTCGGCGTCGCTCTCGAGAGCGATCAGCACCTTGGAGTTTTGCAGGTAGGCTTTTTCCGCGAGCCGACAGCCGATCGTGTGGCGCTGGCGCTGACTTGCGCTGCTGAGGACATAGAAATCGACGCGTTCCGTCATTTCAGGGGCCCGCTTTTGCGCGCGCTTCAGCGCGCACGAGCGGCACGCTGGAGCAGGAAATCGACGAGCAGCGGCAGCGGACGGCCGGTGCTGCCCTTCTGCGCTCCGCCCTGCCAGGCCGTGCCGGCCACATCCAGGTGCGCCCAGACGAGATCCTTGGCGAATTTCGACAGGAACGTGGCCGCCGTGCAGGCGCCGCCCTCACGGCCGCCGATGTTCGCGAAATCCGCAAAGTTGCTCTTCAGCTGATCGCCATACTCATCGCCGATCGGCAGCCGCCAGGCGCGGTCGTCCGCGCGCTGGCCTGCCTCGATGAGCTCCTGCGCCAGTCTCTCGTTGTTGCTCATGAGGCCGCTGTAGTGATTGCCGAGGGCCACGATGCAGGCCCCGGTGAGCGTTGCGACATCGACGACCGCCGCCGGCTTGAAGCGGCGGCTGAAGGTGATCGCATCACAGAGCACCAGGCGCCCCTCGGCGTCGGTGTTCAGGATCTCGACCGTCTGTCCGGACATCGTCGTGACGATGTCCGAGGGCTTGACCGCGCCCCCATCCGGCATGTTCTCGCACGCCGCGATGACGACGAGCAGATTGATGGGCAGGGCCAGCTCGGCGGCGCTGCGCAACGCTCCGAGGACGGCAGCCGCTCCGCTCATGTCGAACTTCATCTCGTCCATGGCGGGCGGATCCTTGAGCGAGATGCCGCCGGAATCGAACGTGATTCCCTTGCCGAGCAGCGCGATCGGCGCCAGCGCCTTGCGTGCGCCCGAGTACTCGCACACGATGAGGCGCGGCGGCTGGCTCGAGCCCTGCGTGACGGCGAGGAACGCGCCCATCTTCAGGCTGCGTATCCCGTCGAGGTCGTAGAGGCGCGTCTTGATGCGCGGGAACTCCTTCGAGAGCTCCGTGGCGCGCTCACCGAGATAGGTCGGGGTGCAGATGTTCGGCGGCAGATTCGCGAGGTCGCGCATGAAGGCGCTGCCCCTCCCGACGGCCGCGCCCACCTTCACGCCCTCGCTCGCAGCTTTCAACGAGCGGGCGCTCTCGACCGCGACGGCGACCCGCTCGAGCTTCGGCGGCTTCGGTTTCGTTCCCGTCTTGAGGTCATTGACGCGGTAGCCTTGCGCGCTCAGCACCTCGGCGACGAGCCGGGCGCGATGTCGGGCATCGAGCTGGGTGCCCTCCTCGAGCGAGAGGTAGACGTGGGCATCGCGCGCACCGGTCTTGAGCAGAGCGGCCGCGCCGGCCTGCAGCGCCTTGCGATAGGGTTTGCGCCCGAACTGGGCGCGGGCACCGAGGCCGACGACCAGCACCCGCTGATGCACGGCGCCGGCGGCCTGCGGGAGCAGCAGCGTGTCACCGAGCTTCGCGGCGAAGTCGCCGCTGGCGTGCAGCCGGCCGATGAGACCGCCGAGCGACTGGTCGAGGTGACGGGTGGCCACGCCGAGCTCGCCCCCCTCGTAGAGGCCGACGAGGGCGCATCCGGAGGCCGTGCGCGCCCGGGCGTCGACGAGCGCCTTGAACTCCATAGCATGGGCTCCTGGATGGGTAGGGGGTGAAGCCATGAGAATGCGATTAGTTTACTAGATTAATGAGAACGCTCTAAGCTCGATGTCATGAAGTGGTTGGTCCAGCGATACGTACTGCGCGAGGTGATCCAGACTTGGTTCGCGGTCACCGGCATCCTGGTGGCCATTCTCGTGTCGAATCAGCTCTCGCGTGTCCTCGGGCAGGCCGCGAGCAACGACTACGGTCGCAGCATCGTGCTGCAGCTCATCGCGCTGGGCGCCATCATGAACCTCTCGGTCATCGTGCCGGTCGGGCTGCTGCTCTCCATCGTGCTGGCACTCGGCCGGCTTTATCACGACAGTGAGATGGCGGCGTTGCAGGCCTGCGGTTTCGCGCCGTCGCGCCTGCTCCCCCCGCTGCTGTGCTTCGCGGTCGTGATCGCCGCCGGACTCGCCTGGCTGTCCTTCTTTCAGGTCCCACGCGCCGATCAGCAAGTGCAGCTGCTGAGACAGGCGGCGATCAAACAGGCGCAGTTCGGGCAGCTCGATGCGGGCCGCTTTCGCTCCTTCATCAGCGGCGGCGGGGATGCGGTGTTCTACGCCGAGCGGGTCGATGCCGCCGGCGTGCTGCACAACGTTTTCGTGCGCCGGGAGACCGCGGGACGGCTCGAGGTGGCGGTCGCGAGCACGGCGACCTACTCGCGGGCGGGCAGCGACGGCACGCACTTCGTGACCCTGTACGACGGGCGCCGCTACGAGGGCATTCCAGGTCACGACGATTTCCGGGTGATCGAGTTCCGCGAGCACGGCATCCCGATCATCACGCCGGCCGATACCGCCACGCGGGTCGAGGATCCGGACACCAAGCCGACTCGTGAGCTCATCGGCTCGAGCGCACCCTCCGACGTGGCGCAGCTCGAGTACCGCGCCTCGGGGCCGCTCATGGCGCTCGTGCTCACCCTGGTGGCGGTCCCCTTGAGTCATCTGCGGCCCCGCCAGGGACGGTATGCGCGGGTGGGCTTCGCGATCGTCGTGTATTTCGTGTATTCGAACCTGCTGTCCGCCGCCAAGGTGTGGGTCGAGAAGGGGCAGCTCTCCCCGTTGATCGGCGTCTGGTGGGTGCACATCCTGATCCTGGCCTTTGGGCTGCACCTCGTGATGCGTGAGGCGCGCAGCACATGAACATCATCGACCGCTACCTCTATCGAACCGTGCTCCTGTACACGGGCATGGCGATGACGGTGCTCCTCACGCTCGCCGCGCTGTTCGTGTTCCTGAGCCAGCAGGGCGATATCGGCGTCGGCAGCTACAGCGCGGGCGATGCATTTCTGTTCACTTTTCTCAATTTGCCGCAGCAGGCGTTCGAGCTGTTGCCGATCGGAGCGCTGATCGGTGCGCTGATGGGGCTCGGCCAGCTCGCGGCCGGCAGCGAGCTGGTCGTGACGCGCGCC
>DATGIA010000094.1:0-25286 GCA_035307465.1 Steroidobacteraceae bacterium
CCCCTGCGACCCAGCCTAGCCAGGGCCTCATGCAGTCGAATCCGGCTCTCGGGCATCTGAGCCTGGCGATCATCACCCTCATCTACGTGCTGCTCTCAGTCTGGCAGAGCTAGCGCCTCGCTTCCCGCCCCGGGCCGCGCCCCGCCCCCGGACTCCTTAATTCTCACCGGCCTTGATCCTCAGGGCCGACAGCATTGGCGACGGCGCTCCCGGAGGATGGCGTCCCAACCGGGAGGCCCAGCCATGCACACCGAGCAACCGCCTGTGGATGAATACGACGAGCAGATCGATGCCCCGGAGACCGACCTCGATGAGGACGATCTCGATCCGGAGGATGGGGACGACGAGGACGATGATCTCGAGTAGGGCTCACGGGCAGCACTCCGGAAGCTCCGCCCCGTGGCCGCGGCGGCGCGTGCCGGCGGGTCGTCGGCATGGGCCCGGTGGACATGCCCGGGTGCGCTTCTCCGAATTAAGTTCACTCTATGCTATAGAGTACTCTACGTTGAAGTGTACTTGACGTTGCAGTGACGCGTCTCGTAGCATGCTCGTCGGGCAAGCGAGAGACTCCGCATCATGCCATCCGAGGCTCCGGTATCCATCGAGACGCGCGCGCTCGGCACGCTCGACTACATTCGAGACTCCATCGAATCGTCCGGATCACTGGTGGTGCCCGGCACGGCCGGGGTGCTGATGGGCGGTATCGGGCTCCTGGCCACGCTCATCGCCTCGCTCACTCACGGCTCAGTCCATTGGTTGATCATCTGGCTCATCGCCTGCCTCGCCGCGCTCCTCGTCGGCGCCGCGCTCATGGCACGGCAGGCCGCGCAGACCGGTCACGCCCGTTATCTCGGTCCGGTTCGCAAATTCCTTCTCTGCCTTTGCCCGGCGTTGCTCGCGGGCGCGGTGCTCAGCATCGTGCTCTGGCACGCCAACATGCAGACGCTCCTCCCCGGAACCTGGCTGCTGCTCTACGGCTGCGCGGTGCTCTCCGCGAGCACCGTGACGATCGCGCGCACGCGCACGCTCATTGCCGGCATGGGAGCCGTGTTTGTCGTGCTCGGCTGCGCCGCCTACCTGATGCCGGCCGCGGATCACAACGTGATTCTGGGCCTCGGCTTCGGCGTCGTGCACCTCGTGAGCGGTCTGTTGATCGCAAGGATCACCAGCCATGCCGAATAAGTCGAGCGCCAAGCGCGCCGTCACCGACGGCGTGGCCGTGATCAAGCCGATCGCGCGCCCCGTGGCGCTGCCTCACAATCCCGCCCTCGCCGACCGCGCCGGATTCGATCGCCTCATTTATGAAAGGGTGCGACTCGGCATCATGAGCGCGCTCGCGATGAACGAGGAGCTCACCTTCAACGAGTTGAAGGCTCTGTTCAACGTGAGCGACGGCAACCTCGGAGCCCACGCGCGCAAGCTCGAGGAGGCGGGCTATGTCGCCTGCACCAAGTCCTTCGAGGCGCGGCGCCCGAAGTCGCTCTACCGGATCACCTCTCTGGGCCGCAAGGCGCTGCTGCGCTATCTCGAGCACATCGAGGCGGTCATCAAGGCGACTCGCCGCAGCTGAAAACGATGCGCCCCGCACCCGGCAGCCTACTCGCTCTACGATGCAAAGCATGCCTCGCCGCAGAGCACCTTGCGCCGCAAACCTGAGTCATCCTGCACCATGCACGTAGCGATCATCATGGACGGCAACGGCCGCTGGGCAACACAGCGCGGCCTGCCGCGCACAGCCGGACACGTCGAGGGCGCGAAGGCGGTGCGCTCGGTGGTCGAGGCGGGCGCGCGCGCCGGCATCGAGATCCTCACGCTCTACGCGTTCTCCTCCGCGAACTGGGCGCGACCCTCCGCCGAGACCTCGGCGCTCATGCGATTGTTTGGCCAGTACCTCTTCACCGAGACACGTCGCTGCATCGAGCAGTCGATCCGGCTCAACGTGATCGGCCGCCGCGACCGTTTGAGCGAGAGCCTGGTGCGCTCGATCGAGCAGAGCGAGCGGCTGAGCGCCGGGGGCAACGGCATGCTGCTGCGGATCGCGGTCGACTATTCATCCCAGTACAGCATTCTCGAGGCCGCGCGCCGCGCGCACCAGGCAACCGAATCGCCCAGCGCGGAATCCTTCACGCGATTGTTGCAGGAGGTCGATCACTCGAGCGCGCACGTCAAGGACGTCGATCTGCTCATCCGCACGGGGTGCGAGCGCCGCCTCAGCGATTTCCTGCTGTGGGAGTGCGCCTACGCGGAATTGCACTTCACCGACTGCCTGTGGCCGGACTTCGGCGAGGCGGATTTCCGCGCGGCGCTCGCTGACTATGCCGGTCGGCAACGTCGCTTCGGCACCCTCATGGGGTAGACTCAGCCAACCCTCTAGCGACACAGAAGGAGGTCGCATCATGAAATCGTTCGCGAGCATCCGATTGGGCTCGCTCGGCTCGATCAGCGTGCAGCACAGCATCACCAGCGAGTCCGACCGGCCACCCGGCATCGCGGCCGATGCGTGGATCCGGCTCGAGGATAACCTGGGGGTGGTCGTGATCCCGCCGCCGCGAGGCTCGGCAAGCTCTGGAACGCCGGTTGCGAGTGGCTACCTCATGGTGAAACACAACGGCTACTGGGTGCGCCTGCAGCTCGAGAACGCCGCCCCCGCCGTGCAGCTCACGCCCGGGACCGCGACATAGGAGCCGCTGCGGTCGCGGCCCCACACAGCATTCGAAGAGGCTTCGGGCAGATCGGCGCGGTTGCGATCGGGCTGATGAGAGCGCTGCTGCTGCTCTCACTGGTTGCGGGGCGGGCCGGCGCACAGGGCGGCGCGCCCGCCGATGCGCCGCTGCGCGCGACGCTCGACAACGGCCTGCGCGTCGTCGTGGTGCGCAATGCGCTTGCGCCCGTCGCGACCATCGAGCTCAACGTCCTCGCCGGGGCCGACGAGACGCCGCGCGGCTTTCCGGGCATGGCCCACGCCCAGGAGCACATGGCTTTTCGCGGCTGCACCGGCTTGAGCGCCGAGCAGACCGCCGCGCTCTACGCGCAGCTCGGCGGCGAGGACAACGCCGACACGCAGCAGACGATCACGCAATATTTCGCCACCGTTCCCGCGAGCGACCTCGATGTGGCTCTCGAGGCTCAGGCGGCGTGCCTGCGCGGAGTGGATGACTCGCAGAGCGAATGGGAGCAGGAGCGTGGCGCCATCGAGCAGGAGGTGGGGTCGGATCTGTCGAATCCGACGTACCGGTTCATCGATCGATTGAACGCCGACATGTTCCACGGCACGCCGTATGCGCACGACCCGCTCGGTACGCGGCGCTCCTTCGAGCGCACCACGGGCCCGATGCTCGAGGAATTCTTCCGCCGCTGGTACGCACCGGGCAACGCGATCCTGGTGGTCGTGGGTGACGTCGATGCGCAGGCAACGCTTGCCAAGATCGGCCGCATCTTCGGCTCCATTCCCGACCATCCTGTGCCACCCCACCCGACGATCGAGCTCAAACCCGTGCGTTCCGAGTCCTTCACTCTCGAGAGCGATCTGCCCTTCCTGCTCGGTTTCATTGCTTACCGGTTCCCCGGCACCGAGTCGCCCGATTACGCCGCAGTCGAGGTGCTCGCGGACGTGCTCGGCAGCCAGCGTGGGGATCTTTACGGCATGGTACCCGCCGGGCAGGCGCTCGCGGCCGAGTTCGCGCTGGCCGAGAGCTACCCCAAGGCGAGTCTCGGCTTTGCAATCCTGGCTCTGCCCTCGCGCGCAAAGGCCGCGCCGGCGCTGCACCAGATGCGCCTCGTCATCGAGCGCTATCTGCGCGAGGGCTTTCCGGAGGAGCTCGTTGCGGCCGCCAAGCGCGCCGAGGTAGCGGCCGCCGAGTTCCAGCGCAACTCCATTCCGGGTCTGGCGAGTGCGTGGTCGAAAGCGCTGGCCGCCGAGGGGCGCAGCTCCCCCGAGGAGGACATCGCGGCCATCGAGCAAGTGACGGTCGATGATGTCAACCGCGTGGCGCGGCGCTATCTCAGCGATCACAATGCCATCACCGCGACCCTCCTGCCGAGCGCCTCCGGCCAGCCCGTGGCCTCGCAAGGCTTCGGGGGAGCGGAGAAATTGACCGCGGCACCCACACACCCCGTGGAGCTGCCCGCGTGGGCGGCGCAAAGTCTTGCGCGACTCGAGCCACCGCACCAATACCTGCCGGTCACGGACATGCGGCTCGACAATGGCCTGCGGCTCATCGTGCGCACCGATCGCACGAGCCCCACCGTTTCGCTGATCGGCGAGGTCAAGCACGATTTCACTCTACAGACGCCGCGCGGGAAGGAGGGCACGGCGGATCTGCTCATCCGGCTCTTCTCCTACGGAACGACCCACCTCGATCGGCTCGCCTTTCAGAAGGCCCTCGATGACATCGCAGCCACCGAGAGCGCCGGTTTCTCCTTCTCGGTCGCGGTGCTCAAGGCGAATTTCTCGCGTGCCGTCGAGCTGCTGGCCGACAATGAGCTGCACCCGGCGCTGCCGTCCCAGGCCTTCGACATCGTCAAGCCTCAGACGGTCGACTTTGTCATCGGCAATCTCAAGAGCCCGAAATATCGCACGCTGCGCGCCCTCGATGAGGCATTGCTGCCGCAGAACGACCCGGTGCTGCGCGAGGTGACTCCCGCGACGCTCGCACATGTCGAGCTCGAGGATTTGCGCGAGCTGCACGCACGGGCGATGCGCCCGGACCTGACCACCCTCGTGGTGATCGGCGATGTGAGCGCGGCAGAGGCGCGCAGCGTGATCGAGCGCTGGTTCGGCGACTGGCGTGCCCAGGGGGCGCCGCCCGAGACCACGCTGCCGCCGGTGCCGCCCAACCGGCCCAGTGCCGTCGTCATCGCGGATGCGCAGGCGGTGCAGGACTCGGTCATCCTCGCCGAGCAGCTCGAGCTCAACCGCTTCGACCCCGACTACTATCCGCTGCAGCTGGGCAATCACGTGCTCGGCGGTGGCTTCTATGCGACGCGCCTCTACCATGACCTGCGTCAGGTCGCGGGCTACGTGTATACCGTGGATGTGAGTCTCGATGCCGGGCAGACTCGCACCTCCTATGCCGTGAGCTACGGATGCGACCCGCGCAACGTCTCCAAGGCGCGTGCGCTGATCGAGCGCGATCTCGAACAGATGCGCACGCAGGATGTTTCCGAGGAGGAGCTGCGGCAGGCCAAAGCGCTGCTGCTACGGCGGATTCCGCTGAGCGAGGCGAGCGAGCAGGCCGTGGCCCGCGGCCTTCTTGCGCGCGCCGAAATCGGTCTGCCGCTCGATGAGCCCGTGCGTGCCTCGCGCGAATACAGTGCACTCAGCGCAGCCCAGGTTCGCGCCGCATTCGCCCGGCACGTGCGTCCGCGCGATCTCGTGCAGGTGGTGCGCGGTCCGCCGCCGCACTGACGGTGCGCCCCCGCACTGACGGTGCGCCGCCCGCGCTGCGGCCGTCGCAGCGCGCCTACCGCCCGCCGTCGAGCGGCGCGCAGTTGCTGCGGCCCTGCATGACGCAGTCCTGCATGCTCGACATCTTGTGCAGCTCATGCACGAGGAGCAGGCCGGCGAGCGCCAGCAGCAGGCAGATGGCCACGCCGATCAGAGCGGCACGCTGCGAGCGTCGATCCTCGGCTCGATGCCGCTCGATTGTCGCCCGCTGCGCCTCATCAGGATCGCTCATCCGGGCTCCCACTCCCGCCAGGCTCGCATCAGAGGGAAATACAGACCGACCCGTATCGGCTCCGGCCCGAGGCGGCGCGCGAGCTGCGCGTAGCGCTCGAGCTGCGGACGATAGCGCTCGACCTCGCGATCGAGAAAGACCTCGAGGCCGCCGCCGCGGTGCTCGCTCGTCTTGTAATCAATCACCCAGCGCACCCCCGCCTCATCGATGAAGCACCGGTCGAATACCACGCGCTGGGTCTGACCGCCGATCGGACCGGAGAGCGCCTGCTCGCGGTAGTCGTGCTGCGGACGACGCGTGAGAATCCAGCGGCCGCGCTCGTCCGTCTGCACGGCGAGCAGCGCCGCGACCACGCGGTCCGCCGCTGCGCTCGCGTGCTCCCGGGGCACGCCCCGCAGCATGAGCCAGCGGCGATACCCCGGCTCACGCGCTCGTATCAGGTCCGGCTGCAGGGTTGCGAGATCGAGACGTTGCAGCTCGGCATGCACGAGACTGCCGACGCGGCGGGCGGTCTCCCCGACCCAATCGAAGACCGGCGTATGCTGCCGCTCGAGCGCGCTCGGGAGCGGCTCGCCCGCCTCCGCTCGAGAAGCGGGGGGCGACCAGTCAAGCGGCAATCGAGCGAGCATCGCTGAAGCGGTCGGCGCGATGCTCGCGGGCGCATTCGCCTCGAGCGCGAGCGGATCCTGCACCGGCTGCGCAAATTCCGCGCCGAGCACCGGCCAGAGTATGTCGAGCAGGCTCCCGCGCCGCGGACGAAAAGGTCGCCGCGCGGGTGACCGTGTCGGCTCCGCGGCGTTTGCGGCGCCGGCACCCTCTTCGCCGCCCTCGCTCTCGTCCTCATCGCGCTCGGGCTCGGTCATCGCCGTCAGGTGCAACTCGCGCTTCGCCCGTGTGCAGGCGACATAGAGCAGCCGCTGCGCCTCGAGCGCAGCACTCTCGCGCACCTGTTCGCGCAGGAAATCGAACAGTTTGCGCGCCTCCGCACCGACCGGTGGACGCGCCGCCATGACCAGCCCGTCGCGGCCGGCGCGGGCGAACTCGTGCGCGAGGAGGAACTCGCTCGAGTTCGAGCGGGTATGCCGGCTCAAAGCGGGAAGGAACACGCAGTCGAACTCGAGTCCCTTCGCCTTGTGGATCGTCATGATCTCGACTCGGCCGCAGGCCGCCGCGAGCTGCTCAGCGCCCGACTGATCGAGCCCGGCACGCCGCGCTTCCTGCGGCTCGGCACCCGATTCGGCGCACAGGTCGGCGAAACTCTCCTCGATCTCCGCGGGGTCCGGCAGGCCTCGCTCCTCCATGAGGTCGATGCGCTGCAGGAGCAGCCGCACGTGCTCCAGGTCGACCGCAGAATCCGCGCACGCCGGACCGCCGAGCGCGAGCCAGGTGCTCTCCAGCCAGCGGGCGAGGCGCTGCTGCCCGCGCGTGGCGAAGGCCGCCTCGAGTACCCGCCGCAGCTTCGTGCAGCGCGCGCGTCCCTCATCGGTCAGCTGTGCGAGCAGCGCCTCGTCGGCGAGCGCCTCGAAGACCATTGCGCCCGCTCGGGCAACGATGAGCAGGTCCGCGAGCGCGAGCCCCACTTCGGGGCTTCGCAGGACCCCGAGCCACGCGATCCGATCCCCCGGGTGCACGAGGGCGCGCAGCAGCGTGAGCACGTCGCGCACCACCGGCCGCTCGATGAGGGGCTCGACGTCGAGCGCTTCGAACTCGACCTGGCGCGCCCGCAACGCCTGTGCGATGGCACGCGCATGGGCGCGCGCCCGCACCAGCACCGCGATTCGCCAGTGCGGAAATCGTCGCCGTCGCGCCTCGATGCTGGCGGCGATCGCCTGTGCCTCGGCACGCTCGCTCGGGAAGGAACGCAGCAGCACCGCCCGCTCCGGTGCAGCGACCTCGCGCGCCGCCAGGCTCGGCCGAAACGCAATCGCCCCGCGCGCCCGATCGTCGCGACTCGGCATGATATGGGCGAACGTGCCATTGACCCAGTCGACGAGGTCGCGTGCCGCTCGAAAATTGCTCTGCAGGCGCTCGACACCGAAGCGCAAATCACCGAGCCCGACTTCTGCCAGCTCGAGGAATGCGCGCACCTCGGCCTGACGAAAACCATAGATCGATTGCATCGGATCGCCCACGCAGAAGACGCTTCGGCCATCGCCGCGTTGCCAACCCGCGGTGAGCAGCTCGAGCAGCTTGAGCTGCGCACTCGAGGTGTCTTGAAACTCATCCACCAGGATGTGCTCGAGCGTGTAGTCGAGTTTCAGTGCCAGATCGGTCGGGGCGTCGGTGCCACCGAGCGCACGCAGCGCCGCGATCGAGACCGCGGAGAAGTCGCTTGCGCCCTGCTCTGCGAACACCTGCTCGAGCGTCGCGGCGGCCAGCACGAGAACCTCGGCCACATCGCGCACGCGTGCCCACTCTGCATCGCTGTAGACGGGGGCCGGTAATTCGCGCACCTTCTTCAGCGCCCGCCCGGCGCCCGCTTGCCGCGCAAGCTCGGCGAGCCAGTCCTGCATGGCGACCTTCGCCGCGCTCTGCGGCCGGAACCCCAGGGTCTTGTCGACCCGGCCGCGCACCTGCCCGTCCTTTTTGAGCGCGATGTGCGCGAGCGCCTGCCAGCGCCCGAGCTCCTCGGTACGCGCCCTCAAGAGCCCGGCATTGCGCGCAAAGGGCTCGAGCTCCGCGACCGCGCTGTCGCGCGCCGCGGCAACGAGCACCGGCACGACGCTCTCGAGCCGCTCGGCACCGATCGTTTCCTGCACCTCGGTGAGCAGGCGGCTGATCAACAGGGAGAGATCCTGATCGAAGTGCTGGCGCACGACCTCGAGCTGCTCCTGCGAGAGCCTGCGGACACCGAACCGGCCCGCTAGCAGCGGCAGCCATCGATCCCGGCTGGGCAACATCTCGGCGATGAGATCGACCAGCTGGCGCCAGCGCTGATCGTCGAGCGCCAGCACGCGCTCGACGGCACCATCCTCTCCGACCTCCGCACCCTGCGCGAGCGCTCGCCGTGCCGCCTCCCGATACAGAACCGCCGCATCCTCGCGCAGCTCACGCACCGCGCCCGAGCCGGCCGTGACCGGGAGCTGCGCGGCGAGCCACGCGTTGAAGGCGTCGATGGTCTCGATGCGCACGCGTGCCGGATAGCGCTCGAGATCGACCCCAGAGCGCTCGAGATGGCGCCTCGCCTCCACGGCCAGCGCCCAGGTGTCGGGATGCAGGTCGGGGGGACAGACAGACTGCGCCCCGGCCCCCAGGGCATGGAGTATGCGCTCGCGCATCTCCTGCGCCGCGCGCCGCGTGAAAGTGAGCGCCAGAATGCGCTCCGGCGCCTCGACCCGCTGCAGCAACCGCAAGTACCGCTGCGCGAGCAACGTGGTCTTGCCGCTGCCCGCGGGCGCCTGCACGAGCACGCATCCGGCCGACTCGACCGCGCGGTGGCGTGCCTCCGCATCGGGCGAGGGCGGTGGAGAAGGCTCACTCATCCGCGCTCTCGATGAGCGCAGGGTCGATACGGCACAGCGCTTGAAATTTACAGAACGTACAGGCGCCCCGCGTCGGATCGAGCACGGCACGGCCTGCCTCGAGCTCGTGCGCGAGCCGCCCGATGCGCGCCTCCCACAGCGGGATGAGCTCATCGAGGTGCGCCCGGCCTTCGAGCGAGCTCGCGCGCTTGCCGGGCTTGAAGAGGCCTGGTCGATCAGTCTCCGCGATGAATTCGCATCCCACCGCATTGATCCGGCCGTAGGCCACCGCAGCGAGCGGCCGCCGGAGCGTGAGCGCATAGATGGGCAGCTGCGGATTGTCGGGACGCTCGCCCCGCCAGTCTACGACCGCCGCCCCGGTCTTGTAATCGATCAGCACGCACGTGCCGTCATCCAATCGATCCACCCGATCGATGCGCACCTCGAGCTCGAGTGCACCGAAGCGCACGGCCTGCGCGGGGAGCTCCAGACGCTCCACGGCGAACGGCACGCGCACGCGCTCCACCTCGAGCCAGCGCCCGAGCAGCCCCTCGAGGCGCACTTGCTCGCGCTCGCGCCAGCGCAGGCCCGGATCCCGACGCGCTGCCGCGCGCTCGATGGCCAGCGCCGCCGCGCGCGCAAGGAGCGGAGCGAGCGAGTCCGCGGTGTGTGCAGCAAGGCCCGCCGAGTCCTGCAAAACGCGCCAGACGTGCTCGAGGGCGTCATGCAAGAGCTGGCCGCGCTCGAACTCATTGAAGCCGGGAATGGGCTTGCGCAGCGGCTCGACGAGCAAGCGCGTGAAAGCAAAGCCCTGAAAGGCACAGCGCGACTGCGCCCTGAGCATGGCCACGCCGCGCGTGCGCTCGCCCGGCCCAAAGGGCGGCGCCTGTGCATCCTCGAGCCGCTCGAGGGGGGGAGCGGCGCGCTGCTGAGCACGCCAGTGCGGCTTGGGCGCGGCACCGCTCGCCGTGTCGTCGGTCGCCGTGAACGCCGCGAGCAGCGCGCTCACCTCACCGCTTTGGCCCTGACCCGTCGCCGCGCTGCTGAAGCGCAGCTCCTCCCCTCTCTCTCGCCACCGCTCTTGCAGAGTCTGCGCCTGCGCAAGTTGAGCCTCGGCCGATGCCGCGATGATGCCGAAGCGGCGCTGCAAGCGCACCGGGAGCAACGGAACCGGCGCCGGGGGCGGTGGCCAGTGCTGCGCATCGAGACCTGCCACCCAAAGGCCGCCGTAGCCGAGGTACGGATCGTGCAGCTGACTGCTGATCCAGATGGGCGGGATTCCGGTCTGAGTCTGGAAGCGCACCTCGTGCGCCGCCCGTCTGAGCACCGCCTCCGCCTCACCGCGGTTCATGCGGCCGAACAGCGCATCGCCCATCGCGAGCGCGCCGAGCAGCTCGCGGCAACGTTCCGCCGCCTGATATTCGGCGCTCGTCCAACGCGCGCTGTTGGCCCATGGCCCGGCCTCGAAAGCACTGACCCATACACTCACCCAGCGTGACAGGAGCTGCCGGCCGGCGGCTTGGCCGAGCAGCAGATGCGCCGCACGCAGCCGCGCGAGCGCGGGAACCGCGACGCCGCGCGTTCGTTGCTCGGCGATCGCGATCCAGCGGGCCAGCGGTGCCTCGCTCGCCGCCACCCGTCTGAGCTCGAGGTCCACCCTCGCGGCCGAGAGGTCAAGAGGATCGGCGGTGAGCTGCGGGGCGCGCAACAACGCACTGAAGCGCTCGAACTCGAGCAATCCATGACTCGCCGCCAGCAACTCGAGCGCGGCGCGAACCGGCTCATGTAGCGCGAGCGGCGTGCCACCGGCGAGCGCATAGCGAGGGGCTCGACCCGCGCCGCGGATGAGCGCGAAGCGCTCGGGCTCGAGCACTGCATCGAACGCGTCCTCGACGGCCGCGCGGCGAGCGGCGAGATCGGGAATGCAGATCCACAGGCGCGCGCCGTCCTGGCCCGTGCTCAGACGCTCACTCCAGTCCGCGATCGCAGCGAGCTCCTCGGCGGGAGCGCCGAATCGCCTCCGCAAGGGTTGCGGCCTGGGGCCCGTCCACCGGGCGGGGGCCGCGGCGAGCGGTGCGCCCGCCGCGCCCTCGAGCCAGCGTCGGGCCTGCGGCCGCCAGCTCGGGCTCGCAATCCATGCGACCCGCTCCGCGGGTCCGAGGGAGGGCGCCGTCGCGCGGCTCGGCCACAACGCGTCGGCGCTCAGGCATTCGAGCGCACGGCAGCGCTCGTCGAAACGCAGTGACCATTCGAGCAGAGCGCTCGCCTCCTCGGTCGGCTCCGCGCGCAGCGCCTCGAGCTCGATGCCGTGCTCGACCATCGCGCGCCGCGCGCGGCGCGCGGCACGCGCCGCAGCCGCCGGCTCGATCGAGAGCTCGGCCGAGGCGCCCGACTGCACCACCTGCAGCCACAGCTCCCGCTCCTCCACCTCACTCAAGATGCGCGCCCGCGCGACGCCCGGTTGCAGCTCCTCGAGATGGCGATCCACCAACCAGCCACCGAACTCACGCACCCGAGGGGTGGGCCACAGCTCGCGGCCCGCCGCGCGGTACGTGCGCTCGATCGCATCGAGCAGCGCTGCGGCGAGCTCGCTGTTCGGCGTGAGCACGGTGCAGCCGCGCTCGACCGCCCTCATCACACTCTCGCTCAAGAGAGGCCGCCCGCTGAGAGCTCCCGCCATCGATGGCAGGCGACCTGGTGACCCTCGCCCACCGTCTCGAGCAGCGGCCGGGTCTGCCTGCAGCGGTCCTCGGCGTGCGGGCAGCGCCGCGCATAGACGCAGCCGCGGCGCAGACGAGCATCGCCGCCAGCGCCGCCCGCCGTGGTGGCCGGGAGCAATCCCCGAGAGAGGCTCTCGAGCGTCGGTACCGCGGCCACGAGGGCGTGCGTGTAGGGATGTCTCGCGCCACCGGGCAAGCGCTCGCTGGGTGCGATCTCGAGCACCTGGCCTTCGAGCAGCACGATGATGCGTCCACACAGGTGCCGCACCAGTGCGATATTGTGGCTGATCAGAAGCAGCGCCATCGCCTCGCGGCGGTTCAAATCGGCAAGCAGGTTGATGACCTGTCCCTGGATCGACACATCGAGCGCACTCACCGGCTCATCGCAGATGAGCAGGCGCGGGTGCGGCAGCAGCGCGCGCGCGATGGCGACGCGCTGACACTCCCCGCCGCTCAGCTCGCGCGGATAACGGCCCGCCATCTCCGCGCCGAGGCCGACACGCACCAGGGCCCCCCTGATCCGTGCATCACGATGCGCCCGCGAGCTGCGCGGCTCGAAGATCTCGAGCGGCTCGAGAAGCGCGCGGCCCACCGTCATGCGCGGGTCGAGACTCGCGAACGGGTCCTGGAAGATGATTTGCAGCTCCCGGCGCAGCGCCCGCAGCGCGCGACCGGTGCACTGCTCGAGGTCGACGCCGCGGAAGATGAGCGCACCCCGGCGCGCAGCCACCAGCTTGACGAGCGCCCGCGCGAGCGTCGACTTTCCCGCGCCCGACTCTCCGACGAGCCCCACCGCCTCGCCCACCGCCACCTCGAAGCTCACATCCTCGAGCACCGGAATGCCGTCGTAAGCGACCGCGAGCGAGCGCACCTCGAGGAGCGAGCCGTTCATGAGTCGATCGGAAAATGACACGCCACTGCGCCCGCCCTGCCCGTCTCGAGCAGCGGCCGCTCCTCCCGGCAGCGCGGGGCGGCGCGCGGGCAGCGGGGCGCGAACGCGCAACCGACGAAGGAATCCTCACCACGCGGCGCCCGGCCCGGCACGAACGGCAGGCGCTCGAGGCGCGGTCCGCCGATCTTCGGTGCGCATTGCACGAGCAGCTCGCTGTAAGGGTGACGCGGCCGTGCGAGCAGCCTCGCCGCGGGGGCGCTCTCGACGATGCGCCCCGCATACATCACTACGATGCGCTCGGCGAGCCGCGCAACCACAGCCAGGTCGTGGCTGATGAGCACGATCGCAAGCGGCTGCGCTGCGCGCAGCGTCTCGAAGAACGCCAGGATCTGCGCCTGCACGGTCACGTCGAGCGCACTCGTTGGCTCATCGGCGATCAGCATGCATGGATCGCCGAGCAACGCCATTGCGATCAATACGCGCTGCCGCTGGCCTCCCGAGAGCTCGTGCGGGTACTGGCGCAGACGCCGCTCCGGCTCGCTTATCTGCACGCGCGCGAGCGCCGCGAGCGCCGCGGCGCGGGCCTCCGAGCGCGAGCAGCCGCGGTGCGTCGTCAAGACCTCGCCGAGCTGCGCACCGATCCGGAGGTGCGGCGTGAGTGCGCTCAAGGGATCCTGAAAGATCATGGTGAGCTTGGAGCCGCGAATGCGGTTCAAGGCCCGCGCATCGGCCCCCATGAGCTCGTGTCCCTCGAAGCGCACGCTGCCCTGCATTCGCGCGTCGCGCGGGAGCAGACCGAGACTTGCGAGGAACAGCTGGGTCTTCCCGGAGCCCGATTCGCCCACGAGGCCCACGCACTCCCCCTTCTCGACGGCGAGCGAGACCCCGCGCACGGTCTCGACCCTGCGCCCCGCGCGCTCGTAGTGAATCTCGAGCGACTCGATGTCGAGCAGCGCCATCAGCCGCGCTCGCCCACGTCGAAGGCATCGCGCAGGCCATCGCCGACGAGGTTGAGCGAAAGCAACAGGAGCGTGAGGAAGGTGCCTGGAACGAGCAGCATCCAGGGAGCGGATTGCAGCTCCCCTGCGCCCTCGGCGATCAGAGTGCCCAAGCTTGCTTGCGGCTCCTGGATGCCGAGGCCGAGAAAGCTCAGGAAACTTTCCAGAAGGATGATCTGCGGGATCGCGAGAGTGGCGTAGACGATGGCCGGGCTCGCAACGTTCGGCAGCACGTGGCGCACGATGATGCGCGCGCCGCTCGCCCCCGAGACGATGGCCGCCTCGATGAACTCGCGTCGCCGCACGCTCAATGTTTGCCCGCGCACGATACGCGCGAGCGTGAGCCAGCCCACGGCGCCGATCGACAGAAACAGAAGCACCTCGTTGCGGCCGAAAAGCACCGTCACGAAGATCACGAAGAAGATGAGGGGCAAGCCGCTCAAGATCTCGATGAATCGCATCATGAGCCGATCGGTGTGCCCGCCGACGTAGCCCGCCACGGCGCCGTAGCCGAGCCCGATGCTGATGCTCACGACGCTGGCGACGGCCGCAACCGCGAGCGACACGCGCGCACCCTCGAGCGTGCGCACGAACAGATCACGTCCGAGCCGATCCGTGCCGAGCCAGTGCCGGCTCGACCCTCCCGGGGCGGTGGCGACGCTTTGCCAGTCGAGCGTGGCGGATGCGTGCGGGCTGAAGGCGGGACCGAGGAGCGCGAGCAGGATGAGCGCGAGCATGATCAGGAACGCAATTCGTGCGACGCGCCCCGCCGCGAGCCGCGTCCATGCCTCACTCCACGCGCCCTCTTTCATCGCGCGAGCCGGATACGCGGGTCCAGCCAGGTGTAGAGCAGATCCACCAGCAGGCCGGTCAGGATGAGCACAGTCGAATAAAGGAGCACCATCCCCATCACCAGTGTGTAATCGCGGTTGAGCGCGCCCTGCACGAGATAGCGCCCGACGCCCGGCATTCCGGCGAGCGACTCGACCACGAGCGAGCCGGTCATGATCGACGCGACCGCGGGCGCGAGAAATCCCGCGACCGGAATGAGCGCGGGCCTGAGCGCGTGACGCATGAGAATGCGATGCCGCGGCAGACCCTTCGCAACCGCGGTGCGCAGATACGGGCTGCGCAGCACCTCGAGCATGCTGCCGCGCGTGAGCCGCGCGATGTAGGCGAGCGGCGGCAGCGCGAGCGCAACGACCGGCAGCACGAGCACGCGCACCGATCCCGGTTCCCAGCCGGCCACCGGCAGCCAGCGCAGCTCGAGGCCGAACAGCAGGGCAAGTGCGGGCAGCAGCACGAAGGAGGGAATCGTGATGCCGAGCACTGCGAGCAGCATGGTCAGGCGATCGGCCGGCTCGTCGTGGCGCACAGCGGCGAAGACGCCCGCGGGGATGCCGACGACCAGCGCCAGCAGCAGCGCGCAGGTGCCGAGCTCCAGCGTGACGGGGAGCCCCTGCGCGATGAGCTCCGTGACCGTGAAATCGCGGTAGCGAAACGAGGGGCCGAAGTCCGCATGGGCGAGCGCGCGCAGATAGCGCGCGTACTGAATGAGCAACGGCTGATCGAGTCCGTAGGCATGCTCGAGGTGAGCGCTGATGTCCGGCGGCAAGCGCCGCGCCTGATCGAACGGTCCGCCCGGGGCGAGCCGCACGAGGAAAAATGTGAGCGTGACGATGATGAAGAGGGTCGGAATCGCTCCGGCCAAACGCTTGAGGAGGTAGCTCATCATCGCGTCGAAGTCTATCGACTGACCGCTGTGTGGACAACCGAAGGACGTCTCCTTAGACTAGCACATTCCCATTTGCCGAGGCTCCATGGAATCCACCCGCCCGATCCGCGCGTTGATCCGCGGTCTTGAAGCGCTGACCGTGCTCAATCTACGCGACGGTGCGACCGTGTCCGAGCTGGCGCAGGAGATCCGGCTGCCGCGCACCACCGTCTATCGCATCCTCGAGACGCTTTCGAATGCCGGATTCATCGCGCGCGATGCAGGGGACGATCGTTACCGCCTCACGGCGAGGGTGCGCTCGTTGAGCGGCGGTTTCGACGACGAGGCGTGGGTCAGGCAGCTCGCGCGCCCTTTCATGGAGGAGCTCGGCCGCGAGCTCATCTGGCCGATCTCGATCGCCACCCTGGCGGGTGCGGCGGTCGTGATCCGCGACAGCACCGATCGGCTGAGCCCGCTCGCACTCGAGCGCTCCTCGGCGGGCATGCGCCTGCCGATGCTCACCAGCGCTGCCGGCCGCTGCCTTCTTGCTTTCACCCCACCCGCCGAGCGCGAGCCGCTCCTTGAGGCGCTTGCCCGCTCGAACCGCGAGGATGACCGGCTCGCCCGTGGCGCGCGCACGGACCTTACGCGTTTGCTCAGCGACGTGCGCGCCCAGGGATACGCCCTCACGACCCGCACGCGCCGGCTCGTCGAGGAAGTGAGTCTGGCGGTACCGATACTCGATCACGATCGCGTACGAGCCAGCCTCATGGTTCGGTTCAACTCCGCAACCCTGCCCCAGCGGCAGGGAAGCGAGCGACTCTTGCCCCGCCTGAAGCAATGCGCCGCTAGAATAAGCGCCTCGTTCGAGGAGCATAAGGCGGCGAAGCTGCGGGCCTCGGCACAACCGGTATCCTGAGGAGAAGCGATGCAGAAGGTGATGGTCTGTGTGAAGCGCGTGGTGGACTATAACGTCCGAGTTCGCGTCAAGCCCGACGGCAGCGGCGTGATGCTCGATGGCGTGAAGATGAGCGTCAATCCGTTCGATGAGATCGCGCTCGAGGAGGCGCTGCGCATCAAGGAGCGCGGCTCCAACATCGAGGTGCTCGCCGTGAGCATCGGCGTTTCCGATACGCAGCAACAGCTGCGTACCGCGCTCGCGATGGGGGCCGACCGCGCGATCCTGGTGCAGACCGATCAGCCCATCGAGCCGCTCGTGGCGGCACAGACCTTCCTCGCGCTCGCCAAGAAGGAACAACCCGATCTCGTGTTTCTCGGCAAGCAGGCGATCGACGATGACGCGAATCAGACCGGACAGATGCTCTCGGCGCTCTGGGGCCGCCCGCAGGCCACCTATGCATCGAAGGTCGAGATCGCCGATGCGAAGGCGCAGGTGACGCGTGAGGTGGATGCGGGGCTCGAGACCATCGAGGTCGATCTGCCGGCGGTGGTGACCGTTGACCTGCGGTTGAACGAGCCGCGCTACGTCAAGCTTCCCGACATCATGAAGGCCAAGAAGAAGCCGCTCGAGGTGACCTCGCTCGATGCGCTCGGGGTGAGCGCGGGACAGCTGCTCAAGGTGGTGAAGACCGAGCCGCCGCCGCAGCGGCAGAAAGGCGTGATGGTGAAGGATGTGGCCGAGCTGGTCGATGCCATGAAGAAGAAGGGTTTGATCTGATGTCCAAGATACTCATCGTCGGCGAGCACGACGGCAAATCGCTCAACCCCGCGACGGCCAAGTGTGTCACCTGTGCCCGGTCCATTCCGGAGGCCGAGATCAGCATCGCGCTGCTCGGCGCCGACACCGCAGCGGTCGCCGCCCAGGCGGCACAGCTCGCAGGCGTGAAGACGGTGCTGCGGGTGGACCGGCCGGAGAACGCGCACCCGCTTGCGGCCCTCTTTGCACCACAGATCGTCGCGCTCGCGGCGGAATTCACCCACGTGCTGGGCCCTTCGACGAGTTTCGGCAAGGACCTCATGCCGCGGGTCGCGGCCCTGCTGGGCGTCCCGCAGGTCAGCGATCTGATGGCCGTGGAGGGTGCCTATCGCTTCCGCCGCCCCATCTACGCGGGCAACGCCATCATCACGGTGGAGGCCGATGCGAAGCGCACGCTGATCGCGACCGTGCGCGTCGCCTCCTTCGAGGCGGCCGGCGCGGGAGGCCCAGCGGCGGTCGAGAGCCGCACGCTCGATGTCTCCTTGCCCACCCACACGCGCTACATCGGCGCGAAGTCGGGCTCAACCGATCGGCCGGATCTGCAGACCGCACGCCGCGTCGTCTCGGGCGGCCGCGCACTCGGCAGCGCCGAGAATTTCAAGATCCTCTATCAGCTCGCCGACAAGATCGGGGCGGCCGTGGGTGCCTCGCGCGCCGCGGTCGATGCGGGCTATGCGCCGAACGAGATGCAGGTCGGACAGACGGGCAAGATCATCTCGCCGGAGGTCTACATCGCGATCGGCATTTCCGGGGCGATTCAGCACCTGACCGGCATCAAGGATGCGCGCACCATCGTCGCCATCAACAAGGATGGCGAAGCTCCGATCTTCGAGGTCGCAGACCTCGGGTTGGTGGGTGATCTCTTTCAGATCGTGCCCGAGCTCGAGCGGCTGGTGTGAGGCGAGCGGGCGACGAGCGCGCCCGCGGCCGCTTCGATGGCGGCGATCAGCCGCTGCGCGTGCTCGATCCCGAACGGCAGCGGCGGCCGCAGCTTGAGCACGTCGCCGTTCGGACCTTCCGATCCGATGAGCACCCGTGACTCGGCCGCCATGTGGTTGATGAGAAATTTCGCGTTCTCCCGGCCCGAGCGAAGATCCGTTCCGCGTATCTCGAGTCCGAGCATGAGTCCTGCGCCGCGCACCGGGCCGAATAGCGGCTGACGTGCAGCGAGCGAGCCGAGACGCTCGCGCAGGTAGTCACCCGTCGCACGCGCGTTCGCCATCAGCTGCTCGCGCTCGAGCACCTCGAGCACGGCAAGTCCGGCCGCCGCGGCCACGGCGTTGCCGCCGAAGGTGGAGAAGAAACCATACTTCGCCTGAAATGCCTCGACCAGGGAGCGACGCGCAATCACCACGCCCATTGGGTAACCGTTTCCCACCGGCTTGCCCAGCGTCACGATGTCGGGTGCGATCCCGCGTCGTGCAAAGCCCCAGAAATGTGATCCCGAGCGGCCGAGTCCGTATTGCACCTCATCGGCGACGATGAGGGCGCCGGCGGCGCGCACGCGCGCGACCAGCGCCCGCGCCCACTCGGGCGGCGGATCGAGGATTCCCGAGCTGGTGAGTGCCGAGTCGATGTAGCACGCGGCCGGCCTCAGGCCGCGCCTTTCCAGTGTCTCGAGCGCCTCGTCGGTTCGAAGAACTGCGGACTCGAGCGCCGCCGGCGGCAACTTGTCCCCCGCGCGCAGATGCGCAGGCGGCAGCGGCAGCGTCGCGACACGCGGATCGCGCGGCCGACCGCCGCTCGGCGTGAGCGCTGCCACCGCATCGGTGATGCCATGGTAGGCCTCCTCCAGGACGAGTCCCCCCGACTGCTGGGTGGCGAGCTTCGCGAGGCGCCAGGCCACATCGTTCGCCTCGCTCCCGGAATTGACGAACATGCACGTGTCGAGCTCGGGCGGCAGAGTCGAGGTGAGCCGCTCGGCGTACTCGAGAATGGCTCCGTGCAGGTATCGGGTGTGGGTCGCGAGCGTCGCCACCTGCCGCTGGATGGCCTCGACCACAACGGGATGTGCGTGCCCCACGTGGGGCACGTTGTTGTAGACGTCGAGATAGTCGCGGCCCTCCGCGTCATACAAGGTGACTCCACGGCCGCGCACCAGGTGAAGGGGCTGCTCGTAGAACAGCTCCGCCCCCGCACCGAGCAGACGATGACGGCGAAGCAGATCGATGCGCGGTGTATCGGGCGCCGCGCGGGCGCGGCTTGAGTCGCCGGACCGAGCCGCTTGCTGCCAGGACCGGGTGAGCGCATCGCGCCCCGTGCGCGCCAGCTCCTCGAGGGAGCGCGCCGCATGCACGCTCGAGGCCTCGAGAATCAGTGCACCGGTCGGATCGTGACGGCTGCGATACGCGTGCACGAGGATCGTGACGGCGTGACGCGCGGCGATCAGGTCATACAGCACCTCCAGCTCGTCCGCCTCGAGCGGGGATTCGCATGCATAACCCTTCAGCAACGCGCCGGCCCCGGCGAGCGCCATGAGGTCCTCGGTCAGCAGCTCGGATATCGCGACGGCAGGCTCGAGGATACGCGGGCCGTGGAGCATGTCGCCGAAGTCCAGGATCCCCGTGATGCTCGTCTCGAGGGGATCGACGAGAAGGTTGCTGCCGTGACAATCGCCGTGAATCGCCTGGCTGCGCAAGCCCCGCAGCGCGCGCAAGCGCAGCGCGAGCTCGGCGATCACTTTCTCGAGGCGGGCGCGAATCGCCGCCGAGGGCACCCAGGACAGGTGGTCGGCCAGCTCGGGCAGCCGTCGCACGTCCCACGCAAGGTGCGGCGCCAGGGCCGGATGATAGAAACCCTGCAAGGCCCTATCGAGCCGTGCGAGGGTCGCGCCCAGGGACTCGAGGAGCTTCTCCGAAGGGCGGATCCGGGTGAGGAGCCGGCCCGGCAGATAGCCCATGAGGCAGGTTGCATAGGTGCGTCCGTCGCGCTCGACGTGCCCCAAAGAGCGACCCTCCGCCGTCGGGAAGAGCCTCTGGACCGGCAGGCTGGGGTCCTGCTCGGCAAGATGGCGCAGCACCTCGATCTGGCAATCCGTCGCCCCGGCGGGCGCATTCGGATCGAGAATCTTCAGAACGAATTCACGCCCATCACGCGAGCGCACGTGGAAGTTGCAGTCCCGCTCACCGGGCAGTGCGGAGCTTTCGACCACGAGACCATAGCACTCGCGGGCGATGCGGGTGGCCTCCGCGGCGGCAAACGACGGCGCCGAGGTCGAGAGGGCGAGCATCGGTGACTCGCGGACGGAAGGCCCCGGGCTGCTCGCCTTACAGCTGCTTCAAAATGTACTCGGCGGCCGAGACCTTGAACTCGCCCGGCGCCTCGACATGCACCTGCTTCGCGACGCCATCCTTCACGAGAATCGCAAAGCGCTGGCCGCGCTTGCCCATCCCATAGCCGGTCGCATCGAGCTCGAGCCCGAGCGCCCGTGCATACTCTCCGTTGCCGTCGGCCAGCATCAGGATCTTGTCGCCGACTCCCGCCGCCTTGCCCCAGGCGTTCATGACGAACACGTCGTTGACCGCCATGCAGGCAATCGTGTCGACACCCTTCGCCTTGATCTGGTCGGCCAGCTCGACGAAGCCCGGCAGATGCTTCGCGTTGCACGTCGGAGTAAACGCGCCGGGCACGGAGAAGAGCACCACCGTCTTGCCCTTGAACAACTCATCCGTGGTGACCTTTTGCGGCCCATCGGAGCCCATTTTGCCGAGCTTGCCCTCAGGCATCTTGTCGCCGACTTTGATCGTCATTCGAATACTCCTTTCGCGCCTTGAGGGCCCGCTACTGATGCCGCGGCGCCGGATGCTGGCGAAGCTGCGCCGTGCGCCGCGGCTTCTCGGCCGGCTGCGTGGAGGCGGCGGCCGGACCGCCCAGCGTTGCGCCATACAGCTCCCAGATGCGCGCCACGCGCGGGCTGATGTTGGGCACGGTCTTGAGGCTCGCCAGGGCCTTCTTCGCCCCGGCGGTGTCCTTGAGCTGAACGTCGGCGAGCGCGAGATAGACATACGCCTCGTCCATGTGCTTCACACCGCCCTTCTGCAGCCCCTGATTGATCGCATCGGCGGCCTTCTGGTATTCACCGAAACCGTAGTAAACCTCGCCGAGCTTCACCAGCAGATCGCCGTTGGCGCTCTTGCCGGCCTCGGCATCCTGCTGCGCGAGGGTCTTCTGGTCGTTGTCCGACCGGGTCTTCAATGAATTGAGCAGCCGCTGCGAGCGCTCCTTGTGCTCGGGCTTGATCGTTCCCGAGGACATCGCCTTGTTGAGGATGCTATAGGCTTCGCCCGGCAGGCCCGCATCGGCGAGCAGCTGCACCATCTCGATCAGGTTGGTGTCATCGGTCATCGAGTTGGTGGCATACATCAGGCGGAAGATCATCAGCGTGTTGTGGTCGTCCCGCTCGCCTTGCAGCTCGATGCGCAGCAAATCATTCCAGTACTGGGTCTTGTTGTTGAGCTTGATCAGATCCTGCAGCACCGGAATCATCGCCTGCTGGTCACCGGAGTCCGAAGCGCACTGCAGCTTGAAGAGGTAATCGTTCTCCTTGGGCGCGGTCCCCGCCTTGCGCTCCGCGGCGATCGCCTTGTCGGCCCAGGTGACGGCGTTCTTGCAGTCCTTGAGCAGATAATAGGATTGCGCAATGATCGATACCTGTTCCGGCGTTGCAAGTCCCGAGTCGACGAGCTGCTTGCCGTAATCGATGGTCTTCTGGTACTGCTGCGAGCTCGCCGCAATGCTGAACAGCGCCTTGAGAGCCTGTGCACTCTCATCCGCCGTCATGATCCCGGTCGCCATTTCCTTCTCGAAGGCGACCTGCGCCTCCTTCAGCCTGTTGAGCCTGACGAGCGCGATGGCCTCGAATTGGTAGATGATCTTCTTGTCGTAGGTCGTGAGCGGCGATTTTTGCTCTGCCGCCTCGGCATTCTTCAGCGCCTCGGCCCACTGCTGCGCCTGCAGCGCCTTCTGGGCGGCCGTCATCTCCTTGGCGATGACACGGCTGATCTCCTGCTTCTTTCCTTCTTCCGCCGCGCGCGCGCCCCGTATGGCGCAGATCCCACCCACCGCCACCGCCGCGCAAGCGATCATTGCGACCCAGCGGCGGCTCGAGGAATACAGGGAAAGAGAATTGTTGTTGATGACCGTCATGCTCGCACCTTCAAGAGAAAAACCAGTTGTTGTGTGTGGGGCCCTTCAAACAAACGGCGCGTGAGCCCGCCACCAACGGGCGCACGCGCCGCAACACCCGTCGGTAACCTTTCTAAAAATAATCGTTGTTGACGAATCCAATCTTCTTCAGGCCGCGGTGCTGCAAATCCGCGAGCGTCTGCGCCACGATCTCGTACTTCGCAAACTTGTCCACCGAGATGTGCACCTCGGGCTGCGGGTCCTTCGTGGCCTCCTGCTCGATGTAGCCCTGCAGGGTCTTGCGATCCACCGGTGAGCTGTTCCAGAGCAGCGTGCCGTCGAAATCGATCGCCAGATTGATGACTTCCGGCTGCGTCGTGGGTGGAGGATTGTTTGCCTGCGGGTTGTCGATCTTGACCGCGTGGGTCTGACTCGGAATGGTGATGATGAAGATGATGAGCAGCACCAGCATTACGTCGATCAACGGCGTCATGTTGATCTCGGAATAGGACTGCCCTTCCTTGCTGCCGACGGCCATTGCCATGGCGATCGCTCCTCAGGTTCCAGGCCCGAAATGATCGGGCGTCGTGATGAAGGCCACCTTGCGCATGCCGATCTGCTGTGTCGAGGCCAGCACCTGACCGACGAACTGATAGCGCACGTTCGCATCGCCGCGGATATGAATCTCCGGCTGCGGATCCTCGCGTACGACCTGCCGCAATCGGTTCTTCAAGTCGTCCGTGCCGCTCATCTTCTGAGTGTTCCAGTAGATGTTGCCGTCCTTGTCGACCGCAATGGTGATGTTCTCGGGCCGGGTCTGCGTCGGCAGGTTGGTCGCCTTCGGCAGTTGCACGTTCACCTGCTGAATGATCACGCGGATGGTGATGATGAAGATGATGAGCAGCACCAGCATGACGTCCACGAGCGGCGTCACGTTGATGTCCGACATCGCCTCGCCTTCGTCGGCGTCCGCTCCGAGACTGATCGCCATGGACTGAGCTCTCCTATCGAGCCGCGATCAGCGCGCCGCCACCGGGGCCGGCTTAACGACCGGCGGTGTGCCGGGACCCTTGTCCATGCCCAAGCCCATCTTCGCGCCCGAAATCAGGTACGCATGCAGCTCGTGGGTGAAGTGGCTCACCGTCTCCTGCACACGCTTGTTGCCCCGCAGGAGGATGTTGTATCCGAGCACCGCGGGCACCGCCACCGCCAAGCCGATCGCGGTCATGATCAAGGCCTCACCGACCGGTCCTGCGACCTTGTCGATCGATGCCTGACCCGCCACGCCGATCGCGATGAGCGCGTGATAGATGCCGATGACGGTGCCGAACAGACCGACGAAGGGCGCCGTGGCACCGACCGAGGCGAGGACGGGCAGGCCGGCCTGCATGCTGCTCACGACCTGATCGGCCGTGCGCTGCAGCGACTCGGTGATCCATTCGCTGGTGCCGATCGCACCGGAGAGGCGGGTCTTGTTGGTCTCGTGATACTCGAAAGCCTGCTTGCCGGTCTCGGCGAGCGCACGAAAGGGATTCGATCCACCCTTCAGCTTCGAGATCGCATCGGTCAGGCTCGAGGAATTCCAGAACTCCCGCTCGGCCTCGACGGCCTGGCGGCGCTGCCGGCGCTGATCGATGTACTTCGTGATCATGATGAACCACGTCAACAGCGACATGATCAGCAGGATCCCCAGCACGGACAGCTGCACCGGATCGCCGTTGTGGATGAGAGCACTGAGGCCATATGGGTTGTCAACTTGTGTCTCGTTCATAAACCGATTTCCTTTACTTCCTATCTCGTAACGCCGAAGCGCGATGAAGATTGATGGGACAGACGTGATTCAAGCGTTTATATCTGAAACCTTGATGAGCGAAAATCCGTGTCGAGCTGAAAACGGGGCTGGTGGCCTGTTTACTTGTTGGTGAGCTTCCAGACAATGGGAATCGCGACGGTCTTCTCGACCGGCTTGCCATCCTCGGTCGCCGGAATCACACGCTGGCCATGCACACCCTTGAGGCATGCATCGTCGAGGCGCGGAAAGCCCGAGCTCGTCTGGATCTTCTCGGCGGTGATGCGTCCATCGACTGCCACCGTCACCTCGACGATGCAACGACCCTCCTCGCCGGCGCGCCGCGATGCATCCGGGTAGTAGTCCTCACCGATCTTGAGGGGGTGCTTCGGGTCCATCCGGATGCCGGTGCCCGCCTTCGGCGCGGGGGGCGGCGGCGGTGCCGCCACTTTTTGCACCTGCGTGGTCTGCGTGATGGCGTTGGTCTGCGGCGCCTCTTGCTGAATGCTCACGAACTCGGGCGGCGGCACGTAGGGCTTGATCTCATCGAGCTTCGGTGGGGGCGGTGGGGGCTTGTCGACTTCCTTCGGCTTCTCGATCTGCGCCACTTCGACCGGAGGAATGATCTTCTGCGCGAGCTTGCCCGCGAGACCGGTATAAAAGCCCCAGACCAGAAAGATATGTAAAACGATGACGGCGACGAGCGCCGCGCCGCGGCGGCCCGAAAACAACGATGGCTGTTGGTACTGGTACATAACCCGAGTTCGACCGTGCCCCTCGAACGGTGCGCGCTTTGCGGCACGCACCCCTTTTAAAAAATTATGCGCGTCGGGAACCTAAACCCCTTGGACTTTCGACCAGCGGTTTCCCTTCAAATTTCCCTCTGCGAATTGGGAGACTGACACACATCCCGCCTGCACTGCAAGCCGAGATCTCAACCTCCTCCTACATCCAAACCGCTCTTCGGGGCGTCAGTCAGCATCGGTAATGGCGCCCAGAGAAGCGCTGCTGACCTGGCGGGCGTACTTCGCCAGAGCGCCCCGCCGCGCGAACGGCCGGGGTGGCTTCCAGCGCCCTCGCCGGCGCTTGAGCTCGGCCGCGCTCACGTGCAGCGTGATTTCGCGACGCTCTGCATCAATTGTGATCTCATCGCCCGCCGCCACCAGGGCGAGCGGGCCGCCGAGCGCGGCCTC